>JBOHSY010000031.1:0-1585 GCA_050733355.1 Gemmatimonadales bacterium | reverse complement strand
GAGCACGGCGTCCTGGAGCGCGGCGGCATCGCCGCGCCGCTCCGCCTCGCGCGCCACGGCCTCGAGGCCATCGGCCGCTTCCTCGAGCCGGGTCGGATCGTCCTCCGCGAGCCGGCGCCACCCGCCGGCCGACGCGCGGAGCTCGCCAGCATACAGCGCCGCCGCCCCCAGCTTGGCCCATACGCGCCCGGGGCCATCGCTGCCCGCGGCATCGCGATACGCGGCGAACGCCTCCTGGTAGCGCGCGGCGCCGTAGGCCCGGTCGCCGGCGAGCTCCGGTCCGCCTGCGCCGCCGCACCCGACGACGACTAGCACCGGCAGCAGCACTCGCACTAGCACTCTCACTTCGGGATGCGCTCCACCATGGCGAGGTAGGCGCCGAGACGCGCATCGTCCGGCCGCCGCTCGCGACAGGCCCGCCAGACCTCCCGCGCGCCGTCGGCGTCGCCGGAGAGATAACGCGCCAGCCCGAGCGTGGCGCGCGCATCGTCGAAGTCCGGCTGCGCGGCCATTACCCGCTCGAGCTCGTCGCGGGCGTCGAGGTAGTGCCCGGCCGCGAGCATGTGGCGGGCGAGACGGAACCGCAAGTCGTGGAACGCCGGTCCCAGCTCCAGCGCGCGGCGATACTCCCGGATCGCGTCCTCGAGCAGCCCGGCCTCGGCGTAGGCCTCGGCGAGCTCCGCGTGCAGCTTGGCGAGCTGCCCGGCGACCGTCCGCGGCAACCCGCCGAGGCGCCCCTCGCGCTCCGCGGCGGCGCGGGCGAGCGCGTCGGCGGCCTCCTCGGTGCGGCCCAGGTCGCCGAGTACGATGCCGCGGTGCACCAGCGCGTCGGTGTACCGCGGATTGATGGCCAGCGCTGCGTCGAACGCCTCCAGCGCGCGCTCGGGATGGCCGAGGAGCGCGAGCGCGACCCCGCGCAGCTGGTGCGCGTCCGCGTACGCGTGGCCGCCGCCCAGCAGCTCGTCCGCGAGGTGCAGCGCGCCGTGATAGTCCTGCAGCGTGAAGCGCTCGCGCGCCCGCGCGAGCAGCCGGTCAGCTGGTCGTTCGTGCATAGGCCCTCCAGAACCACGCGGCGAACCGCTGGATGCCCTCGGCGAACGGCGTGCGCGCCTCGAAGCCGAGCACGCGCCGCGCCTTCTCCACGTCGGCGCAGGTGAGCTGCACGTCGCCCGGCTGCATCGGCGCCCACGCCAGCGCCGGGCGCATGCCCATCGCCGTGGACAGCTCGCTCACCAGCACCTTGAGCGGCAGCGGCCGGCTGCCACCGAGGTTGAACAGCTCCATGCCGACGGGCGCGCCCGCGGTCCAGTCGACGGCCGCGACGACGCCGGCCACGATGTCGTCGCAGTAGGTGTAGTCCCGCGCCTGCGTGCCGTTGCCGTAGAGGACGAGCGGGCGACCGTCCGCCATGCGCCGGGCGAACGCGTGGATGGCGAGGTCCGGCCGCTGCCGCGGCCCGAACACGGTGAAGAATCGCAGCGCCGCCGCGCGGAAGCCGTGCAACGGCGCGGCGGCGCGCACCAGCAGCTCGCCCGCGCGCTTCGTGGCGGCGTACGGCGAGACCGGGTCCACCGCGGGCGCATCC
>JBOHSY010000030.1:0-1101 GCA_050733355.1 Gemmatimonadales bacterium | reverse complement strand
GTGCTGCACTCATAAGACCTGCACTTACAAGGCGCCCTATTCCGCACTCTAGTTCGCCGCGGCTAAGGATTGCCTTGTTTAGAGCGTCAGCTGTGGCGATAAGGCGCCAAAGTGGGACAGGAGCATCCTCTTCGGTGGCCCAAACAAGGGCAGCCAGAATCCAGGCATCGTACCAATCGAACGTGAGATCGCTCTCGTCCATGACGCCTAACGTACCGCTCAGCGGCCGGCGGAGCCGGTCCGCTGAAGCGGGTAGTTGGGCGCCGCTCGACGCGCCACGCCTACGAGCGAACTCACTCAAGGACCTGGTCTGCTCGTAAGAGCAGGGAGGTGGGGATCTTGATTCCCAGTGCGTTCGCAGTCTTCATATTGATGACCAGCTCAAACTTCGTGGGTCGCTCCACGGGCAGGTCGGCCGGCTTCGCGCCCTTGAGGATCTTATCCAGAAGGCGCGCGCCGCTTCGGCGCTGGTGAACCGCTCGGGAAACTCGGGCCGGGCCTTGAGGATCTTGAACTGTGCCTCCGAGAACGGGTTGTCGTTGGAGACGTGCGGCCGGCTGTGCGTCCGGATGATCCCGAGATCGGCCAGAAGCAGGGCCACCGCCTTGGAGGTCATCGACGTCCCCCGATCGGCGTGGACCGTCAGCTGGCCGGCGCGGATCCCCTGGGTCTCACAGGTGGCGGCGATCAGCCGCTCGGCCAGGCGCGCACTCTCGGCGTGCGCCACCATCCAGCCGACGACGTAGCGGCTGAAGATGTCGAGGATGACGTAGAGGTAGTAGTACGTCCACTTGGCCGGGCCGAGGAGCTTGGTGATGTCCCACGACCACACTTCGTTGGGCCCGGTGGCGAGCAGCTCGGGGCGTGGGGCGACGTGCCGGAGCTGGTTGCGCCGTTCCCGAACCTCGTGGGCGGCGGCCAGGAGCCGGTACATCGTGCGCGGCGAGCAGAGGTAGTGGCCTTCGTCGAGCAACGTGGCGTAGACCTCCCGCGGGGCGAGGTCGACGAAGCGGGGACTGTGCAACTGCGCCAGCGCGGCCTCGCGCTCCCCGGGCGTCAGGGCCCGGGCCGGTCGGGGCCGGGGCGCCGCCGGCGCGGGCG
>JBOHSY010000029.1:0-3253 GCA_050733355.1 Gemmatimonadales bacterium | reverse complement strand
ATTCAACCCTTCCCGCCTGCTCCCGTCCGCTCCCGCCTGCTTCCGCCTAAGTTTCTCCATGCTCACACACCTCCGAGCCGTCGCGCTGGGCCTGGCCCTCGCCGCGGGCGCCCTGTCCGCCAGCCCGCCCGCCCGCCTGTCCGCCCAACATCGCCCCTTCGGCACCCTCCGCCAGCAGGCCGATCGCGAGCAGCTCTGGCTGCAGGCGCGGGTGGACAGCATCCTGCCGGGCCTCATGAGGCGGTACGGGATCGACATGTGGGTGATTCCGATGCGCGAGTACGCCGAGGACCCGCTGTTCAAGGCGCTGGTGTCGCCCACGACGTTCGCCGCGCGGCGGCGCACGATCTACGTCTTCTGGGACCGGGGCCCCGAGGGCGGCATCGAGCGGATCGCGCTCGGCGGCACCTCACAGGGCGGGGTCTACCGCGCGGTGCGCAGCACGCGGCGGGTCGAGGCGGCGGTAGCCGGGCGGCAGGCGGAGCTCTGGGGCGACCAGCAGTGGGAGGTGCTCAAGGAAGCCATCGAGACCCGCCGTCCCAAGGTGATCGGCGTGAACATCTCCCGTACCTTCGCCTTCGCCGACGGACTCACGGCGGGCGAATACGAGGGGATGAAGCGCGCACTCGGACCCCGGTGGACCAAGCGCTTCAAGCGCGCGGAGGGGCTCGCGGTGGACCTGCTCGCCGCGCGGCTCCCCGACGAACAGCGGTTCTACCACGATCTCGCGAAGCTCACCTGGACGCTGATCGACACGATGTTCTCCGACCGGATCGTGAAGCCGGGCACCACCCGGACGAGCGATCTCGTCTGGTACTTCCGCCAAGCGGTGAACGACCGGGGCCTCGGCACCTGGTTCCAGCCGTCGGTGGACGTCCAGCGGAAGGGCGCGACCGACGAGCAGCTGGGCGACGATCCGATCATCGAGCGGGGCGACGTGCTCCACTGCGACGTCGGCATCACCGCGCTGCGGCTCAACACGGACATCCAGCACCTCGCCTACGTGCTGCGGGGCGGCGAGCGGGACGCGCCGCCGGGTTTGAAGAAGGCGCTCGCACGCTCCAATCGGATGCAGGATATCCTGATGGAGGAGATCCGGCCCGGGCGTACCGGCAACGAGATCCTCGCCACCTCGCGCGCTCGCCTCGCGAAGGAAGGCATCGACGGTACGATCTACTCGCACCCGATCGGACTGCACGGCCACGGCGCGGGGCCGCTCATCGGCCTCTGGGACCGCCAGGAGGGCGTGCCCGGCCGGGGCGACCACAAGGTGATCCCCACCATGTGGTACTCGGTCGAGCTCCAGGCCACGTCGGCCATCCCCGAGTGGAACGGGCAGCGGGTCCGGCTGCCGCAGGAGGAGGATATGGTGATGGGCCCCGATGGCGTGCCGCGGTGGGCATATCAGCGGCAGACGGAGCTGCACCTGATCCCGTAAGCGGTGAGAAGTGAGAGGTGAGAAGGGCCTCACGCGCCCTCTCGCCTCTCACCTCTCACCTCTCACCTCTCACCTCACCTCTCACGAGCATGTCGATCTCAGATCTGCGCAGGGAGTACGCCGCCGCGCGGCTCGACGAAGCCGAGGTTGACCCCGATCCCCTCAGCCAGTTCGCGCACTGGTTCAACGACGCGCACCGGGCCGAGCTGCTGGAGCCGAACGCCATGACGCTCGCCACGGCGACGCCCGACGGCGACCCGTCCGCCCGCATCGTGTTGCTCAAGGCGGCCGACGACCGCGGCTTCGCCTTCTTCACCGATTATCGAAGCCGGAAGGGCCAGGACCTCGAGGCGAATCCGCGGGCGGCGCTGGTGTTCCACTGGGGCGAGCTGGAACGCCAGGTGCGGATCACCGGGACGGTCTCCCGCATGTCCCGCGAGGAGAGCGAGGCGTACTTCCAGTCACGCCCCCTGGGGAGCCGGCTCGGGGCCTGGACCTCGCATCAGAGCCATGTGATCGGGTCGCGCAGCGACCTGGAGGGACGGCTGCGCCAGGTCACGGCGCGATTCGACGGGCGCGAGGTGCCACTGCCGCCGGACTGGGGCGGGTACGTGGTGCGGCCGGAGACGATCGAGTTCTGGCAGGGGCGGGAGAACCGGCTGCACGACCGGATCCGCTACGCGCGCGAGGGCGACGGGTGGCGGATCGAGCGGCTAGCGCCTTGAAGCCTGAAGAGCAGAAGAGCCGAAGAGCAGATGAACGGCCCCTCATTCCTCTGCTCCTCTGCTCCTCTGCTCTTCCGCTCTTCCGCTCTTCCCGGAACCCGCAGTCATTGCCGGACACGGGCAAACGCAGCGTCCCAGCGTGCCAGCGCGGCTTCGCGTTGAACGCCGCGTCCACGAGGCCGAGTCTGGTGAACGGAGCGATGCCCGCCGGCCAGCCGCCCTGCTCGTCGAGATCCGTAAAGGTGAGCTGAAAGACGGCTTCCGCGCCGGCCGCGTCGACCAGCGCCACCTGCCGATCGATCCAGCGCGCCTGCTCCTCGGGGCTCGACTCGGCGGCACCGACCGTCACCGACGGCCATCCTCCCTCGACCACGAGCACGGGCAGCGACGCATCGTCGCCCAGCCGGGCATAGTAGTCGAGCGGCACCTCCTCCGGGTTCCCGAACCCGCCCAGATACGGGTACGACGAGAGCCCGAGCGCCTGCACGAAGGGGAATCGGCGAGATCCTGCGCGACACCGATGTACGCGGGCGTCGGCTGCTGCCGCCCCCACGCCACCTCCGCCTGCACGCTGACGTACAGCGGGACCGCGGCCGCGGCCGCACGCAGGTCCGCGGCGGCATCGTTGACCATCGCCACCAACGCGGCGTACAGCGTCGGTGCTGCCACGAGGCGGATCAGATTGGTTTCGGCGGCCAGGCCCAGGTAGTCGGGAGCGAGGATGGTCGCGAGGGCGACGGCGTAATCCCGATATGCCTGCTGGACGGCCGGCCCGGTGATGCTCCGCCCCAGGGCAACCAGCTCGGCGCCTCCGCCGCGCGGTCGAGCCCGTCGGTCGCATCCAGCGTGACGACGACGGCGAGACCCCTGCTCCGGTAGTGCTCCACCCGGTCGAGGTGCAGGGCGCGGACCGCGACATCGGCCCTCGATACCCACTGATCCACGGTCGGGAGAACGGCGGACTGGTCGGGGCGGGGCGGGATGCCCGAGAAGCCCATGCGATAGGTTCGCGGCCCCGGTCCATTCGGCCCGGTGTCCCCGCCGCAGGCGAGCACCAGAAGAGCAGAGGAGCAGAAGAGCATAAGAGCCG
>JBOHSY010000028.1:0-6470 GCA_050733355.1 Gemmatimonadales bacterium | reverse complement strand
CCTTCGCGGCTCGCGGCCACACGGCGGGCGAAGCCGCCGAGGTCGCGCGGCTGGCCCGGCTGGACGCACCGGCGTTGCTGGCGACGCTGCACCAGCTGCCCGTGCCCGCGGAACCGGCCTCCGCGCTCCAGGCACGGGTCACCGGAGTGATTTTGTTCCTGAGCGGCGCTACGTTGCCGCGATGCCAGCGCTCCGCACCCTGCTCTTCGATCTCGACGGCACGCTGATCGACTCGGTCCGGCTCATCCTCGACAGCTACCACCACACCCTGGCCACGCACGGGCTTCCCGCGCGCTCGGACGACGAATGGCTGGAGGGTGTGGGGACGCCGCTCCGCGTGCAGTTCGGCGACTGGAAAGACGACCCGGAGCGGCTGGAGGCGTTGATCGCGACCTACCGGGAGTACAACCTGGCGAATCACGACCGTATGGTGACGATCTATCCCGGCGTGCTGGACGCCATGCGGGAGGTCAAGGCGCGGGGCGCGAGCACCGGCCTCGTGACCAGCAAGAACCAGCAGGGCGCCCTGCGGG
The DNA here is from genome assembly GCA_050733355.1 of Gemmatimonadales bacterium. Taxonomy (GTDB): domain Bacteria; phylum Gemmatimonadota; class Gemmatimonadetes; order Gemmatimonadales; family GWC2-71-9; genus DASQPE01. The sequence continues at coordinate 5,937 of JBOHSY010000028.1, read as the reverse complement.
GGCTTCGGCTCGTGGGGCTCGACCAGCTGATCGACGTGATGGTATGCGCCGACGACGTGGAGAACCCGAAGCCACATCCGGAGCCCGTGGAGCGGGCCGTGCGCCTGCTCGGCGCGGATCCCGCGACCACGGTCTACATCGGCGACAGCATCCACGACATGCGGTCGGGCCGCGCGGCGGGGGTGCAGACGGCTGCCGTGCTCTGGGGACCGTTCGGCCGGGAGCACCTCCAGCAGGCGCGCCCAGACTATTGGCTCGGGACACCTGAGGACATTCCGCGCCTGCTCGAAGAGCAGAAGAGCTGAAGCGCAGAAGAGCTGAGAGCAGATTTGGGGCAGGTCATCTGCTCTTCGGCTCTTCTGCTCTTCTGCTCTTCACCGGAGGAAGGCCAGCTTCCTCGCGGATGACGGAGGCCAGCCCCGACCAGTCGAAATGCGCCCGGTCTCGCGCGAGCGCGGTGAGCAGTCGGCTGCGGACCAAGCCGGCGAGCGGTAGCGGCACCCGCAGCTCCTCGCCGGCCTCGAGCGCGAGCCCGATGTCCTTGAGGCCGAGCGGCAGGCGGAAGCCAGCGGGCTCGAAGGCGGTGTCGGCCACCAGCTGTCCATACCGCCGGATCACCGGTGCCCCGAACAGCGTGCCGGTGAGCAGGTCGAGGAACCGAGCGGGCTCCATCCCCGCCTTCTCCGCCGCGCTCAACGCCTCACCGAGCATCTCGATCGTGGAGGCGATGAGGAAGTTGCCGAGCAGCTTGGCGAGACTCGCCTGTGGGGCATCGCCCATCCGGAACGTTCCCTGGCCAAGGATCTCGAGCACCGGCGCGCAGCGCTCCACGTCGGCATCCGACCCGCCGGCTACGATCCAGAGCTGCCGCGCCGCGGCCGCCTCGGGGCGCCCGAACACCGGCGCCGCGACGTACCCCTGCCCGGCAGCTTCGTGCGCCGCCGCGAGCCGGCGGGAGAGCGCCATCGAGATGGTGCTCATCCCCGCGTGGCAGGCGGCGCGGCGGAGGCTCGCCAGCATGCCCCTGCCGCCGAAGACCACGTCTTCCACGGCGCGGTCGTCGGCCAGCACCGTGAGGGCGATGTCCGCCTCCGCGCAGGCGTCGGCCGGCGCGACCGCCGGGCGTGCGCCTGCGACCGCGCGGGCGCGCTCCGGGCTCCGGTTCCAGACGCTCACCGGCAAGCCGGCCGCGACGAGATTGCGGGCGATAGGCATACCCATCGCGCCGAGGCCGAGCACGGCGACCGTGGGACGATCCGGCATCCTCACTCCTTTCGCGAGCGCCGCGAGTGTATCTACGATCCATCCGATGAGTACTACCGTGAGGTGCCAGTGACCAGTCGTGCGTCACAGATCGAAGTCGCGGGACCGGAGGTGAGCGGGATCGAACGGGTACTCACGCCCGGGGCGCTGGCGTTCCTGGGGGACCTCGTCCGGGAGTTCGCGCCCCGGCGCGCCGACCTGCTCGGGCGCCGCCGGAAGGTCCGGCAATCGCTGCTCGGCGGCATGCTGCCTGACTTCCTGGCCGATACGACTGACATCCGCGCGTCCGAGTGGCAGGTCGCCTCCGCTCCGCCCGACCTCACCGACCGGCGGGTCGAGATCACGGGCCCCGTCGAGCGCAAGATGATGATCAATGCGCTCAACTCGGGCGCGCGGGTCTTCATGGGTGACTTCGAGGACGCGCTCTCCCCGCCCTGGATCAACGTGATCGCGGGCCAGAGCAACTGCATCGACGCCGTCCGCCGCACGCTCGCCTTCACCAGTCCGGAGGGGAAACGCTACGAGCTGGCGCAGCGGCTGGCGACCCTGGTGGTGCGCCCCCGCGGCTGGCACCTCGATGAGAAGCACCTGCGGTTCGAGGCCCGGGCGGCGCCCGCCAGCCTGGTGGACTTCGGGCTCTACTTCTTCCACAACGCCCACGAGCTGCTCGCGCGCGGAACCGGCCCGTATTTCTACCTGCCCAAGCTGGAGAGCCACCGCGAGGCCAGGCTCTGGAACGACGTGTTCGTGTTTGCGCAGTCCGCCCTTGGCGTCCCGGGGGGCACCGTCCGCGCCACGGTCCTGATCGAGACGGTCCTCGCCGCGTTCGAGATGGAGGAGATCCTCTACGAGCTGCGGGAGCACGCCGCCGGTCTCAACGCGGGCCGGTGGGACTACCTCTTCAGCATCATCAAGTCATTCCATGAGCGGCCCGAGTTCGTCCTGCCCGACCGCGCCCAGGTGACGATGGCCGTGCCGTTCATGCAGGCGTATGCAAGGCTTCTGGTGGACACCTGCCACCGGCGCGGCGCGCACGCCATCGGCGGGATGGCGGCGTTCGTGCCGAGCCGGAAGGATCCCGCGGTGAACGCGACGGCCTTCGCCCGGGTGCAAGCGGACAAGACGCGGGAGGCGAACGAGGGATTCGATGGAGCGTGGGTGGCGCACCCGGACCTGGTGCCGGTCGTCGCCGACGTTTTCGACGGCATCATGGGTGGTGCCCCGCACCAGAAGCACCGCCGACCGCCCGCGACGCAGATCGGGCGTCGAGAGCTGCTCGACGTGAGCGTGCCCGACGGACGCACCACGGACGCCGGTGTCCGCAACAACGTGAACGTGGCGATCCAGTATCTCGCGGCCTGGCTGGCCGGGTCGGGCGCCGTCGCGATCAACAATCTGATGGAAGACGCCGCGACGGCTGAGATCGCGCGGTCGCAGCTATGGCAGTGGATCCGGCACGGGGTCAGGACGGCGGAGGGAACCACCGTCACCCTCGATCTGGTGCGGGACCTCATCCGCACCGAGACGGCGGCACTCCGCGACGGCCATCCGGACGCCGAGCGGGTCGTCAGGGCGGCGACCCTGCTGGATGCGCTGGTGTCGGCCGAGGAGTTTCCGGAGTTTCTGACGCTGGCGGCTTACGAGGAGCTATGAGCTATGGGCTATGAACTATGGGCGATGGGCTGAGAGTTATGGCGCGAAGCCTCATGGCCCACAGCCCACAGCCCATAGCCCCACTGGGGCGGCTGGAATCGAACCAGCAACCTCCCGGTTAACAGCCGGGCGCTCTGCCTGTTGAGCTACACCCCATCGAATCGGCGATGGACGTCGGAAAGGGAGAAAGAGTTTACAGCGCGGTGGATACCGCGGTCAAGCCGTAACTTGACCGCGGCCATCGCGGCGGGTACGCTAGACATCCTCGCTCGTCCTGCCTCACTGCTGGAAGGAGTCGGCTGCATGAAGCGCTCCGTCACATTGAATGTCAATGGATCCTCCCATGCGGTGCTCGCGGAGCCTCGGACGCTCCTCGTCCACGCGCTCCGGGACGATCTGAACCTGACCGGCACCCACATCGGCTGCGACACCAGCCAGTGCGGCGCCTGCACCGTGCTGATGGACGGGCAGGCGGTGAAGAGCTGTACGGTCCTCGCGGTGCAGGCCGAGGGCCGCCAGATCACGACCATCGAGGGCATCGGTTCGGCCGAGCGGCTGCATCCGGTGCAGCAGGCCTTCTGGGAGAAGCACGGCCTGCAGTGCGGCTTCTGCACGCCGGGCATAATCATGACGGCCATCGACCTGCTGAGCTCCAACCCCGACCCCACCGAGGAGCAGATCCGCCACGGGATCGAGGGGAACATGTGCCGCTGCACCGGCTACCAGAACATCGTCGCGTCGGTGCGCCTGGCAGCCGAGACGATGCGTGCAGGCAACGCCGCCCCGGCGGGCGCGCCTTCCCGCCCAGTCGCCCGGCCGGCCGGCCAGCCGGCCGCCGCGGGCGTCTGAGGAGGCGACCATGCCAACCCTCTTCGGCTCCGGCATCAAGCGCCGCGAAGACCCGCGGCTGCTCACCGGCACCGCCACGTACACCGACGACGTGAAGCTGCCCGGCCTGGTCTACGCGGCCATACTCCGGAGTCCGTACGCGCACGCGAAGATCACGCGGATCGACACGTCGGCCGCGAAGGCGGCGCCCGGGGTGCTCGCCGTCTACGCCGGCAACGACGTCAAGGACCGTCTGGTGCCGGTGCCCTGCGCCTGGAACATCCCGAACTCCGACCTCAAGACGCCGCCGCATCCTCAGCTCGCCTTTGACAAGGTGCGATACGTGGGTGACGGCGTTGCGATGGTCGTCGCCGAATCGCGCGCGGCCGCGCGCGACGCGCTCGACCTCATCGAAGTGGACTTCGACCCGCTCCCGGCCGGCGTGGACCCGGAGAAGATGGCCCAGCCCGGCGCGCCCCAGGTTCATGCCGACGTATCGAGCAACGTCGCCTTCACCTGGGTCGTCGCCGGCGGCGACGCCGACAAGGCCTTCACCGAGGCCGAGGTCAGGGTCAGCCAGCGCATCCTGCAGAATCGGCTCGCGCCGACGGCGATGGAGCCGCGAGCGGCGGTGGCGACCTACAACCGCGGCACGGGACAGCTCACGTTGTGGGCGACGAGCCAGAATCCGCACATCCACCGGTTCGTCTGCTCGGTGATGCTCAAGCTTCCCGAGCATCGCGTCCGCATCATCGCACCCGAGGTGGGAGGCGGCTTCGGCAGCAAGATCCCCGTGTACGCCGACGAGGCGCTGGTCGCCCTCGCGGCCATGGACCTGGGCCGGCCGGTGAAGTGGACCGAGGACCGATCGGAGAATTACAAGGCCACGATTCACGGCCGCGACCATGTCGAATACGTGGAGATGTGCGGTACGCGGGACGGGAAGATCACCGGGCTCAGGACTACTGTCTACGCGGGCCTTGGTGCCTACGCCTCTACGTGCGGGCCCGGTATTCCGACGATCCTCCACGGGCTCATCTACTCCGGGCCCTATACCATCCCGAACATCCACGGCACCGTCCGCGGCGTCTACACGAACGGCACGCCGGTCGACGCCTACCGCGGCGCCGGCCGCCCCGAGGCAACGTACCTGCTGGAGCGGCTGGTGGATCTCTTCGCCCGCGAGATCGGGATGGATCCCGTCGAGCTGCGGCGCAAGAACTTCATCCCTCCGGACAGGTTCCCCTACACCGTGGCCACCGGCATCACCTACGACTCGGGGAACTACGCCGGCGCTCTGGACAAGGCCCTTTCGCTGTTCGACCTGAGGCGGTTCCGGCAGGAACAGGCCGACGCGCGGAAGCAGGGCCGCTACCTCGGCGTGGGACTCGTTTCCTACGTCGAGATCTGCGGGTCCGGGCCCTCCCAGGTGGCCGGCGCGGTTGGATTGGGCGGCGGGCAGTACGACTCCGCGATCGTCCGAGTCTATCCGACCGGGATGGTGCGGGTCTACATCGGCGGGAAGCCGCACGGGCAGGGCGAGGAGACCACGTTCGCCCAGATCGTTGCCGACGAGTTCGGCTATCCGGTCGAGAACGTCGAGATCGTCTCGGGCGATACTGAGACCACGCCGCAAGGCTGGGGAACGTACGGCAGCCGTACGACCGCGGTGTGCGGGTCCGCGGTGAAGGTCGCGGCGCAGCGGGTGCGCGAGAAGGCCAAGAAGATCGCCGCCCACCTCATGGAGGCCAACGAGGCCGACGTGGAGTTCACGGACGGCAAGTTCAGCGTCCGCGGCGCCCCGGGCGAGGGCAAGAGCTTCGCAGAGGTGGCGACGATGGCGAACCTCGCCTGGAACATGCCGCCGGGGGTGGAGCCCGGCCTCGAGGCCGCGGCGTTCTTCGATCCCAGCAACTTCGTGTACCCGTTCGGGACCCACATCTGCACCGTCGACGTGGACGCCGACACCGGCGAGGTGAAGATCCTGCGCTACCTGTGCGTGGACGACTGCGGCCCGCACATCAACCCGATGATCGTGGAGGGCCAGATCCACGGCGGTGTCATCCAGGGGCTGGGCGAGGCGCTGCAGGAGATGGTCGTGTACGACGACGACGGCCAGCTGCTCTCCGGCACGATGATGGATTACGCGGTGCCGCGGGCGAGCCAGATGCCGCGGATCGAGACGGCGTTCAC
>JBOHSY010000027.1:0-11120 GCA_050733355.1 Gemmatimonadales bacterium | reverse complement strand
GCCGCGAAGATCGCGAGATCGCCGGTGACCACCGGCGACGAGATGTAGAAGTCCCAGCCCTCGCGTCCCCAGGGGAACGGCAGCGCGGCTGCGGTCTTCACCGACCATCGCGTGGCGCCCTTCACCGCGTCGAGCGCCACCAGGGTCCCGTTCCGCGTGGCGAAGAGCACGAGCCCGCGTGCCACCGCCGGGGACGAGAGCACCGGGCCGCCGGCGTCGTGCTTCCAGCGCACCGCGCCGGTCGCGCGATCGAGCGCGTAGAGACTTCCGTCGCTGCTCCCGACGTAGACCCGGTCGCGGGTGACCGCGGGCGACGAGCGCACCGTCCCATTGGTCATGGTGCGCCACGCGACGCCGCCCAGGCGAGGCACGCCGGCCACGGGATAGACGCCGAGATGCGCGGGACCGCCGCGGAACATCGCGGCGTCGGCCCAGGCGGACGCCGAGGCGGGGGCAGTGGCGGGGACGCGGCTTTGAGCGGCGGCGGAGGCGAGGGAAGCGGCGAGCAGGGAGCAGGACGCGAGGAGGGGTCGCGCGGTCATTCCGGGGCTCGTGAGATGAGGGTGCAACCGGTACGGGCCCCGATGCCGCGCGGTTTCGCGGCCGGCCGATGCGTCACGTTCGACACGATGGCCCCCGACGATAGATTGCAACACTTCCATCGATTCCGGCCATATGCCATACCCGTTTGCCCGGCGTCCCGCGGTTCCGAGAAGCGGCCGCGCGCGCCTGCCGATGTCGCTCGACGTGCGCGACCTCCGCCTCGTGTCCGCCGTCGCCGAGCACGGCAGGCTCACCCGCGCAGCCGAGGTGCTGCACAGCGTGCAGTCGAGCCTGAGCCATCATCTCGCGGATCTGGAGGAGCGGGTCGGGTCGCCGCTCTTCGTCCGGGCGGCGACCGCCGCCTGGTCCGCCGCCCGCTGTTCGTGGACGAGCTGGTCGCGATCTCGGCGCCCGGCCACCGCTGGAGCGAGCAGCGCTGCGTGACGGCGGAGGACTTCGCTGCAGAGCCCCTGATCTGCTATTCGCCGCCGGAGCGCAACAACTTCGTGCGGCAGGTGCTGGCGCCCGCCGGCGTGATGCCGCGGCGGCTCGCGGTCGTACCGCTCACCGAGGCGATCGTCGAGCTGGTGCGGGCGGGGCAGGGGGTGGCGGTACTGGCGCGCTGGGCGGTGGAGCCGCAGCTCGCCGCCGGCTCCCTCCGCGCCACCCCGATCACCCGGCACGGGCTCCGCCGGGAGTGGGCCGCCGTGATCACGCGGTACCGGCGCCGCCCGGCCTATTCGACGCGTTCGTGGCCGCGCTCCAGCGCGAGCTGGGCGACTCCCGGCGGGAGTCGCGCGCGGGCTGAATCGCTGTTCATTCGAGCTCGTCGATGGAACGGGGCCAGTCGGCGCCGAGGAGGCGCGAGAGGGAGCGGTCGGCGAGGACCCGGCCGCCGGTCTGGCAGCGCGCGCAGTAGTTGGTCTCGTTCTCCGCGTACCGGATCCGCTGCACCGGCGCGCCGCACACCGGGCAGGGCTCGCCGAAGCGGCCGTGCACCGCCATGCCCTCGCGGAAGGCGGTCACCTTGCCGGGGAAGCCATCCCCCGCCTCGGCGCGGAGCCGCTCGGTCCATTCCACCAGCACCGCGCGGGTGGCCTCGTGGAGCCGGGCGACGTCGGCGTCGGCAAGCCGGGCGGTCTGCTGGAGCGGCGAGAGCCGCGCGCGGTGCAGGATCTCGTCCGAGTACGCGTTGCCGATGCCGCTGAAGAGCCGCGGATCGGTGAGCGCGCGCTTGAGCGTGTGGTTCTCGCTCCTGAGCCGGGTGCCGAACGCGGCGAGATCGGTTTCCAGGGGCTCGAGCCCGCCCCGGTCGAACGCCGATAGCGCGGCCGCGCCCCGCACCAGGTGCAGGGATGCGCGCCGCTTGCTGCCGGCTTCGGTGAGCACCAGCTGTCCCTCGGCGAACTCGAAGCTCGCGAGCGAGGTGCGTCCCGGCGGCTTGACGCCGGGGGCGAGCCAGCGGAGCCGCCCGGCGATCATCAGGTGGATCACGAGGAAGAGATCGCGTTCCAATCCGACCCCGATCCGCTTGCCCATCCGGCGGAGCGCCACCACCCGGCAGCCCTCCGCCTCGGCGAGCGGCGGGTCCACCGACCGGAGCACGAAGGGATTGAGCACGCGGGCGCGGACGAGGGTCCGGCCGAGCACCCGCGCCTCCAGCCGCTCGATGTAGACGACTACGTCGGGAAGCTCGGGCATGGTGGAACCCGGACTCACCCATGCCCGTCATGCATGCGAACGATCTGAACCGCTCATTTGCCCAATGTACCGCCGGCCGCCGAGATTCGAGCGATCCGCATGATACGGTTCGTCGGCTTACTGCTGCCCCTCTGCGCGGGCGCCCTGTCCGGGGCCGTCGCCGCTGCGCAGGATCCGCTCCTGATCCCGAGGATCGACGCGCCGCCGGGGATCGACGGCCGGCTGGACGAGCCCGTGTGGGACTCGCTCGTGCCGCTGCCGATGGTCACCTACGTGCCGACGTTCGGGCTCGCGCCGTCCGAGTCCACCGACGTGCGGGTGGCCCACGACGGTCGAGCGTTCTACGTGGGCGCGGCGCTCTACCATCGCGATCCGGCCGGCGTGCAGCCGTGGAGCCGGGCCCGGGACGAGGACAACGGCGGCGACTTCCTCAACGTGGTGCTGGACACGTTCAACGACAGCGAGAACGCGGTGACCTTCTCGACCACCCCGGCGGGTCCGCGGCTCGACTTCAGCATCGCCACCGACGCGGAAGGAGAGAACTCGATCACCGGCGCATGGAACGGCGTCTGGGACGTGCGCACCCGGCGCGACGAGCGCGGCTGGTACGCGGAGTTCCGGATCCCGTTCTCGACCCTGCGCTACCAGGCGACCGGCGGCGTGGTCCGCATGCGCATGATCGTGAACCGGCTGATCGGCGGGAAAAACGAGCGGGCAATCTTCCCGGCCATTCAGCCGCGCTGGTCGTTCGGCATGTTCAAGCCGTCGCAGGCGCGGGAAGTGGAGTTTCGCGGGGTCGAAGCGGGACGCCAGCTGCTCCTCACCCCCTACGGCCTCGGCGGCCACCGCCGCCAGGCCCGGCTCGATGCCGCCCAGGGGACTTGGGTCCCCGCCTCCGATCTGCGGCACGAGGTCGGCGGCGATCTCAAGCTCGCCGTCAGCAACGACGTCAATCTCGACCTCACGGCGAACACCGACTTCGCCGAGACCGAGGTCGACGATCAGCGCCTCAACCTCACCCGGTTTCCGCTCCTCTTTCCCGAGCAGCGCCAGTTCTTCATCGAGCGGGCCGGCGTATTCGCGTTCGACCTCGACGGCATCAACCGGCTGTTCCACAGCCGGCGGATCGGGCTGGCGGACGACGGGTCGCCGGTCCGGCTCTACGGCGGTGCGCGGCTGGTCGGCCGGCTCGGTCGCTCCGATCTCGGCCTCCTGGTGATGCAGGCGGAACGGCCCGGCACCTCCCTGGGAGAGCACTTCGGGGTGGCGCGGTTCCGCCGCCGGGTGTTCAACCAGGAATCGTTCGTGGGAGCGATGCTCACCACCCGGCTGGGCGCCGGTGACGCGGCCGCCGGTGGCGTGGACGCCTCGCTGCGGCTGGGCGGGCCCTACTACACCCGCCTCACCGCGGTCGCATCCACCGGCCCGGAGGGCGTCGTGCCGGCCCTCAACACGTTCGAGCACACCGCGCTCGGCGTCCGGGTGGAGCGGCGCACGGCGCAGGGGCTGGGAATCATCGCCGGCGTGCTCCGGCTGGGCGAAGGCTTCAACCCGCCGATCGGTTTCCTCGAGGCCAACGGCCTGCTGAAGGCCGACGCCGAGGTGTTGTTCGGGGTGTTCCTGCCGGAAGCCTCGCGGCTCCGGGTGCTGACGCCCGCCCTGTTCGTGACGCGGGTCTGGGACCTCCGGGCCGACGCGGTGCAGACCACCACGGCGGCCGCCGAGCTCACGGCCGAGTTCAAGAGCGGGGCGAAGGTCGTCGGGCTGGTGGAGCGGCGTTCTGAGACCGTCCTCACGCCGCTCTCATTGTCCGAGACGATCGAGGTGCCGCCCGGCGACTACGATGCCACCTCGGTGCGGACGTCGATCGGCACCGGCACCCGCGGGACCCTGAGCCTCACCGGCGAGGGAATCGTGGGCGGGTTCTACGGCGGCCGGCGCACCTCGGGGACGCTGGTCGCTTCGTGGCACCCCACGCCGCCGCTCACGATGACCGGGGAGTATCAGCACGAGCACCTGGACATCGCGGGCCGGACCGCGACGTTGCGCGTGCTCCGCGGCCGGGCCGCCGTCACCTGGAGCGGGCGGCTCTCGACGTCGGTGGTGGTCCAGCACAGCACGGCGGCGCATCTCACCAGCATCAACGCGCGGGCGCGCATGAACTTCCGGGAGGGAAACGACCTCTGGCTGGTCTACACCCACGGGCTCAACACGGCCCGCACCCGGGTGAGTCCGGCGCTGCCCGAGACCCAGGCGCGCGTCCTGGCCGTCAAGTACACCTACACATTCGGCAACTGAGCGGCTCGCTCTAGTTTTCCCGCATGCGATCCGGGTACGACTGCTACGCGATCACCGCGCCGGGGATCGAGCCGGTGACCGCGCGCGAGCTCGCGGCGCACGGCCTCGCATCCACGGCGGTCGAGCCGGGCGGCGTGGCGTTCCGTGCGACGACCGCCGGCCTCTACGCTGCGAACCTGGAGCTTCGAACGGCGTCGCGCGTGCTGGTGCGGGTGGGGTCGTTCCATGCGTCGGCCTTCCACGAGCTGGAGCGCCGGGCCAAGCGGCTGCTCTGGGACCGATTTCTCGCGCCAGGCTCCACGCCGGAGTTCCGCGTCACGAGCCGGAAGTCGAAGCTGTACCATCAGGACGCCGTGGCGGAACGCCTGGGAGAAGCGGCCGGGAGAGGACGGGAAAGGGAGGGAGCGGGAGCTACGCAGCTGTTCGTCGTCCGCTTCTTTCGCGACGAGTGCACCGTGAGCGCCGACAGCTCCGGCGACCTGCTCCACCGCCGCGGCTATCGGCTGGATACGGGGACCGCGCCACTCCGCGAAACGCTCGCCGCGGCGATGCTGCTCGAGTCGGGCTGGGACGGACGGGCGCCGCTCGCGGATCCGTTCTGCGGCTCGGGCACGATCCCGATCGAGGCGGCGCTGATCGCGCGGCGCATCGCCCCGGGACTCCGCCGCGGCTTCGCCTTCGAGGGCTGGCCGGAGCTGGACCTGCGCGTGTGGGATGGGCTGACCGAGGCGGCGCGCGCGCGGGTGCTGGACCGGGCGCGGGGCCCGATCGTGGGTGCCGACCGGGACGAAGCGGCCATCGCCGCGGCGCGCGGCAACGCCGAGCGGGCCGGGGTGGCGGAGGACGTAGCGCTGCGGCGGGCGGTGATGTCGGCCTTCGAGCCGCCCGCCCCGGCGGGGCATCTCGTCACCAACCCACCGTACGGCGTGCGGGTGGGCGAACGGGCGAAGGTGCGCGGACTCTACGTGCGCCTGGGGGAGGTGGTGCGGACGCGCTGCCCCGACTGGCGGGTCACGATGCTCTCGCCCCAGCGGGCGCTGGAGCACGCGACGGGTCTGCCGTTTGAATCACGATTGCTGACGACGAACGGCGGGATCCGGGTTCGGCTCGTTACGGCCGGCGTTCGTGGGTGAGGCAAATGCTTGGACCGCGGAGGTCCCGGGACGCGGAGAACCGCTGAATGTTGTGGTCTCATGTCCAGGTGTCCCGATCCATAACATGAGACCACAGGAATAGGCGCGATGTCTCTGCGTCTCTGCGCCGCCGCGGTTCAAGCGGTTCTAATGGCTACGATGCGCGGCGGCGGGAGCGGCGGCGCGGCTCCTTCCACTGCGTGAGGTACCCCTCGAGGCGATCCGGCGGCATGGGCGCGGCGAAGAAGTGCCCCTGGCCCAGCTCGCAGCCCAGGAGCGTGAGCGCCGCGCGCTGCTCCGCCTGCTCCACGCCTTCGGCTACGGTGCGGAGGCCGAGCGTCTCGCCCAGGCCCACCACGGCGCGGGCGAGCGCCGCCCGCTCGACGCCAGCGCTCACGTCGTCCACGAAGGGCTTCGCGATCTTGAGCATGTCCAGCGGGAACCGCCGCAGGTAGCCGAGCGACGAGTAGCCGGTGCCGAAGTCGTCGATGGCGAGCCGGACGCCGAGGCTGCGCAGATCCTCCAGCCGCTCCAGCATCGACTCCGTCTGCTGCATCAGCACGCTCTCGGTGATCTCCAGCGTCAGCGCCGCGGGCGTGAGCCGCGAGCCTTCGAGCGCGTTGCGGGTGACGTTCACGATCTGGGGGTCCAGAAACTGGCGGCCGGAGATGTTCACTGCCACGCCCAGGTCGAGGGTCGGGAACATCGTGCGCCACTCGGCGAACTGCTCGCAGGCCTCGGTCAGCACCCACTCGCCGAGGCGGAGGATGAGGCCGGTCTCCTCGGCGAGCGGCACGAAATGCCCCGGCAGGAGGCAGCCGTGGCGCGGGTGGTTCCACCGCACCAGCGCCTCGACCCCGCGCGGCCGTCCGCTCCGAAGGCACACGATCGGCTGGTAGTGCAGCTCCAGCTCGTTCCGCTCGATGGCGAGCGCGAGCGCGCTCTCCAGCTCGAGCCGCTCGTGCACCGCCGTGTGCATGTCCGACCGGTAGAGCTCGGACCGGCGCTTGCCGCCGCGCTTGGCGGCGTACATCGCGACGTCGGCGTTGCGCAGCAGGTCGTCCGCCGTGTCGGCGCCCGAGGCGCTGGCGATGCCGATGCTCACGTGGACGTGCACCTCGTTCCCGCCGAGCAGGAACGGCGGCTCCATCGCTTCGCCCAGGCGCTCCACCAGCGTGCCGGCGTCCTTCGCGCCCCGCTCCTCGAGCAGGATCGCGAACTCGTCCCCGCCGAACCGGGCCACGGTGTCGGTCACCCGGGTGCAGGAGCGGAAGCGCTCGGCCGCGGCGATGAGCAGCCGGTCGCCGACCTCATGGCCCAGGCTGTCGTTCACCTTCTTGAAGTCGTCGAGGTCGAGGAACAGCACCGTCAGCGCGTGCCCGTGGCGCCGCGCCAGCGTGAGCGCGTGGCTCACCCGGTCGCGGAAGAGCGCGCGGTTGGCGAGCCCGGTGAGCGGATCGTGGAACGCCTGGTGTACGAGCTGCTGCTCCAGCCGCTTGCGCTCGCTCACGTCGCGGGTGTTGAGCACGATGCCGCGCACCGTGGGCTCGTCGAGCAGGTTGGTCGCGATGATCTCCGCGTGGAGGGCCGAGCCGTCGGGCTGGCGGAACCGCCACTCGACCGGCGCGCCCACGCCCGGCGTCCGCGCCGCCTCCGCGATGAACGCGCGGGCGGGCTCGACGTCGTCGGTGTGGAGCAGGTCGGCGATCGAGCGCCCCTGCACCGTGCGCGGCTCGTAGCGGAGCACGCGCGTGGCGGAGGGGCTCACGAACCGGATGCTGCCGTCGGGCCGGATCACGATGATCACGTCGGACGAGTGCTGCACCAGCGCGCGGAAGCGCGCCTCGTTCTGCCGCACCGCGGTCTCGGCGAGAAGCCGGACGTTCTCCCGGACGGCGAGCAGCTGGCGGACGACCACCAGGCCGGTGACGAACGCCGCGCCGACGGCCACGCCGCTGACCGGATCCGTCCACTGGCGAAGCGCCGTGTACAGGAGCAGCACGTAGGTCGTGAACACCGCCAGATAGGGGAGCGGGCTGAGCGGCTGCGCCCGCGGACGGAACTCGCCCGGGGACGCGACGTACGCCAGCGGGAAGCGCAGGTACAGCTCGCCGCCGGCTATCAGCAGCAGGTAGAACATTAGGTACACGCCATCGATGAGGCTGGCGGTCCGGCCGCCCGCCTCGAGCTGCACCAGGTCGAAGGTGAGATCCGCGACCACGCTCAGCGACAGCCCCGCGAGCACGAGGTTGAGCGCGCGCCGGTTGGGATCGAGCGGCCCGCGGAGCAGTACCGTGGTGGTGCCGAGCAGCACCAGCAGGCTGACCAGCGGATAGGCCGACGCCACCACCGCCACACCGAGCTGGTCGCCATGCTCCGCCAGCATCGGGCGTACCGAGAAGTACCAGATCGCTACGCCCCCCGCGATGAGCACCATCGCGGCGTCGAGCGCGAACTTCCAGCGCTCCAGCCGTGTGCGGCGCGAAATTGGCACCGACAGCAGCGAGATGAAGATCAGCGCGCTGTCGCTCAGATAGAACGCGTCGGCCCAGGAGACCTGCGGGTTGTCGTTGAGGGCGATGACGTAGTAGGTCGAGATGGCATTCCCGCAGAAGACGAACACGGAGCCCAGGGCGAGGAGGCGCAGGGTCTGGCGGATGCCGGGCGCGATCGCGGGGTTCCGGGAGGCACGGCCGAGTAGCGCTGCCACCGTGAGGTTGAGCGGCATGAACGCGACGTTGCTGACGATGTTCCGCAGCGTGTCGCTGCCCCAGCCCGCACGCTCCCAGACGAGGTAGACCAGGCCGTAAATCGCCACGCCGAGCGTGACGGGACCCGGCCGGTAGGCCGCGGTCGGCAGGCTCGGTTTTGGGGGCGTAAACTCCCCTGCCGGTTCGCTCCCGAGTAAAGTCACTGATTTCCTTGAAGTTACGGAATCCCGCCGCGGCGGCGCGATCACCCCGCGGGTTGCACAATGCAACCGGCTGGGCCCCGACCGGGGCGCCCGACCGTGAAGAGCAATGATGATGCCGGGGCGCGGCTTGGTGCGGGGCACCGCAGGAAGCCGGGAATGCCGCAAACGAACGCGAATCAACCCGACTAAAACCGCAAAACGAGCCGCGGATTTGCGCAGGTGAACGCGGAGTTGCAGTCCCTATCCGCGTCTATCCGGGCTCATCCGCGGCGCTGTTGGGGGTCGTATTCGCGTCCATTCGCGTTCATTCGCGGCATTCCCGGCCGCTTTCAGGAGCTCAGCCGTAGGTCGGCGGCGGCTCCGGCAGCTCGAACTCCGAGGGCGCCAGCTTACCCGGATGCCCCCGGCCGCGCTGGCCCACCGCCTCCGAGATCCCGTTCACCTGCGGCACGTTCACGAATGCGACCGGCCAGCGGCGCGGCACGTCGGTGCGGCCGGTGTCCACCGGCGACCAGGCCGCGTCGCGAAGCAGCAGGAAGCCGGTCTGTTGCCGGAGGTAGTCCGACAGCCGGAGGTTCATCAGGAAATCGAGGCTGCCGTGTACCGCCCCGCGATGGAACAGGCAGGAGATGCTCCACGGCGCGGTGTGGCCCGCGCCCCCCCGGTCTCGACCCGGTCGTCGACGATCTTCGGTGCGATCAGCTCCACCGCGCCGCGCTGCACCGCGAAGAACGGCACGACCTCCTCGTGCCCCGGCACCCGCGCATCGGTGAGCTTGAGGAACGCGCCGGAGTGCTCGAGGAAATCCTGCAGGCTCTGGGTCTCCGGTACCACGAAGGTCCCGTCGAGCCAGCCCGCCGGCAGCAGCACCTCGGCCTCGACCCGCCGGAACCGCGCCTGCTGGATCGTCGTCTGCGACATGTCAGGTCTCCGTGCAAGCGGCTACCAATCCTGCTCGCCGGCGGACGGGCTGCTCGCGCGGCGGCCGTCGTGGCTCGAGAGCTGCTCGCGCTGCACCGCGTCGAGCAGCCGCCGGGCCTCGCTCTCGCTCAGCTCCTCGGCCGACTCCCCTTCGCCCGAGCCGAACCCTCCGCCCGCCATCGCGCCGACCGCCGCTTCCTGGTTGCCTTCGTAGCCCGGCACGTTCTGGGCGCCACGGCCGTAGTCGGCGTTCCGGCCCCGTCCGGACGAGCTGCCGGTGGGACGGTCGCCGCGGCGGCGGAGCGCGATCTCGAGATTCCATTTCGCGTCGGCATCGGCGGGCGTAAGGCGGAGCGCTTCCTCGTAGGCGGTGATCGCGCGGTCGAGCAGCGCACCCTTCGCGTTCTCGTCCGCATCCTCCGCGCTCCGCACCAGGGTGTTGCCCAGGTTGTAGAGACTCCGCTGGCGGAGCTCGGGCGACCCGCCGGCCGCATCGCGGAACTGCCGCTCCGCGGTCTCGTACCGCTTCATGCGATACTGCGCGTTGCCGGCGTTGTAGGCGAGCGCCGGCTCACCACTCTGCTCGAAGCCGCGGTGGAAACGGTCGTACGCCGCGCGCCATTCGCCCTTCTCGTAGAGCCGCTCGCCCGCGGCGGCGTGCCGGGCGGCGGTGTCGCAGCCGGCTAGTGCTAGTGTTAGTGCTGGTGCTAGTGCTAGTGCTAGTGCTGGTGCGGCAAGCTCCCGCCCGCTCCTGCCTGCTCCTGCCTGCTCCCGCCTGCTCCCGCCTCGTCGCAAGCTCACCAGTGGCTCGAGCAGCAAGAACAACGCCGCCAGCGCGAGCGGCCACTGGTACCGGTCGGCGCGCTTCGCAGCCACGCGGCCCGACAGCGGACGCGTCGCGAGCTTGGCGACCTCGGCCGCCAGCGCGGGCACGCCGGCCTCCGCGTTCCAGCGCGCGTACGCGCCCCCCGTCTCGTCCGCGACCCGCAGGAGCTCGCCTTCCTGGAGCTGGCTGAGCACCACGCGGCCGATGTTGTCCCGGTGGTACGGCTCGCCGGTCTTCGCCGTGTCCCCGGGAACGGGACCGCCCTCGATCGTGCCGACGCCGATGCTGAACACGGGCACCATCTGCTGCTTGAGCCGCTCGAGCGGGGGCCCAAGGTCGCCCTGCACGCTCTCGCCGTCGGAGAGAACCAGCACCGCCTGGTACCCTCGCTCGCCCTCGCGCTCGAAGGTCCTGCCAGCCGCGTCGAGCGCGGCGGAGAGATCGGTGGCGGGGTCGCCCAGATCGTCGCTGCTCGCGGCGTCGAGGAACAGCTTGAGCGACGCGTGGTCGGCCGTGAGCGGCAGCTGGAGGAACGCGCTCCCGCCGTAGACGATCAGCCCCACCCGGTCACCGGGCGACGCAGCGGTCACCTGCCAGCCGGCGCGCTTGGCCACGGCGAGGCGGGTGGGGGCGACGTCGGCGACGTTCATCGAGCGGGAAAGGTCGAGCAGCAGGAGCACGTCGCGCCCGGTGCGCGTCAGCGTGGCCGGACGCTCGCCGAGCTGCGGACGGGCGAGGGCCACGATGCCGAGCGCGAGCGCCGCGAGGCGGAGCCCGTGCCGGA
>JBOHSY010000026.1:0-17651 GCA_050733355.1 Gemmatimonadales bacterium | reverse complement strand
TCCGGTCCACGTTGATCCGGTAGAACTCGCCGCCGGCGAAGCGATTCTGGAACTCCCATCCCGCACCGCCATCCACGCTCTGGTAAAGGCCCCCATCGGTGCCCAGCAGCAGCCGCTTGGGCCAGCGGGGATCGATCTCGAGCGCGTGATTGTCGGGATGGACGTTCTTGAACCGGTCCTCGCGCCACGTTTTTCCGCCGTCCTCGGATACGTGGAGCGCGAAGCCGAGCACGTAAATCGTCTGGTCGTTCGCGGGGTCGACGCGGATCTTGCTGAAGTAGAACGGCCGCGGATTGAGGGTGCTCACGCGGGTCCAGCTCTCGCCGGCGTTCTCCGAGCGGAACACACCGCCCGCCTTGCTGTGGTTGTCGTCGATGCTCGACGTGCCGCCCTCGTCGCTCTGCACGACCGCGTATATGACCTGCGGATCCTTCGGGTACACCGCCAGGCCGATCCGCTGCGTGCGGCCTGGCAGTCCGGCGGTGAGCTTCCTCCAGGTGGCGCCGCCGTCCGCGCTCTTGAAGATGCCGCCGAGGTCCTTGCCATCGGTGGCGCTGACGCCGGAGACGAACTGCCACGGGTAGCGGCGCCGGGCATACAGCGCGGCGTACAGCACGTCCGGGTTGCCCGGATCGATCGCCAGGTCGCCGCAGCCCACCCGGTCGCCGTAGGGCGCGGCCGCGCCGAGCACGAGCTTCCAGGTCGTGCCCGCATCGGTGGTCTTGTAGCACCCCCGCTCCGCGTTGGGAATCCACAGGTCACCGGTCGCGGCGACCCAGGCGGTGTTCGGGTCGCTCGGGTGCACGATGACGTCCGCGATGGTCTTTGATTGCCGAAGGCCGACGTTGGTCCAGGTCTTCCCCTCGTCGGTGGAGCGGTAGACGCCGTCGCCCCAGCTCGAGCTGTTGCGGTCGTTGGCCTCCCCGGTGCCGGCCCAGACGATCTTGGGATCGGAGGGCGCGACGGCGAGGGCGCCGATCGCCGCGACCGGCTGATCCTCGAAGACGGCGGTGAACGTCCCGCCGTTGTCCGTGGTCTTCAGGATACCGCCGGTGGCGAGGCCGACGTAGTAGGTCCACGCATCGGTCGGGTGCATCGCAATCGTGGCGACCCGCCCTCCCATCATGGCGGGCCCGATGCTGCGGGCCTTGAACGCCGACGGAACAACCAGCGAATCGAGCCCGCTCGTGTCGGCGGGCGCGCTCCGCGGCGATTCGGCGCGTCCCCGTTTCGGCTTCGGCTCCTGGGCGTCGAGCGGGGCGGCGAGGGCGAGCGACAGACACAACAGAGCGGGCGCGGATGGGCGGCACATCGCGTGACTCCGGCAGCGGTTCAGGAAGGGGGGCAAGATACTCCGCTCCGGAGGTCCATGTGAGGGGCGGCCGGGAGTGTGATGGCGCCGCTCTCCGCCCCATCCGGCGCGCGGTAGGCTGGGTCATGGCCACCACCGTTTCTTCCCGGCCGACCGCCGGGGCGTCGTCAGCTGGCGCATCGTACCGCCGCTCGCCGCGGGCGTCGCGCTCGGGCTCGGGCTGCTCGCCCCTGCTCGGGCTGGCTGGCCTCGCCGGCCGGCTGGTGGTGCCCGAGCTCGTCTCGCAGGCCCGCGAGATCGGCAAGCAGCCTCCCGCGCTGTTCGAGCGGGGGCAAGCCCTGATTGCGCGATGGGATCAGGCGGCGGGGGGCGCGGTGGGCCGGGCGGCGACGGAGCGAGTGGGTGAGATGGGCGGGGCGGTCGTGGCCCTGCCGCTCAAAGCGTTCACCGTCGCCCTCGAGATGCTCCTGGTGCTGTTCCTGTCGGCCTACTGGCTGCTTGGCGGGCCGGCGCTTCGGGGATTCTTGCTCTCGCTCGTGCCGTCGCACTCGCGCGCGCGCACCGCGGCCGTGCTCGAGGAAATGGGCGACGCGATGGGCGGGTACGTGCGCGGGGCCGCCATCAGCGCAGTCATCATGGGCGTCCTCGCGTGGCTCGGGCTCCTGCTGATCGGCGTGGACTACGCGCTGGCGCTCGGCGCGCTCACCACGCTCGGGGAGCCGATCCCGTACATCGGACCGATCGTGGTGGGCGGCATGGTGGTCCTCGTGGCGCTGGCCCAGTCACCCGCCAAGGCGCTGCTGGCGCTGGGACTCTACACCCTGCTCCAGCAGCTCGAGTCCAACTTCATCGCCCCGAACGTGCTGAGCCGCGAGACCCGCACCTCGCAGGCGCTGGTGATCTTCGCGCTGCTGGCGGGGGCGGCGGTGGGGGGCCTCCTGGGCGCGATCGTCGCCATTCCGCTGGCGGGCGCGCTCCAGGTCCTGGTGCTCCGGGTGATCGCGCCCGCGGTGCGGCGCAAGACCGGCGCGGACGGTACCGCCGACGATCGGTGACGCCCATCTTTCCGGCATGTCCGGAACCCGGAGGTTCGGCTTCGAGACCCGCATGCTGCACGCCGGGCACGTCCCCGACGCGGTCGTGGGCGCGCGCGCCGTGCCGGTGTATCAGACCACGTCGTACGTCTTCGACGACACCGACACGGCCGCGCGGCTGTTCGAGCTGAAAGAGTACGGGAACATCTACACCCGGATCGGGAACCCGACCACCGCGGTGCTGGAGGAGCGGCTGGCGTCGCTGGAGAACGGCACGGGTGCGGTAGCGGTCGCGAGCGGCATGGCCGCGCAGCTCGTGGCCCTGATGACGTTCCTCGACCCCGGCGACGAGATCGTCGCCTCGGCCCAGCTCTACGGCGGCACGATCACCCAGTTCACCCACACGTTCCGGAAGCTGGGAATCGTCGCCCGGTTCGTGGATCCGACCCGCCTCGCGTCGTGGGCATCGGCCATCACGTCGAAGACGCGGGCGCTCTTCGGCGAGACGATTGGCAACCCCCGGGGCGCCATCCTGGATCTCGAGCCGCTCGCCGCGCTCGCGGCCGCGCACCGGATCCCCCTCGTGGTGGACAACACGTTCGCGACGCCCTGGCTCTGCCGCCCGCTCGACTGGGGCGCCACGATCGTGATCCATTCGGCCACGAAGTTCATCGGCGGCCACGGGAACAGCATCGGGGGCGCCATCGTCGAATCGGGCCGATTCGACTGGTCGAGCTTCCCGACGATCGCGGCGCCATCGCCGTCGTATCACGGGCTCCGGTTCTACGACACGTTCGGTCACTACGGCTATCTCATGAAGGCGCGCGCGGAGACCCTGCGGGACACCGGCGCGTGCCTCTCGCCCACCAACGCGTTCCTGCTGCTCCAGGGGCTGGAGACGCTCTCGGTGCGGATGGAGCGCCACGTCGCCAACGCGCGTGCGGTCGCCGAGTTCCTGCGGGACGACCCGCGGGTGGCGTGGGTGGAGTATGCGGGGCTGCCGGACCACCCGCAGCATGCGCTCGCGGGCAAGTACCTGGGCGGGCGCCCGGGCGCGGTGTTCTCGTTCGGGCTCCGCTCCGGCGGAGACGCCCGCGCGGCCGGCCGCCGCTTCATCGAGGCGCTGCAGCTCTTCTCGCACCTCGCGAACGTGGGCGATGCGCGGAGCCTGGTGATCCACCCGGCGTCCACCACGCACCAGCAGCTCGATGACGACGAGCTGGCGCGGGGCGGCGTGGCGCCGGAGATGATCCGCCTTTCGGTGGGGCTCGAAACCCTGGAGGACCTGCTGTGGGACCTGGACCAGGCCCTGCGTGCGACCTCGTCCTGAACACGGGGCTCACGGAGGACGAGCGGCGCCGGTTCCAGGACACGGCCACGATCCGGCGTCTGCTCGCGGGCAGCCGCACGATCGCGGTGATCGGGCTCTCGACCGACCCGCAGAAGGCGAGCCAGTTCGTCGCCGCGTATCTCCGCCGGCACGGCTACCGGATCGTACCCGTGACCCCCCACGCGGGAACCATCCTGGGTGAGCGCACCTGGCCCGACCTCGCGAGTGTCCCGTTCGCGGTCGATCTGGTAGACGTGTTCCGCCCGGCGCCCGAATGCCTCGCCATCACCGAGCAGGCCATCGCCGCGGGCGTGCCCGCCATCTGGTATCAGCTTCGGATTCCGGCGCTCGAGGCGGCGGAGCGCGCCGCCGGTGCCGGGCTCGCGGTGGTGCTCGACCGCTGCCTCAAGATGGAGCACGGCCGCTGGTCGGGCACGCTGCACTGGGCCGGGATGAACACCGAGATCGTCAGCGCGCGGAAGCCCCGCCTCCGGGCGGAGCGGGCGGCCCCGTCCGGTTGAAGCGGCGCGGGTCTTCGCGGCACGATGCGGTTCTACGCGCCGCTCGTCGGCCCCGACCCAAGCCGGCGGCGCATGACGGTCGCGGACGCGGGACACGCGCCGCGAAACTCGGCGGACGCGTGCAGCGCGGCCGGGACGTCATTACGCGACGCGACTGCAAATCCGTGGCGCGGGAAGTAGCGCTCCGCCGTAGTGGTGAGCAGGAAGACGTCATGTACGCCGGCGGCGCGGGCGCCGTCCAGCACTCGCTCGACCAGGGCGGCGCCCAGCCCGGCGCTCCGGAGCTCAGGGGCCACGGCGACCGAGCGCAGCAATCCGACGTCGCCGTACGCCTCCATGGCAGCCGTGCCGACGATCCTGCCCTCACGCTCGGCCACCACGAAACCGTCGAGGCCTGAAGACACGCCAGCGACCGGCAAGGCCGAGCGTTCGAGCAGCGCCGTGACCGCCGCGTGATCCGCCGGCCCGGCCGGGCGCAGGGTGGCGGTCACGCCGCCGCGTCCGGCTTCCGCGCGCGGACGAACGCGCCCATCACCCGCCCGCCCACTTGGCGCGCGATGCGGTCGGCATCGAGACCCGACCCCTCGAGGAACGCGCGGGCGTCGTCGATCTGGTAGATGCGGGTGGGCTCGATCGCCACGTCCACGAAGCCCGCCGACTGGAGCAGCCTCGCGAGCTCGTCCACCTCGAGCGCGCCCGCGATGCACCCGACCCAGAGCTCCATGCTGCGGCGGACCTCCGCCGGCATCTCCCCCCGCACGACGACATCGGAGATCGCCAGCCGCCCGCCGGGCCGGAGCACGCGGAACGCCTCGGAGATCACCCGCCGCTTGTCGGCTGCGAGGTTTACCACGCAGTTCGAGATGATCACGTCGACCGTCGCGTCGGGCAGCGGAATCGCTTCGATGTCGCCCTTCAGGAACTCTGCGTTCTCGACCCCGGCCTTCACCCGGTTGGCCTCGGCGAGCGTGAGCATGTCGTCGGTCATGTCGAGTCCGTACGCCTTGCCGCCGGGCCCTACGCGCCGGGCCGACAGCAGCACGTCGATGCCGCCCCCCGAGCCGAGATCGAGCACCACCTCGCCCTCGGCGAGGTCGGCCAGCGCGGTCGGGTTCCCGCAGCCGAGCGACGCGAGCACTGCTTCCTCGGGAATGCCGCACACTTCGGTAGCTTCGTAGAGGTTGCTGGTGACCGGATCGCCGCACGATCCACTGCAACAGCTTCCCGACCGCTTGGTGCGATCGACCTGCCGCGCGATCGCGCCGTACTTCGCCTGGACCGTGGCCTTCAATGCCTCGCTCAAGGGACCCTCCTCCGACGGTTGGTGTAATCAAAAAACGTTGATATATAGTGCACGACGAATTCACGAGCAGCAGTTTCCGCCGGCCTCCGCGTCGCCCAGGGGCTTGAGCGCGGCGAGTGCGGCGGTGACCTCCTCGAGCGCCTCGGGGCGGCTCTCGTAGTAGACCCAGCGCCCCTCCCGGCAATCGGACACGAGCCCCGCATCGCGGAGGGTCTTCAGGTGAAACGAGAGCCGGGACTGGGCGGCGTCCATCGTCTCGGTCATGTCGCAGACGCAGCGCCGGCCTTGCCGGAGCAGGTGCATGATGTGGAGCCGGGTCGGGTCCGAGAGCGCGTGACACAGCTCGGCCAGACGTTTCCCCGTAATCGGGGCCCTGGGAGCCTTGGGGACAGCAGTCATAGAATCAACATATCATGTTTTATTGATGCGTCAAGGGTGACCCCGGTCACTGCCCCGACCCGGGCGGCACGCCATCCTGTGCGATCCGAAAACGCAGCACGGCCACACAGCTCAGGGAGGTGCAATGGCCACGCCCGACGACCCCCTGCCCGATTTTTCCGATGTGCAGAGCGGCAGCTCCTCAACAGCGCCCGGCGCGGCCCGCGAGCGCACGTACACAGTGGTGAAAGGTGACAGCCTGTCGAAGATCGCCAAGCGCGAATACGGCAGCGCCGGTGCGTGGAAGCGGATCTTCGAAGCCAACCGGGATCAGATCAAGGATCCGGACCTCATCCATCCGGGCCAGGTGCTCCGGATTCCACAGGAGTGATCCCGTGACCAGATCGATTGGACGCTTGGCGTGGCGGGCCGCGGCCGCCGCGCTCGTCGTCGTCGCGCTCGGCTGCAAGAAGAAGGAAACGGCTCCGCCCCCGGAGACGAGCACCACCACGCCTGCCCCGGCAGCGCCGGCCCCCGCGGCGCTCATGGTGATAGGTGTAGACCTCGGCTCCGGCATCGGCGCCGACAAGCGGGTCACGGCGCCCAGCACGACGTTCGGCCGGCGCGACACGATCTATGCATCGGTGGGCACGGTGGGCACGGCCTCCAACGCGAATCTCGCGGCCAAGTGGACGTACCAGACTGGCCAGGTGGTGGACTCCAGCGTCCAGGCGATCGCGCCCACCGGCGCTGCCCAGACAGAGTTCCACATCGCCAAGCCGAGCGGGTGGCCCGCCGGGAAGTACAGGGTGGAGATCTTCCTCGACGGCAAGTCGACGACCGCGAAGGAGTTTGAGGTAAAGAAGTAACGCCGTGCAGCAGGAGATCGCCGCGCTGTTCCGCCGGCTCACCAGTGGCGCCTACGTCGTCGGCGTCGCTCATGGTGGCCGGCGGAATGCGTTTACCGCCGCGTGGATCATGCAGGTGAGCTTCGATCCGCTGCTCCTGGCACTCGCGATTCATCCCGAGCACGCCTCGTATCCGCTGCTCGTGGAGAGCGGCGCGTTCGCGGTCAGCGTGCTGGAGCGAGGACGGCTGGACCTCGCGCGGGACTTCGGCACGCGCTCGGGGCGCGGCGTCGACAAGCTCGCGGGAGTACGGTGGCGCGCGGCCCGCAGCGGTGCGCCGGTGCTGGAGGAGAGCGTCGCGTTCTTCGACTGCCGGGTCGTATCACGGCATCCGGCGGGCGACCACGAGATCGTGGTGGGCCGGGTGGTGGACGGCGGTCTGCTCAGGCCGGACGCGACGCCCATGCTTTACGTCGAGACCGGCGATCTCGATGGAAGCGAGGAGTTGTACCCCAACGTGATGAGCAGAGGAGCAGAAGAGCGGAAGAGCAGATGAAATACGGGCGTCATCTGCTCTTCGGCTCTTCTGCCCTTCCGCTCATCAAGTTGGCGGTCACGAACACCGGCTCGATATCCGTCGGCACGTCCTCGAGCCGGTCCATCGCCGCCTGCATCGATGGCGCGATCACGCTGTACCGCCCGAGCAGCGCTCCCGCCTTCGCGTAGTCGCCTTCGGCCTCGACGCTGAGCAGCTCGCCGGCCAGGTCGCGCACCGCCGGCTTCATCCGGGCGATGTCTACTGTGAACGTGCCGTCCTCGTGCGCCGCGTAGGCCCCTTTCTCGACGAAATAGTTGAACTGAAGCGCCATGCCGCGCGCGTGCGCCGACTTCACCCCGAAGCGGAGCGTGCGGAACGCCGAGGCGAGGTACGTCGTGTAGAGCTTCCGCTCGGCGGCCTCGCCGCTGCCGAGCGACTCGTCCAGCAGTCCCTTGTCCATCAAATACTGCAGCATGAAGAGGCCGGTGACGTCCGCCTTGGCTTCCTCGATCGGACTGTGGAGCTCCTTCAGCTCGGCCCGCACGCTCGACCATCGTCCGCCGGCCGTGATCCGCTGGGGCCCGAGCCCGTGTGCGACCTCGTGCGCCACGATGTGGGTGAAGAAGTGGTCGAACGTGATCTGCGGCTGGTCCTCGGTACGCAGTACCACGCGTGAGATCGGCACGAGCGTCTTCGCGAACTTGGCCTCCTGCACGTTCTTCATCATCGTGCGCTTGGACCCCTTCTCGGTCACCACACGCTCGTCGTTCGGGAGATTGTACGCCGCGGTCTGCACGCCCTCGTTGCCCTCGCCCGCCCCGATGATCTGATTGACCACGACGATCGGCGCGAGCCCGCCGAGCTTCGGGTTCCGGTACTTCGGGTCGATCGGCAGGTTGTCCTCGATCTCCTGGAGCCGCCCGGTAAGAAACGCGAGCTTGCGGCTCTCGGCCTCGTCGCGCAGGTGGACGTACGCCTCGAAGCTGGCCTTGTAACCGAGGAGCTCGTCGTTGTACGTCTCGTAAGGGCCGATGGTCACGTCCAGCGGCGAGTCGAGCTCCATCCACGCAACCTCGCTCGCGTAGTAATCGTTCGAGAGCAGGGCGTCGGCCCGGAGCCCGAGGAAGCTGCGCAGCGACGCATTCGTGGTGGCGCCCGCGGCCTCGCGGAGCAGCCCAGCGAGCCGCTCGAGCCGCGGGCGATAGGCCTGGGAATACGGCACCAGCGTGAACCCGCCGGCCTGGTTCCGGCGCAGGAGCGTATAGAAGCCTTTTGCCGCGCGCTGGGTCGAGTCGGGAAGCGACGCGATCCACCGCTCCACCTCCGCCTTGGTGGCGTCGGGCGGATAGAAATTCGCGCCGGGGAGCTTCCGGTCCGGGACGCCGGGAAGGAATGCCTTGTGCTCGTCGAGCTCGGACCACGGGCCCTTGCTGATCCAGAAGTAGTGCCGTCGCGCCCGCCCCAGCTCCGTACGGTCGCGCCGGAGCTTCGCCCACTTCGCGTGATTGCCCGACCACTTCTGCTCGAGGTAGATGTCGTCCACCAGGCGGGCCGCCTGGATCAGCTTGACGAGCGCCTTCCGATCTCCCGAATTGAGATCATACAGATCCACCCGGTACTCGGTTCGAGCGAAACGCGCGGCCATGCGCTTGAGCTCGGCGGCGTCGGGAATACGGCCATGCGCGAAGACGGTGCTTGCGACGAGAAGTGTAGCGATGATTTTAGTCATGGAGAATGAAGCTCCGGCCGGCGGCGCGCCGTCAAGGAGATTCGACCTGGAACGACGCTCGGGAGGCTGCACATGAGGCTCGCATCTCTCACGCGCTGGGCGGCGCTCGGCCTCGCCGCGGCGGTGGTGGTGGCGGCCGTACGGCGGCGCTGGACGCCGCGAGGTGCCGGCGAGCCGCCGGACCCGCACCTCGATCGGCAGCTCGACGAGGCGCTGAAGGAGACCTTCCCCGCGAGCGACTCCATCGCGGTGGGCCGGATCGAGTAGTACGGTTGGCACGGCCCGCGGTCGCTGGCGCCCGCGCTGCCCGGGCGGGCGATGCAACCGGGTCGGGCGTTCTGCTCCGTGAACCACCGGAAATCGGCCGGGTGGCGCCGGGTGGACCGGCAGCTGGCTTCTCTGGTTAACTGATTCTTGGACAAGGTTTTAAGGCAGCAATTACCGGGGCGCCGTGCGGCTCGAGCCGTCACCCTTCCGATTTGAGCCCACCTGGGACCAATTATTGCACTCGTTCAGTACTCTCACGATCGGCGCGACGGCGCCACTCGAGCACACGAGGAGTTGCCCGCATGACGGCGCCCAGCCAGATGTCGCTGCGTCGGATTCCCGACGCGTTGCGCCTGAAGGTTGGTGTCGCCTATGCGATCGCCTGGGAAGCCCTCGTCGACACCCACGCCCGCCAGGCCGTCCAGTTCGTCAGCGAGTTCGCCCCCCGCCTCCCCGTACTCGATGCGATGACCCTGTATTTCCGGGTCACGGCGGTCCCGGACTCGATGCGCGAAGTGGTCAGGTCCCGCACCCTCACGTCGCTGGATCTCGACGTGCTCCCCCCGCTGACCCCGCTTCCGAGCGTGACGGGGTGGCTGCGCCTCCGGATCGATCTGTGGCTGGAGAATCGGCGCCAGCGGGTGCGCTATCACGAGAAGACGGTGGAGCTGGCCCGCATGGTGGGCGCCAGGGCAGCCGAGGCGGTGATCGCGACCCATGTCGACAACGCCGTCGGATTCACCCATCTGGTCGAGGGAGTCATCCCCGCGAACGCCGCGATCGGCCGCTACCTCCACGAGTTCGGGCTGCCCGACAGTCTGGCGCAGATGGTGAGACAGCGGGCGCAGGCGCGGGTGGCGGGCCGCGAGCTCACCGCCCAATACGACGATCCGGAGCAGCAGCTCGGCCCGGTGCTCCCCGAGCCCGCCGGCGAAAGCGCCTGACGCGGGCCCGCCTCGGCGAATCCCGCGGGAGGATGCCGCCGTAGGTGGCCGCATGGGCGCCACGATTCCCGATGGCCAGTTCTATGGCGAGGTCGGCCGCACCCGTCGGGTGGCGGACCTCATTTTTTCCGAGACCCGGTACGCCGCCGGTGCGGCCGTGCCCATGCATGCGCATACGAGCCCACTGCTCTGCCTGGTGCTGCGCGGCGCGTTCGAGGAGCAGAGCCGGGGGCGCCGGCGGACCCTGGGGCCGGGCACCGTGCTGTTTCATCCGGAAGGTGAGCCGCACGCGCACCGATTCGACACGCCTCGCACCCGGTGCTTCAGCGTGCAGCTCGGACCGGAGTGGCTCGCCCAGGCCGCACCGGTCCAGCGGATGGTGCTCGGCGGGCCACGCGAACAGCCAAGGGGACGGCTTGCGTGGCTCGCGCGGCAGCTGCACGAGGAGTTCGAGCGGGGGTCGGACGCGTCGGCGCTGGTGCTGGAAGGGTTGCTGCTGGCGATGCTGGGCGAGCTCACCCGATGTCCGGCGGGGCGTGACAACGGACGCCCTGTCTGGGTGGCCCGGGCGCGGGATCTCGTGGAGGCGCGCTTAGGCGAGCCGATCCGTCTCGCGGAGCTCGCCGCCGAGCTCGGCGTCCATCCGGCGCATCTCTCGCGGACGTTCCGGCGGGTGTACGGTGTGAGCCTTTCGGCCTACGTGCTGCGACGGCGGGTGGAGCGCGCCTGTGTTGCGCTCGCGGACGACGACGACGCCTCGCTCGCCCGCGTGGCGCAGGAGGCGGGGTTCGCCGACCAGAGCCATCTCTGCCGGAGCTTCCGGCGGGTCACCGGGCTCACGCCGGGCGCGTGGCGGTCGCGCCGATGAACCGGCTCTCGTACTCCATGTAGGTGGCCGTGGCCTGGGCGGTCTCGCGTCCGTAGTAGCGCTCGACCACTCTCAAGGCCAGATCGATCCCCGACGTCAGCCCCCCGGCCGTCGCGACGCGCTCGTGCTCCACGAATCGCGGGCCTCGCTCCAGCTTCACTTTCGGGAACGTCCGCTCGAAATCGTCCCAGAACTCGTGGTGGGTGGTCGCGGTGCGGCCGTCCAGCAATCCGGCGCGCCCGAGCACGAACGCGCCGGTGCAGACCGACATGATGAGATCGGCCGTGCCCGCTCGGGTGCGAAGGAACTCGAGGGTGGCGTCGTTCGACCGGTGCGCCGGCACGACGATCACCTTTGCCGCGGGCGCGTTGCGGTAATCGTACGCCGGCACGAGGGTGAGTCCACCGGTTGCCTGCAACGGGCTGGTGGAAGCAGCGACGGTGAACATCGAGAAGCCGTGCGCGTGCCCCGCGCCGTGGAGCATTACGTCCTGAAAGACTTCCCAGGGGCCGGCGGTGTCGATGACGTTGACGCTGTCGCCGACGAGAAACGCGACTGGAATGGTGTCGGCGGACGCGCGGTTGAGCGCGCGGGCGCCGCTGATCGCGACGGTGGCGGCGCCGGCGGCCGCGGCCCCGACGAAGCTACGACGATGCATGGCTGCCTCCTGAGCGATGCTGCAATCTGGGACAGGGACGGCCGCGGGTATTGCACGCCGTTGACTTCATTGAACCGCGTGAACGGTGGGACCGTGCTGACCCGTGTTGTCGCGCTGGCACTCGTTCCGGTCATGGTCGGGGCAGCACCGCGCGGGTGAGCGCTCCGAAGCGCCGGCTGGCGCGGAGGGTGTCGAAGGCGGGCTCCGCCAGCTTGAGGCCGAGCGCCGGAGTGCCGGAAGCCCGAGCCAGCTCGAGCCACTCCAGCGCCTCGCCGGTCCGTCCGAGCAGCCCGCACAGAAGGCCCGCGTCGATTGCGGCGGCTCCGTTCCCTCGCGCCGCGGGCACGATCTGGTCCAGCCGGCGGTCGAGGACACCCTCCCACCCTCTTGTGGCCCAGGCGTCCTGCACGGCATCGATCGCCCGCTCCCCGATGCACGCCAGTCGAAGCGCCGTGACGATGGCGGCCGCGGCCTCTTCGTACCGGCCGAGGGCGGCCAGTATCCGCCACCGCCGCTGATGCGCCAGGTGGAACTGCGGCTCGAGCTCCAGCGCCGTCTCGAGTTGCATTAATGCCTCCTGGTGCCGCCGGGCCCAGAAGAGGACGCTCGCGTAGTCCGTCCCGACCATCACCGATGCCGGGTCGAGGGTCCATGCCCTGCCAGCGGCCGTGGCCGCAGCATCGAACCGCCCCCGCTCCACCAGGATCAAGGCGTACCAGTGGTGGGTTGCCGGATGACCCGGGTCGAGATCCAGCGCCCGCTGAAACGTGTCGTCCGCGGAGCGCCGGTCGCCGGAGAACCAAAAGGATACGGCTGCCTGGATGGCGTATGGCGCCGCGAAATCGTGGTCCAGCTCGAGGGCCCTGGCCACGGCGGCGTCGGCCCACGACCGGGCGCTGCCAGAGTCGACCCCGGCGTACCACGGAAGCAGGGCGTAGACCTCAGCCAGACCGGCGTAGCCGAACGGGTCCCGCGGCGAGGCGGCGATCGCGGCGAGGAACTCCCGCTGTGCCCGCGCAAGGCCGTCCGCCGTGCGTCGCGCCAGAAAGTGTCGAGCCCGGCGGCAAAACCCTCGGGCGGCGGTGGGGCCGGCGGCCGCCGCGTCCCGGCGTAAGCCGGCCACGAATCGCCGCAGCCCCGACGAAGGCTCAAGATTCAGCTCCCGCGCTAGGCGCGCGCTGAACGCCTGGTACGCCCGGACCCCGGCTGCCGATTCGCCTACCCGGTGGAGCAGCCCCAGGAGCCTTTGAGTTGCCGGCTCGTCCGCCCGCGAGGGTGCCAGCTCCACCGCCCTGCGTCCCCAGGCAACCGCCTCCTCAAGGCGGCCGCGCGTCTCCTCGGCCTGAGCCATGCGCCAGGCGCCCTCGGCCGCGCGGGCCCGCAGCAACGCCCGCCTCGCTTCCAGCCAGTCCTCGAACCCCGGCGCGTCGGACAAATACAGACCGTCCAGGAGGTCGCCGCGGTAGAGCTCGAGCGCGGTCACGGCGTCGCCCGCGGTGAGGGCGTCGCTGAACGCGACAGCATCACACCAGAGGAGCTCCGAGCAAACGCGTATTTCGTCGACCCCGTTGGCCAGGAGCACACTGGGGCCCAGGTGTCGACGAAGGAAATGGAGCGCCTGATGGAGCGCATGGCGCCCACGGTGTTGATCCAGCTCCGGCCAGAAGACCGCGAGAAGGCGGTCCCGCCGACTGGCGCCCGACTGGCTCTCGAGGGCCAGATAGGTAAGCAGAGCGAGTCGCTTGGGTTGGGCCAGAACCGCGTCGAGGCGCCCGGCGGCCCCATGCAGGTCGAGCGGGCCGAACGTGTGCAGCCGGAGGACATGATCCGGGTGAGCCCTGGGTGAGGGGGCGGCGCGAGTTTGGGAATCCACCCTCACGTGGAGGCTACCCATGCAGATGTCCGATCGGGCGACGGTCCTCTCCCTGAGTCTCGCCGTTCTCGCCAGCGCCGGGTGCGAGGGAGACCCTGCCGGTATTTCCCCGGGCGATACCGGCACGGTGACGCCGTCGTTCAACTTCACCAACGGCCCGCCGAGTCCAGGGCCCTTCATCGTGCGGTTGGCGAACGCCGGGTCACGCGTGATCACCACGGACCCGGCGAAGGGCTTGCTCGCCATCCACGGCCAGGTGTCGGGACTCGCAGACTGCACCGATGCGTCGACCCGGGTGCTGGTCGACATTCAGATCGTGCAGACGCCATCGGACGCGCAGGGCCTGGCACTGCTGCTGACGGGGGATGACAATCACGTCGCCATCTACGAAGGGACCGACATCTCTCAGCTCGTCCCCTTCGACCCGGCGAAGTTTTGCCCCTTCATCACCGGTCACGTCCCGCTTTACACCGGCCAGGTGGAGTACCAGCTCCATATCAACGGGCCGGGAACCTTCCTTTTCAAATGGCAGGGGTTTGTGGAGCGGGTCGCCGATGGGGCCACGTTCCATTACGTCGAGCACCAGTACACGGTCCCAACGCCGAACGGCACGCTGCACACCATCGAGGACATCCGGCTTCAGGCGCGGGCCGGTTCCTGAGGGTGTTCGGGCTCGCCCCCGCTCGCCGTCGGTTTATGGTGACGATTCTATGACGACGGAGCGGGGCTGGGCCGGCACATCCGGCTTCCGGGAATCACAGCGAGGTGGAGTCCACCAGGCTCCCGCGTGCGCGGCAGCTGTCGTGCTGCGGCTGGCGCGGGTGAGGTAGACAAAAACCCTCACCGACCGCGAAGTCGATGAGGTTCTGTTGTTGCCGGAATGGGCCTGGGTAGAGTTGAACTACCGACCTCACGCTTATCAGGCGTGCGCTCTAACCACCTGAGCTACAGGCCCTAAGGGACGACAAATCAAGCGGTTTGGTGCTGCTGACGCAAGCCCTGAAATGCCAGGTGCGCCAAGATCCTGTGTAAGAACGGTCCGGATTCATGCTCTTTCCCGGAGCTCGGCCCCGCCAAGAACGACCTGATGCATAGTCGCCTCATCTGGCTGCTGGTAGCACTTGAGGAGCGTCTGCGTGGACTTCCACCCGCCAGCGGCTGCGACGTCGGTGAGCGGGAGGTGTTTGCGGACAGTGGCCCACCGCCGGCGATAGGGGTGCCAAAGCCCCCGCTTCAACTTGGGGAGACCGGCAAGCCGCTCGGCCCGAAGCAGCCACTCCGAGGCTAGCCCGTAGTCGATCGGGCGCGTCGGATCGACCGGCGATGGGAACAGGTACGCCGCCCCGATTCCTGGCCGCTCGCGCAGCACGCGCTCGAGCGCAGCCCGGACATGAGAGGTAATCGGAGCGGCCCAGGCACGGCCCTCCTTGTCTGTGGACCCCGGCCACCGGATCGCGCCATGCGGGGCGCCGGGTGTCGGCGTGAGCTGGAGGTCCTCGTAGCGGACCTGGCATATCGCGGAGATCCGCCGAGCGGTGCCGTTGGCGATGTCCAAGATCTCCGAAAGGTAGGATCTCTGGAAGCGCTGTTTCCCGCCTATCCGAAACCTCATCATGACCTGGTCACTTACGGCACGCGTGGCCTCGTAGCGATTATCGCTCGCCACTGGACGGCGGGGGTCCGGTCGCGGACCACCTGCGAACGCACGCTGAACCCGGTAGCGGTGTTGACGACGCGAACGCTGGCGCCTTCGAGGGCGGCGCCCTCCGGGCTCCGCACGGTGCCGCGAACACTGCCCGATGCTATCCCCTGGGCTGCGCCGCTCTCCGGCAGCCGCACGAGCGCAAACAGGCAGAGCGCGGCGATCGCGATGATCGGCCGCAGGTCGCGGGGTACCCTCGTGATGGGGGGGTCACCACGGCACACGGTGACGTCGGTGCGCTGGCACATTTGCGAGGGCCGGATTCTGAATCTTGGGGTCAGCGGGGCAAGAGCGCTACTGTCGCGTGCGCGCGATCAGCTCGCCTCTCCTTCAATAGCCCCGCGTCAACCCCTCGTCGAGCAGGCGCACGATGTCGGTCCACCCCTCGCGATGCCCCTCGATCGCCTTTGGCGCCAGGCGCCGGTGAGTGAGGACCAGCTCGGTCCCCGTGCCACGCTCGTGAAACTCGATGGTGACCACCGTCGGCTTGTAGTCGGTGGCCCTCGAGATCCAGGTGAACGACAGCAACGACGGCGGCTCGATCGCCAGGTACTCGCCGCGGTGCTCGTAGTCGCCGCCGTCCGTCCGCCCCTCCATCACGATCCGGAATCCGCCGCCGACCCGGGGATCGACGGTGACGGTGGCGTGGGTGATGTCCAGCGGCCGCATCCACTGCGCCAGGCTCTCCGAATCGAGCCACGCTGCGAACACCCGCTCCCGCGGCACGGCGATCTGCCGTCGCACCACCAGGACCGGCGCAGCTTCATCGGTCACGTTCATCGACCATCCTCTCGAGGATGTTGTGCCTGCTCCGACGGGGCGCCGACTTCCTTCGTCATGAGGAAGGCCTCCAAAGCCGCCAGCCGGGTATCCCAGAACGTGCGGTAGTGCTCCAGCCACATTGATGCCTCCCGCAGCGGCTCGGGGTTGAGGCGGAGCCGGTGCTCCCGGCCCTGGACGGTGCGCTCGACCAGTCCGGCCCGCTCCAGGACCTTCACGTGCTTGGAAACTCCGTTCAGCGAAATGGGGAACCGTTCCGCCAGCGTCCCGACGTTCGTCTCTCCCTCCGCCAGGATACCCAGGATCGCGCGCCGGGTCGGATCTGCAATAGCGCCATATACTTGGTCCAACATGGCCGCCTCCGGGACGCCAGGGGTATTGCGCTCAACCGTTTGGTTGAATATAATCATCAACCGAACGGTGGAATAATATCATTGGAGGACGTTATGGCAACCCAGAAGAGCCCGATCCAGAACCCTCGCGTGGTCTCGCACCAGCAATGGATCAGCGAGCGGGTGGCGTTCATGGCCAAGGAAAAGGAGTTGACCCGGCTCCGGGACGAGCTGAGCCGGCAGCGCCGCGAGCTGCCGTGGGAGAAGGTCACCAAGGAGTACGTCTTCGACGGCCCGGGCGGGAAAGAGACGTTGGCCGACCTGTTCGCGAATCGCAGCCAACTGGTCGTCTACCACCTCATGTACAACCCCGCGTGGAACGAGGCGTGCCCGAGCTGCTCGTTCTGGGCCGACAATTTCAACGGGACCGACATCCACCTGGCGCACCGCGACATCAGCTTCCTCGCGATCTCGCGGGCGCCGCTCGCCAAGCTCGAGGCATACAAGAAGCGGATGGGCTGGAGCTTCAAGTGGGTCTCCAGCGGCGGGAGCAACTTCAACTGCGACTTCCAGGTGTCGCACGATCCGGAGGCGGCAAAGAGCGGCGCGGCGTACTACAACTATGGCACCGGCGTCAGAGTCGGCGAGGAGATGCCCGGGGTCAGCGTGTTCTACAAGGACGGGAACGGCGACATCTACCACACCTACTCGGCCTACTCGCGCGGGATCGATCTGCTGAACGGCGCGTACAACTACATCGATCTGGCGCCCAAGGGACGCGATGAGGAAGGTCTCGCTCATCCGATGGCGTGGGTCCGGCGCCACGACCAGTACGAGGACTGACCGATGACCGGGATGACTGGGCACCTGGAGCTGTGGATGGCGATGATGGTGCCGATGATGCTGCCCGCCTTGGTCCCGATGTTGTCGCGGTATCGTCGGTCCCTGCGCGGCCCGGACCGGATCCATCTGCACGGCCTGACAACGCTCGTCGGGGTGGGCTACTTCGTCGTATGGGCCGTCGCCGGTGCGGCCAT
Organism: Gemmatimonadales bacterium; assembly: GCA_050733355.1. Lineage (GTDB taxonomy): Bacteria > Gemmatimonadota > Gemmatimonadetes > Gemmatimonadales > GWC2-71-9 > DASQPE01. The sequence goes on along the minus strand of JBOHSY010000026.1, from coordinate 197 downwards.
CTACGCCGCCGGCGTTGGCGTGATGGCGGTCGAGATGCGCTGGGAGCCGTTGGCGCAGTGGCTGCCGGTCGCGGCCGGGGTAGTGCTTCTCGCGGCGGGCGGCGTGCAGTTCACCGCGTGGAAGGCGCGGCAGTTAGCGCTCTGCCGCGAAGTGTCGGGGTGCGGCCCCCCGCCCGCGCCCAACGCCCTCGGCGCAT
>JBOHSY010000025.1:0-1014 GCA_050733355.1 Gemmatimonadales bacterium | reverse complement strand
GACCAGGCCTTCATCGCCGAAGTCCCGGAGCTGCCCGGCTGTGCCGCGGACGGCGCCACCTACCAGGCCGCTCTCGCCAACGCCGAGCGGGTCATCGGCGAGTGGATCGAGACGGCGCGCATGCTGGGCCGGCCCATCCCCGTGCCGAAGGGAAGGCTCCGCTTCGCCTGATCGGCGGCTCGGGCTCATCCGATCAGCGCCTCCGGATCAGCGGCACCTTCGCCCTCCAGAACGAGCCCATATACCCGGTCGTAGAGTCCGAGGTAAGGGGCCACCAGCACGGGCACGCGTTCGTGCAGCAGCTCAACCGCCCCCAGCTGCCGAAGATGCGTCAGCTCGCGGTCATGCACCTGCACCAAATACGGCTGAAGGCCACGCTGACTCGCTCGGTCGGGACGCTCGGAGAAGGCCCGTACCCGCTCGGCGGCATCTCCCCATGGGACCACGACGGGACACGTAAAGCCGTCCTCGATCAGATGGAACCGCTCGGCGACAGTCGCGAAGTTGAGCGCGAGGCGCTCTGCCTGAATGCTGCGGTGGTCCAGATTTGACCCGGCGTAGAGCATCCGGAAGTACTCGTCCATCGTGGCCGGGTCGCCGATGTCCAGAGCCGTGCCGTAGCGAGAAAGCATCGACTCGGCCACCTCAAGACCGCGGCGGAGAACCCCGGGCGGCGGACGCGTCGGAGCCCGGAACACCCGAAATCTGCCGGGAATCAGCGCCCCTTCCCGGTTCCGGAGTGTACCCTCGCGATTGCACCGGCCTGCCGCCTGGGTGAGGCTGTCGAGCCCGGCCAGTGCACGGTACACCACCGGAAGGTCGACATCCACTCCGGCCTCGACCAGTTGAGTCGCCACGACCCGGCAGGTGGCGCCGGCCTTGAGACGGTCCCGAATGCGATCCAGTATCTCAGCGCGGTGCTTGGCACACATGAGCGCCGACAGATGGTACAACCCTTCCGCCGGAAGCATCCGAGCCAGTTCGCGCGCGTCCCGCCTCCGATGTACCACCGCC
>JBOHSY010000024.1:0-2199 GCA_050733355.1 Gemmatimonadales bacterium | reverse complement strand
TGTCGTGGAGTCGGCACCCAAGCCCGACGGGCGCGGGCACCACTACGAGCTCACGTCCGCGGGCCACGACCTGTTCACGGTCTGCCAGTCGCTCGGCGAGTGGGGTGCGCGTTGGCTCGAGATCGCTCCCGAGAACCTCGACCCCTTTGTGGCCCTGTGGTCGATGTGCAACGCCCTCCGCCGAGACCGGCTCCCGGATCGACGCATCGTCATCCGCTTCGACTTCACCGGCCGCGCGCGCCGTGAGCGCTATTGGCTACTCATCGAGCTCGGAGACACCGAGATCTGCAAGACGTACCCCGGCCTCGACGAGGACCTCTGCATCACGGCGGAAGCCGAGGCCTTCGTCAAATGGCACGCCGGCCAGCTCACCTGGGCCCAAGCCACCCGCGAGAACCGCATCCAACTCGACGGCCCCTGGTCGCTCGTAAGAGCCTTCCCAACCTGGAACGCCCGCAGCATGTTTGCCCACATCAGACCGGTCTCCCGCATCGCCACGAGCCCCGCAGGCTGACATCCGCGACGCGGCCTCCCACTGCGGCACCGCTCGATACGCAGTGGAGCGTGTCTAGCGGAAACGTGAGGCAGGGCGTCGAACAAGCGGATGCAGCTGACGAGCGCGGCCTGGCGAAGTGGTGCCGCGCTCGCAGCTGATCCGCAGTGTTAGGCGGACTCTCCGGCACCGCGGTCCTCATCGTGTGTGCTTTGCCAGCGATGTGACGGCCGGGCATCCAGCTGCTGGTTGCTGCGGAGGCGTCGAGTTCGGCTTGGCGGGCAGTGTAGGGGGGCAGCCCGGGCAGTACGGCGGCCGCTTGGCGCGAGAGCGCCGAGTGCGCGTCCTGAGCTCCTGATCCGTGGCGCCATTCCGGGAAGGCGCTGCCGGCCTCGAATTCCGGGTTGCTGCGGAAGCGTCGATTTCGGCAGGGCGGGGATTCGAGGGTGAGGCCGGCGGGTCCTTGTCCACGGGTGCGCCAGGACCAAAGCGCAGCCGCCTAACCCGCAAATGCAGCCGACAGGCCGGACCGTCCCGAGCTCCGCTCGGGCGCTGATCGCCGCTGGCGATCAGCGGACGTAGGTTGGTGCGGGCGCGAGCATGATAGCCTGCAGCTGATTTGCTTTTCGTTAGGCAGACACGAAACAAGACAAGGCTGAGGTCTCGTCAGGAAGTGTGTAAATGGCGTCAGGCGGCAGCACGCTCTCGGGGCGGGGTGAGGACCCGCGCGCCGTCGCGATACACGACCCCGGCATAGACCTCGGCGCAGAGGTGTGGCGCGTTCAGCTTGCGGAAGTGCTGTTCCACGACCAGCAGCACCTTCCAGATCAGCGCCGTGGCGTTCTCAACCTTCTTGAAACGTTTGGCCGCCGACGTCCGCAGCCGGACGGCGTCGAAGGGCGACTCGATCACGTTGGTCGTCCGCAAGTGCCGCCAGTGCTCCCGGGGGAAGGCGTAGTAGCTCACCAGCCGCTCCCAGTCGTGCTCCAGCCGCTCAACCGCCTTCGGGAAGAGCCGGCCATAGGTCCGCCGGAACTCGGCGCGCAGCCGCTCACACTCCGAGCGGCTCTCGGCGCCCGCGAGGCGCTGCAGCCGGACTTTGACTTCCGGCTGGCGCTTCTCCGGGACGGCATCCAGCACGTTGCGAAGCTTGTGGTTCCAGCACCGCTGCTCCGCGCTCGCGGGGTAGACCTGGGCGAGGGCGCCCCAGATCCCCAGATGGCCGTCGGCGACGGTGAGCTTGGGGGCGCCGAGCCCCCGCGCCTTGAGATCCCGGAGCACTCCCGCCCCGCTCTCGACCGACTCCCGCGCCCCGCTCTCGACCGCGAGGACCACCTTGCGCCCATCGGCGAGCGCGCCGATCAGGACCAGGAGCGCCGCCTTCGTGGCCTCGAGCCCCGCCTTCACGTAGAGCCCGTCGGCCCAGAGATACCCCAGCGGGAGGTCGGCGAGCGAGCGCCGGCGCCAGGTGGCGTACTGCGCCTGCCACTCGGCCTTGAGCCGCAGGATCGAGCTGGCACTCAAGGGCGCGCCGTCGCCGAGCAGCCCGCGGAGCGCCAGTTCGAAGTCGCCCAGCGCGAGGCCGTGCAAGTAGAGCTCGGGTAAGAGGGCGCCCAGCGCCGCGGTGCGGCGCCGGAAGAGCGGCAGCACCCGGCTGACGAACCGCTCCTCGAGAGCGCGGACGCGCGGGCGCTGCACCGTGATCG
>JBOHSY010000023.1:0-1358 GCA_050733355.1 Gemmatimonadales bacterium | reverse complement strand
GCGTCTTTCACACCTGCGGCCTCACCCCAAGCGGCGTCATCTACTGCTGGGGCGCGAACAGCTCCGGCCAGCTCGGGGACGGGAACACCGTGGACCGCGCCAGGCCGGCACCGGTCCAGGCGCTGGTCTCGTTCGCGGCCATCGCAGCGGGGGCGACCCACGCCTGCGGCCTCGGCCCGACCGGGCGCGCCTACTGCTGGGGCAGCAATCATGTCGGCGAGCTTGGCGACGGCACCACCACCGCCCGCTCAACCCCGGTCGCAGTCAGCGGTGATCTCGCGTTCGCTTCGCTGACTGCGGGCTCCGGCTTCACCTGCGGAGTGACCCCCGACGGCCGGGCGTACTGCTGGGGCAGCAACAGCGGCGGAAGACTGGGGATCGGGACCGGAAATGACAGTCGCGTGCCGGTCGCCGTCGCGTCACCGTGAGAGGGGGGTCGGCACCATGACAGCCACGCGAGTTCGGCCGCCCGAGCTGCTTCTCCTGCTTCTCATGCTGAGCTGCGGGGGCGGAGAGAGCGTCACGGAACCGGTCGATGACGACGACGGCCCGGGGAACGGCGGGCCTCCCGCGCCGCTGCTGGTGGTCCAGACCGACCCCGCCGACGGCGCAACCGAGGTCGAGACCGGCGCCACCGTGCTCGCCCGGTTCAATCGGGCACCGGACCCGGCCACCCTCGCGCCGGGCTCGTTCACCGTCGCGCTGGGCGGCGTGAGCTTCCCGGCCCGGATCATCCACCAGTCCGGCTCGACCGACGTGACGCTGGTCGCTCCCCTGCTGCCCGGGGTCGAGCTGGACTACGAGGCGGTCGTCGGCACCGAGGTGCGCGACGCCGGTGGACAGGCTCTCGCCCAGCCCTACCGCTGGAGCTTCCGGACCCGCGCCGTGCAGCAGGTGACCATTCCCACGGCAGGAGACGACGGCCAGCACAGTTCAGTCGCGCTTGACGATGCCGGCGGGGTGCACGCGAGCCACGTGGGCGGCGGGAACGTCACCTACAGCACCTGTGCGGCCGCGTGCACCGATGCTTCGAGCTGGCAGAGCGCCGTGATCGATCGCGGCGGCCGTTCCAGCTCCATCAAGGTGGACGGGACCGGGCGGCGGCATCTCGCGTACTACGGCGGCAACAACGAGCTGCGGTATGCCACCTGCCCCGCCCAGTGCGAGTCGCCCGCAAGCTGGACGATGGCCACCGTCGACCCCGGCATTGACGGCGACTTCACTGTCTCCCTGGTGCTCGACGGAGCGGATGCTCTCCACGTGGCCTACTACGACGGCAACTTCAACGGTCTGCTGAAATACGCGGTGTGCTCCGCCGGCTGCAGCGAATCGGCGAACTGGGCGACCACCGTGCCGGA
>JBOHSY010000022.1:0-3965 GCA_050733355.1 Gemmatimonadales bacterium | reverse complement strand
CTACTACTCCTCGCGGAACTACGCCTCGCGCCTGGTCGGCGGCAAGCTGGTCTTCTACACCCCGCTCATGCTGTGGCTCGGCGGCGATCCGCTCGCCGCGCTGCCAGCGATCCGGGAGTGGCGGCCTGGTGCCGACTCGCGCGGGTTCGAGCGGATCGTGACCCCGCGGCGGGTATACCGGCCGGCCCGCTCGCTCGCCGGGAGCGACCACCTCACGCTCCACACCATCACCCAGTGCGACGTCGGGGGGCGGAGGCTCGAGTGCGAGGCGAGCGTCGTGGTCGGGCCGTGGAGCCGGGTGTTCTACGTGTCGCCCCGGTCGGTGTACGTCTGGGCGGCCGATTGGCCGTGGGCCCGACGTGGTGGAGAGCGTGCGCCGGCGATGCTGTTCCGGCTCCCGCTCGACGGCTCGGCGCCGAGCGGGCTCGCCGTCCACGGAAGTCCGGTGGACCAGTTCTCCTTTCTCGAGAGCGGCGACGGGCACCTGAACGTCGTGGTCCGGGCCAGCGCCACGGGCGACGCGATGTGGAGCGCCGAGCGGACGGCGGGGGGCGTGGCGCTCCTCCGGGCACCGACCGACAGGTTCGACGATTGCGCCACCGAGGCACCCGCGGCCTGGTATCGCAAGCTCCCGACCGCGCCTCCCGGTGTGTTCCAGAACCGGTTCGTAGGCGACCATCTGCTCTACGGCGTGGGGAACGGCTGGTGGAGACCGACCACCCATGCCGCGTCGCTCTTCATCGTTCCCTGGAAGGGCGGCGACGTGTCCGAGCTCGGTCTCCCGCACGGGGTGGACCGGATCGAGGTGATGGGACCGGACGCGGTGGTCGTCGGCGCGGGGGACGGGCAGCTCCACTTCAGCGGCGTACGGCTGGGCGAGCGTCCCGTCGTCGCCCAGCGGTTCGCGCTCGACAATGTATCGCAGGGCGAGCTCCGGAGCCACGGCTTCTTCTACAAGCCCGACGGCGCGGGGTCGGGCACGCTCGGACTGCCGGTGCGCGGGGGCGTGCGGCCGGGGTGGGAGCACCTGATCCGCGGATCGGCGTCGGTGGTCTTTCTCCGGAACGAAGGCCGGCGGTTCACCCGGCTGGGCGACCTGGCCTCTCGGCCCGAGCCCCCGCGCGACGATGCCTGCAAGGCATCATGCGTGGACTGGTACGGCAACGCGCGGCCGATCTTCGTGAGGGGGCGGATCTTCGCCCTGCTGGGCTACGAGCTGGTGGAGGGTGCGGTGGAGGCGGGGGCGATGCGGGAGGTGCGGCGGGCGAGCTTCGCCCCCGGGCCGATCACCACGACGCTTCGCTAGATCGCCTTGAAAAGCTGCGAAAGCTCGAACTCGAACGGGACGCCTGCCCCGGCCGGATGCCACCGCAGGCGTTCACGCTCGAACCGGGGGAAGGTGTCGGCGGGGGTCCAGACCTCCACCTGCCGCTCGTCGGGATCCACGATCCAGTAGACCGGGACGCCGCGTCGCTGGTACTCATTCCGTTTGGTGAACCGGTCAGCCCGGCGGGAGGACGGGCTCAACACCTCGGCTACCAGAAGGAGAGCGGTGATCCGCGCCCAATCGAGCGTCCGCGCCTGTTCCAGCGGCACTACAAAGAGATCCGGCTGGCCAGCGTGTCGGAGGATCCCCGGGAGATGTCCGCGGGTGAACAGAGGAGGTGCCCGACCGGCTCGCACCGGAGGTACACAGCCGCGGCGCTAGGGTCACCAGCAGTTCCCCCCGCACCACCTCGTAGCGGTTGCCGTCGTCCGGGAGGGCGCGGACCATCTCCGCGGTGTAGTAGATCGGCGCGGCCATGCCCATACGATGCGATCCTCGGCGGGTGAGGGGCAAGACCGGGGCACGATCCACGGTAGCGCACGGGCCTACCGGCGCGCTCGTCCGCCTGACGTTTCCGTAGGCGGCGACCGCAAGCCCGCCAGTACCGCAGGTTGGTCAGCCTCGTCTTCGAGCTGGCTCGATTCGTCGAGGTAGCCCCGACCACCACCGAGAGCCTGCGGGCGGCCGCCGCACTCGACCTGCGCGACTTCGAGGACGCTATGCAGGTGGCGGCGGCTCAGGCCTGTGGCGCGGAGGTCATCGCTACCCGAAAGGTCCGCGATTACGTGCGGTCCCCGGTGCGGGCCACCACGCCCCGCTCGCTGCTCGCCGAGCTCGGCTCATGACCGGGCGTTGCTTGTGCCACCGTCGTTCTCCTCTGAGAGTGTCTGGTGAGGCGCTCAGTGAGGGGCGCGGGTGAATCCTCGCCATCGGCGGTTGATCGAGTGGCTCCGGACCGGCGGACTCCAGCCGTAACCACCGCGGGCCCGCTCAGATCGACTTGAAGAGCTCCGGCAGGTGGAGCTCGAAGACCGTACCCGCCTCGGCCGGATGCCACACCAGGCGCTCGCGCTCGAACCGCGGGAAGGTGTCGCCCGGCGTCCACACCTCCACCTGGTGCTCGTCCGAATCCACGATCCAGTACACCGGCACGCCCCGCCGCTGGTACTCGAGTCGCTTGGTGAAGCGGTCGGCGCGGCGGGAGGACGGGCTCAGCACCTCGGCGACCAGCCGCAGCTCGGTTATCCGGGCCCACTCGAGCGTCCGAGCCTGCTCCAGCGGCACCACGAACAGGTCGGGCTGCACCAGGGTGTCGGGTCCCCAGGAGATGTCGGCCGGGGAGCACAAGAGGTGCCCGACGGGCTCGCCCCGTAAGTATTGGCGCAGCGCCTCCGCCAGCCGAAGAACGATCTCCTGGTGCCAGAGCCGCGGCGCCGGGGTCACCAGCAGCTCCCCGTGCACCACCTCGTAGCGGTTCCCGTCGTCCGGGAGTGCGCGGACCATCTCCGCCGTGTAGTAGATCGGCGCGGCCATGCCCATACGATGGGCTCCTCGGCATAGAGGTAGCAAGACCGGGGCACGGTACAGGGTATCGCTCGCCGGGGCGAAGGCCGTCACCGCGCTCGCGCATCACGGTACCGAAAACGCACGCGGAGACTCGAACAGAGATGGCGGGGGGCGACTGGCACGCCCTCACGCCGCGGGCCCGTCTCGCCGGTCCCGGTCACCGGCAGTGTCGCCTGGGTTCGAGTCGCAGGGCCGGGACTCGCTGGCCCTGGAGATCGCCGCGAAGCGCGGGAGGTGTACGTATTGGGGAGCGCGGCCGGGGCGCCCGCTCATCAACGCCGCGGGCCACCCACGGGTGATCATCAACGGCACTTGAGGATCCCGCTGGTGGACGACGGGGGGCAGCACGAGGTAACAGTGCCTGCGCCCGAGGCGAGTCCCTAATTCGCGGGGGCGCCCGGGCTTGCCGCCGCGCGGCCGCATGCGTACGGTAAGAGGGGGGCCTGTGTCGCACAGCCGCGGCATCCGCGCCCTCCCCGCATGTTCCGAGGGTTGGCCTATGCGGAGCCCACGCATTGCAAGAGTCGCAGTTTCCCTCTCGCTGGCAGCCATACTCACCTTGCCCGACCTCGCGCTCGCCCAGGGTATTTCTCGAGGCGGGATGGGCGGATACGGGGGTCGCGTCGGCGGACGGATTGGCGCCCGTGCCGGCGCGCTCGTTCGACCGGGCTGGGTCCGGACCGCGCCTCGCGCCAGGCTCGGCCCTTCCGCCAGAGCGTTCCACCCCCGCGTCGCCGCACCGTTCAACCGCCGCATCGTCCGCGCCGGGCTCGATTGGCCTGTAGTCGGCCACGTCGGGGGTGTCCGGCGCCACGATCCTGGCTTTTGGCGGTTCCCGACACACCACGTTGGCTTCAGGTTCCCGCGTCGTCACTTCGGCTTCTTCGGGTTCCCGCATCGCCACTTCGCCTTCTTCGGTTTCCCGCATCGCCACTTCGGCTTCTTCGGGTTCCCCCGCCGCCACTTCGGGTTCTTTGGATTCCCGCGCCACCATTTTGGATTTTTCTTCGGATCCCCCTTCATCCACGGCTTCGGGTTCAGCGGGTTCCCCTTCGTCGGCAGTTTCCCAGTC
>JBOHSY010000021.1:0-43910 GCA_050733355.1 Gemmatimonadales bacterium | reverse complement strand
GGCGTCAGTGACGCGTCCAGCTCGATGAGGCCATCATAGACCTGCTCGATGACGCGGCGCGCCGTCGTGTCGTTCGCCAGCCGCGGGTCGAGGGTGCCGGCGTCGACGTCGATGCCGATCCGCAGCGTCCCACCCGCGGGCGCGGCGCCGGCCGGGACGGTGCTTGTGATCACGCCGGCGACGAGCGCCAGCAAGGCCATGCGTTTGAGGAAGAAGGGCATCGTCGAGTCCTCCTTGTGACTGCTGGGGCTTCTCCGCCGCTTCGACGGTGCAAAGAGGGAGTCCTCTTGGAGGCGCCTCGTGAGGGAGGAGAGAAAGTAGAAGGCGCGACGGCGACACCGCATGCGCGAGCCAAGTACCTGTCGCGCCCAGCCCGACGGCGGCACGGCGTGGCGTTGTGCCTTTCGGGCGGCGGCTTTCGCGCCGCGCTCTTTCACCTGGGAGGGTTGCGGCGGCTCAACGAGGTGGGGCTGCTCTCGCAGGTCGACACCATCACCTCGGTCTCGGGGGGCAGCATCATCTCCGCCCACCTGGCGACGCGATTGCGCCCGTGGCCGGCCGCGGGCGCGGTGCTCTCCGATGCCGAATGGCACGAACGCGTGGCTGGGCCGTTCAGGGCGCTCGTGCGGAACAACCTGCGGACCTGGCCCATCGTGAACCGCTTTCTGCCCTGGAACTGGTTGTGGGACAGCACCGGCGCAGAGACCCTGGCCCGCCAGTACGAGCGACGGTTGACGCCGCTGCGCCTGCCCGACCTCCCCGACCGGCCGCGCTTCATCTTCTGCGCGACCGACCTGCCCTTCGGGGTGAACTGGGTCTTCGACTCGGGGGTCCTCAACGGCAAGCGCGGTCGCGTCGGCGACTATCAGGCCGGGTACCGGCGCCCGCTCCCCGACTGGCCGCTGGCGCGGGCGGTCGCCGCGTCCACTTGTTTTCCCCCCGTCTTCAATCCGCTGCCGGTGGGCCTCCGCCCCGAGCAACTCCATCGCGGCGCGTATCGGCGGGAGGATCGCGACCAGATCGTCGCCGGCCTCCGCCTCTCCGACGGCGGCGTCTACGACAACCTCGGCCTGGAGCCGGTGTGGAAGAGCCACCTGGTCGTCCTGGTCTCCGACGGCGGCGCGACGTTCGAGGCGGAGACGGACCGGGGCCTCTTCTGGCGGCTGGCCCGCTATGTCAGCGTCGTGGACAGCCAGGCCCGCGGGCTGCGGAAACGGTGGCTCATCGCCGGCTACCTTAAGGGTGACCTGCTGGGCGCCTACTGGGGGATCGGCAGCGTGGCCGCGCACTATCAGTCGCCCCTGGCCCACTACCCGGAAGATCTCGTCGACGACGTCATCTCGGAAGTGCGCACCGATCTGGATGCGTTCTCGGAGGCGGAGATCGCGGTGCTGGAGAATCACGGCTATCTGCTGGCGGACGCCGCTATCCACCGCCACGTCAGGCCGCTCGCCGGCGGCGGCCTGCCCGAGCCGCTGCGCGTGCTCGACCGGCCCGCGGCCGTGCCCCATCTCGAATGGATGGAGGAGACGCGGGTACGGCAGGCCCTGCGGGACAGCGGCACGCAGCGGCTATTCGGACGTTGGTGAGACGCGAAGGGAGGGAGCCATGGCCGGGGAGATGATGAAGCGCGCGGTCGCGGAAGCCATCGGCACGTTTGCCCTGACGTTCATTGGTGTCCTGTCGATCTCCGGCGCGGGGATCGCCGGCGCTCCGGCGCTGGTCAATCTCACGTCCGTGGCGCTGGCCCACGGGTTCACCATTGCCGTTATGGTGGCCGCCCTGGGCGCAATCTCCGGCGGCCATTTCAACCCCGCCGTGACGTTCGGCTTCGTGATCACGGGGCGCATGCGCGCGAGTGCGGGACTGACCTACGGGGTGGCGCAGCTGGCCGGCGCGGTCGTGGCCGGACTTCTGCTCACGGCGCTCTTTGGCGGGCCTGCGGTGAGGGCCGGCACGCCCGATCTCGCCCGCGACATCGGTACAGGCACGGGCATCCTGATCGAGGCGATCGCCACCTTCTTTCTGGTCCTGGTGATCTTCGGCACGGCGGTGGACCGCCGCGCTCCGGCCGCGGTGTTCCCACTGGCCATCGGGCTCACCATCGCCCTGGATATCATGGCGATCGGACCGTTGACGGGAGGGGCGATGAATCCGGCGCGCGCCTTCGGGCCGGCGCTGGCCTCAGGGCACTGGAGCCACCATCTGGTCTATTGGGTGGGACCGCTCATCGGCGCGGGGTTCGCGGCGCTGGTGCAGCACGGCTATTTGATGAAGCCGTCCTCACCCCCACCGCGTTCCTAGGCGCCTACCACTCGACCTGGGGGGTCGTCCGGCGCCGGCGACGACGGACGCGATAAAGCAGGTAGACGCCGACCCCCACGATCGCGGCCGGTGGCGTCACGTAGAGCACCAGCCGCGCCATTTCGACGCCCGCTCGCGGCGCAGCCGGAAACCGCGGCGCAAAGGCATACGCCTCGGACGGAGGGGCGGGCGGGGCACTCCTGGCGGCGGGGAGGACCTGGCCGCTTTCGGCGGTGGGCCAGGCGGGCCGGGGCGGCGCGAGCGGATCGGACATGCCGGGCTGCGGCGGCGGCGCCGGGTAGTTCCGCCAGTTGGGAGAGACGATCCGGCCGGACCGGGCGACGCGGTATTGCGCGTACATCAGCAGGAAGGCGCCCGGGTCGCCGCCGCCGATCCATTTCAGCGGCGACCCGCACCCGTACAGCCCCTGGATGCCCGGCGGCGTGCTGCGCTGATGTCGTCCACCGCGGAAGCAGTTGCCCGCCCCGGCGGGCGCCGCCAACGCCAGATCGGCATGCCCGGACGCCCACACCGCGTTGTGCCGCACGACGTTGCCCGAGGGGAGCCACAATTGCTTGCTGAGGTTCGCGATGACCAGGATGCCGTAGTTGGGATGATCCCAGACCAGATTGCCTTCGACGAGGTTGTTGATCCCGCCGGCCACGATGATGCCGTTGCCGAAACTCGGATACTGCAGCATCTCCGCCGGGGCCCGGCGGTTGTGATTGCCGTAGACCAGGTTGCGGACGATGCGCACGCCGTCCTGGGGTGCCAGCCGTTCCGAATCCAGCGTGTTCGGGACGATGCCGGCGAGGTTGGCGCGCCAGATCGAATCGCGGATGGTGAGATCACCGCCGGCGTTCGTCCCCGAATATCCCAGGGCGTTGCCTTCCGCCAGCGCGTGCGTGATTAGGGCGTGACACGGTTTGCACTGGCCGATGTAGAAGCCCGAGTCGGGATGGCCGGAGGCGTAGCTGTGGTCGAACTGGCCGAAGGCGGAGTCGAAGGCGTAGAGCCCGTACTCGCCGTTGTTGTACGCGGTGAGGTAGCTGCCGCGGTAGCCGCGGACGCCGGTCCAAAAGAAGCCGTTGGCGGTATAGTGGCGGGCCGTCATGTTTTCGATCACGACGCCGTCGGCGCCCAGCACCTTCACCCCGTTGGCGCGGGTGAAGCGTCCATCGAGGATGACGCGATCGCGGTCGCGCCCGCGCAGCGTGATCCCCGGCGTCGTCACGACCACCGCTTCGCGGTAGAGCCCGGGGGCGATGAGAATGAGGTCGCCCGGGCGGGCCGCCCGTACCGCCGCCTGGATCGTGGGGAAGCCGCCCGGCACGGTCAGCGTGCGGGGAGCTCCCGCCGCCGGCGCGGGGCGCGGGACCGCGAGCAGAGAGGCGTCTCCCACCAGGATGACGCCGGCCATGCCTCGCCCGTCGCGGCCGCCGTGCGGAACGCAGAAGTACCTGTAGGTCCCCGGCCGCGGGAAGGTGCGGCGGAAGGTGCGCCCCGGATCCACCAATCCTGAGTTCCAGGCCCGATCGTCCGCCGTCACGCTGTGCGCGTTGCGCCCCAGGTTGTGCCAGACGATCGTGCTGCCGGGCGCGACGCGCAGGACCTCCGGGGCGAACGCATTGTCCTGCGTTTCCACGGCGATGGCGGGGGAGGACGGTGACGCCGTGCGTCCGTTCCCAGCCGCCGCGAGCGCGATCAGCCCCGCAGCGGCGATCAGGACGGCGAGGCGAACCATGCTCACGGTGACGCCGCCCGCACGGGCGCGACGGGCGCGGGCGCGAGCGCCCTGAGCACCGACTGCACTTCGTTGACGCCGTAGCGGATCGGATTCTCCCAGTGGGTGACCGGCGCGGCGAGGAGACGGTCCACGGCCAGGCGCAGCTCATCCCCCTGGAGGGCGGCCCAACCCTTGCGCACTACGTAACGCATCCAATCGTCGATGCGGGCGGTCGCCGTAGTGCCGAGGAGCGCAGGGTCCACGCGGATCCCGCGGCTCTGTAGATCGGCGGCCCATTCACGCGCCGCGGCGCGGAGCGACCCGGCGGCGATCGCCTCCTTCCCGCTGCCGATCGCTTCCCAGGCGACCTGGCTGACCACCTGGCTGGGCGTCATCAGGTGCAGCGCGGCGATGGCGCGGCGGGCGACCGCTTCGGCCTCGGCCGGCGCGCCGGTGGGAGATTCCCGATCCTCGCCCACGGTTAGGTGCACCCGCAGCCGCCCCGGCCGCATGAAGTCGCAGACGATGCACGCCGCCTGCAGCCGGACCGGCACCTCGGCGCTCATCAGGATCTGCCGCAGCCCGGAGCGAAACGGTTGCAGCCGGCCATCGGGGGAGATTACCCCCTCCGGGGCGAGATAGAGCACCTCACCCCGGTTGAGGACCCGGGCGAGGCTGCGGATCTGGCGGCCACGACGTTCTCCTGGCGCTGCCGCAGGAGGTCTCGGTATGCCGGGCTAAAGGCGCGGAGGGTTGCCGGTCGGTGCCGCGTTCGATGGAACCGCCAGTGCAGGAGGTCGGTGAGGCGCTGGGGGCGGGGATCGGCCCTGTGCCAGTGGGTGGTCTCTTCGGCAGAGAGGATCTCCTCAAGGGGACGATCGCCCAGGACGGGCGTGGCTTCGCGCAGCGCCTCGTCCATCGTGCGCTCTCGAAAGCGGCGCACGGGGAGGATGTGCAGCGCGCCGAGGACGGGCGTCAGGTCGATCTCATGCAGCAGGCGGCGGAGGCCGCCGGGGATCATGTCGTAGGAGGCCAGAAACCCGCGCAGGAACATGTCCTCCCGTCCGACAAACCAGATCGGCCGCTTCGGTGTCCACCCGTTGTAGATCAAGGTCGGCGGGACGATCACGCTGTCGAGATCGCGCTTGTGGTTGACGACGATCAAGGTGGAGGGGCGATGGCGGAAGCAGCGGGCGCCGTCGACGCGTAGCTCATAGAGCAGGCGCGGGGCCGTATAGAAGAGGCCGACGACGGCGTGAAAGAGAGACGTCTGAACCGCGCGGGACCAGGTCGACATAGGAGTTCCCAGCAGGCCGCCGAAGCCCGGATGGAGCAGTTTCGTGCGCCGCCATGCGCATCCTGTACGCGGTGGGCTCGTGGGGCTTGGGCCACGCCACCCGCGGCCTCCCCCTGATCGCCGGTCTGCTTGACGCCGGGGCCACACTCACCGTGGTCTCCACCGGCCGGGCGCTGCTACTGCTGCGCGCCGGCACCAAGACCGCCGAGGCGGGTGCGGCGCAGCGTGGCGCTCATCATAGCTGGCTGATGGCGGCGGGGTGAGGGAAGGCGATGGCGGCCGAGCACGAAACGATCACGTGGGAGGGTGGCTCCGTCTCGGCAGCCTGGGACCATTCCCTGGGGGACCCCGTCCTCGTCCTCGGACACGGCGCGGGCGGATGGGCGCCGCGCGACTGCACTCTACCTTGGTGGGCGTTCGATGGGAGGCCGCATCGCCTCGCATCTCGTCGCCGGCGGCTTCCCCGCCCGCGGACTGATCTTCCTGGGCTACCCCCTGCATTCGCCCCGACAGCCGGAGCGGATGCGGGACGCGCACCTCGTTCGCATCGGCGTGCCGATGCTCTTCCTCCAGGGGACCCGGGACGCGTTCGCCCGGCCGGATCTGCTGGCCCGGACGCTCGATCGTCTCCCCACCGCGACGCTCCACGTCCTCCAGGGAGCAGACCATAGCCTGGTGGTGCGTGGGAGGCGGGCGGAGGACGTCATCGCCGAACTAGCCGATGTGGCGGCAGCCTGGCTGGCGAGTCGGGGAGGAATGCCAGCGTCGCCTTCGGGGTCGAGGAATCACGGATAATCCTGCTTCGTTCAAAAGATAGATGGGAGCCGTCCGCGATCGGATCGTGAAAGAGGTGCTGGGTTGGCCGGAGGTGAGCCAGGCCTCTCATCGCTTCGGCGGCGTGGAGTTCCGGTTCCGCGGCAGCGAACTGGGCCACCTCCACGGCGACGCCCTCGTGGACCTTCCCTTTCCAAAGCGGATCCGCGACGACCTCATCGCGGCCGGGCGGGCGCAGCCGCATCACGTCCTGCCGGAATCAGGATGGGTGAGCGTTTGGATCCGGGCCGGAGGACGTGGAGGCGGTCGTGGGACTCTTTCGAATGCAGTACGATCGGCTGGTCGCGCGGCGCGAACGGGCGGCGCAGCGCACGGGACAAAGGAGTGAAGAGCATGCCGGGCAGGCTTGAGATCAGCGCGAACGGATGGCGGCTCGTGCCCGTGGACGGCGGTGAGGCAATCTCCGCCCCACCGCAGAACGGCGGCCGGCCCTCCGGGAACGGCGCGGCCGGTACCGAGGCGATTGCGGCGGAGGCGGAGGCGCTGGACGCCTATTCCCGCGCGGTGATCACCGCGGTGGAGGCGGTGGCGCCAACGGTCGTCAGCGTGAGCATGGCGCGCCCGGCGCCCGAACGGCTGCGGCGGCGCGGCCTGCCCGAATTCCGCGGCGCCGGCAGCGGCGTCATCGTCGCCCCGGACGGCTACATCCTGACGAACAGCCACGTCGTCGAGGGCGCGGAGCGTATTGAAGTCCGCCTGCAGGACGACCGGCAGCTGCGCGGGCAGGTCGTCGGGCACGATCCGCACAGCGACCTGGCGGTGCTGCGCGTCTCTGAATCGGGGCTGCCGGCGGCGGTGCTGGGCGATTCGGCGGCCCTGCGGGTCGGCCAGCTGGTAGTGGCCATCGGCAACCCGCTGGGCTTCCAGGCCACGGCGTCGGCGGGAGTGGTCAGCGCGCTGGGGCGCACGCTGCGCTCGCGCACCGGGCGGCTGATCGAGAACATCATCCAGACCGACGCGGCCCTCAACCCGGGCAACTCCGGCGGACCGTTGGTGGACTTTCGCGGCCACGTCATCGGGATCAATACCGCGGTCATCGCCGGCGCGCAGGGGATCTGCTTCGCCATCCCCGTGAACACCGCCGTCTGGGCGGCCTCTCAGCTGATGCGGGAGGGTCGGGTGCGGCGGGCGTATCTCGGAGTCAGCGGACGCAGCGCGGAGATCGACCGGCGCGTGCAGGTGCAGCACCAGATTTCCCAGACCAGCGGCGCGCAAATCACCGAGGTGCAGCCCGACACCGCGGCGGCTCTGGCCGGCCTGCGCCCGGGAGACGTCATCGTGCACGCCGGCGATATGGCGGTCGCCTCGGCGGATGACCTGCAGCGCGCCCTGGGACGGCACGGGGTCGGCGAATCCCTGCGGCTGGAGATCCTGCGGAGTGGAGAGCGGATGACTGTCGAAGTGGTTCCCACCGAACTGCCGGACGCCTAAAACATGTGCTAGGATGAGTTGGCTGGCGCGAGCCGGCGGGTAAGGCCATTCTGAGAAAGGAGGGATGGGCGATGACGGTCCGTGCATCGAGCCAGACACAGGCGCTGCGCCCATCCCGTCGCATGGCCGGCTAGTCCCGTTCGGCCATCTCCGTACGCGGCCGTGGGCACGCGCCCGCGGCCGTTGCGTTTGGGGACGGAATATCCGGAGGTGGGATTTTTGGAACGGTTCACCGGTACAGTCATCCGCAGCGATGGGTCTCAGGTCACGGTGCGCGCCCCGGGTGGGCAGGAGTGGCGCTGCGTCCTGCGCGGAAGGCTGCGCAAGCAGGTCACCGGCGCGACCAACCCTGTGGCGGTTGGAGATGAAGTGGAGGTCCGCCCCGTCGGGCTCGCAGACGGCGTCGTGGAAACAGTGCTGCCCCGCCGGAACCGCCTGGCGCGGCGGGCCGCGGGCCCGGTACCCCGCGAGCAGGTGCTGGCCGCCAATCTGGACCTGGCCATCGTCGTGGTGGCGGCGCCGCCCCGGCCCACGGTCATGGACCGCTATCTCGCGCTGGCCCGCGGCGGAGGATGCGACGCGCTGCTCTGCGTCAACAAGATCGATCTGGCGGACGGTCATTTTCTCGGGCCGGTGTTGGAGTCGTACCGGCTGGCGGGCCTCTCCGTCGTGTGTACCAGCGCCCTGCGCGGGGACGGCCTGGAAGAACTGCGCCCGCACCTGGCCGGCCGGCTCGTCGCGTTCATCGGCCCGTCTGGAGCGGGGAAATCCAGCCTGATCAACGCCCTCGACCCGACCCTAGGGACCCGCGTCGGCGCCCTCAGGGCCTCCGGCCGCGGTGCCCACACGACCAGCTGGGCGGCGGTCTATGCGCTGGGGGATGGATTCGTGGTGGACACTCCCGGGCTGCGGGAGATCACGTTCCTCGAGGATGAGGGAGCGCAGGCGGGCCTCGACCTCTTTCCCGAGATCACGACGCTGGCCGCCGCATGTCACTTCCGCGACTGCTCGCACACGCACGAGCCCAGGTGCGCGGTCAAAGCGCGCCTCGAGGCCGGGGAGCTGGATGCCGATCTCTACCGACGCTACGCGCGGCTGGCTCGGGCGGGTCGAGCGTAGGCTATGCTTCGCCTCTCGCACTGTGAACGGGACCGCAACGTCGGTTGGCTCGTCAGTCGTTAAGGACCGCCAGGTCGAGCTGGCGGAGGCGCGCGGGGTCGGCGAGTATGTCGATGGCGACGATCTTCCCGCGCCTGACCGTGAAGCCGATGACCGAAAATGGTCGTCCCCGCCGAGTCATGATGACCCCTGCGGCTCCGTTCACGAGCGCCGGTTGTTCGAACCAGCCAAGCCCCGAGAAGGTGAACCCCAGCTCGGCCACGGCCGACGCACCGCGGACCTCCCTCGATGCGCCCGGAGGCACGGCACCGCGGTCGAGGAGCGGCCCACGATGGGAGCGATCTCCTTGAAGGGCACGGCGAATATGTCGTGCAGCACGAACGCGAGCCGCTCGGCGGGAGCCAGCGTTTCGAGAACCACGAGCAGCGCGAGACCGACCGAGTCGGCCAGCAGCGCTTCGTGCTCGGGGTCGATCCTGTCCTCGCGGCCCACGATCGGGTCGGGCACGTGCGCGCCCAGGGGCTCCTCGCGCCGCGACGTGCGCGAGCGCAGCATGTCCAGGCACGCCCGCGCGACGACCGTCGTCAGCCATCCGCCCAGGTTCTCGACGCCGCTGGTATCGGAGCGGCTGAGCCGCAGCCAGGACTCCTGCACGGCGTCGTCCGCCTCGCTCAGAGATCCAAGCATCCGGTAGGCCACCGCCCGCAGGCGACCCCGGTTCTCTTCGAATCGCTCCGCCAGCCAGTCGTCTTCGTACATCGGTCACATTCCCTCGTCGCCTTCCGTCATAGCAGTGACGAACGAGACGCCAGCCGATGTGACAACGAGATCGGCAATCAACAATGAGTAGCGACTAGCAATGAGTCCACAACCAGTATGAGGAGTTCATCATGACTTCAGGTATCAGAACTTTCATCTATCCCGTCAAGGACCTGGCTCAGGCAAGGGCGCTGTACAGCAAGCTTTCGGGTGTGACGCCTTACATGGATGAGGCTTACTATGTTGCCTTCAGCGTTGACGGCCAGGATATCGGTTTGGATCCCCATGGCCACAGTCAGGGGATGACGGTGCCTCTCGGCTACTGGCACGTCGACGACATCAAGAAGAGTCTGAACGCGCTCCTCAACGCTGGCGCAGAGGCGCAGCAAGAGGTCAAGGATGTCGGTGGGGGTAAGCTGATCGCTTCCGTAAAGGACGCAGACGGTAACGTCATCGGCCTGATCCAGTCAGCTTGACGGCGGGAGTCACAAGGAGATCGGCAAAGTGATCCAGACGCGCGAGGAATACCGGCTTCACCCCATCGGACACATTCGATCGACGCTTCGAGCGCCGGACGAGGCGCCGCGGCAGGGTTCGGAGGGAGCGCCGGACGCGTGGCTCGAAGTGAATCCGACCTTCGCGCGTGGACTATTCGGAATCGCTCCGGGCGACGAGGTCATCGTCGTGACCTGGCTTCATCGTGCGGATCGCGACGTGCTCGAAGTGCACCCGCGCGACGACCCCGAGATCCCCCTCGCCGGAGTGTTCACCACACGGTCTCAGCACCGCCCGAACCCGTTGGGGCTACATCGCGTGACCCTGCGCGAGATCTCCGGAACCCGGTTGCGAATCGGACCGATCGAGGCCATCGACGGCACGCCGGTCGTCGACGTCAAGCCGGTTCTCGTCGATTGCGCCGATGCATAGCGCGACGGTGCACCAGATCGGTCATCATGGGCGTACGACCACCTCGATCGTGAGCGCGCCGCCTGCGACATCGCGACGGCACGCGGTGACCGCGGCGCCCGTCGTCGCGCCTGCGATGCCTGCGGGTGTGGGTCAGCCGTTGTTGATGGCCTGGACCTCGGCCACCTGGACGCACAGCTGCGTGGAGAAGGTCTCAGTCCGTATCCCATCGCTCACTGCGCACCAGCGCGCCGATCACGCCGCAACGCGCCGATGATCAACCACCAGCGCGAGAATGCTTAGAACCTCGCCAACTCCGCCAGCGCTGCCTTGAGGTCCGCCACCTGCGGCAGGATCTCGTCCTCGAGATCCGGCGCGTAGGCCACGAAGGTATCCGTCGCGGCGAGGCGGCGCACCGGGGCGTCGAGGAAGGCGAACGTCTCGTCGGCGACGCGGGCGGCGATCTCGGCGCCGTAGCCCCAGGAGAGCGCATCCTCGTAGGCCACGAGCACGCGGTTGGTTTTTCGCACCGACGCATGGACCGCCGGCCAGTCCACCGGAGACAGCGAGCGAAGGTCGATGATCTCGGCCCGCACCCCCTGCTCGGCCTCGAGCTCCTTGGCCGCGGCGAGCGCGCGCTGCACCACCGCGCCGTACGTGACGACGGTGAGGTCGGCGCCTTCGCGCACGATCTTGGCCTTGCCGAACGGGATCATGAAGTTCGGTCCCGGGTTCGGCGCCTTGTTATAGGTCTGCCGGTACAGGTGCTTGTGCTCGAGGAAGATCACTGGATCCTCGCACCGGATGGCGGTGCGAAGGAGACCGTTGGCGTCGAGCGCGGTGGCGGGGCACACGACCCGCAGCCCGGGTACACCGGTGAACACAGCGGCTCCGGTCTGCGAGTGGTACGGTCCGCCGCCCTTCAGGTATCCGCCGTAGCTGACCCGCACGACCACCGGGGCGGCCCACGCGTTGTTGGAACGCCACCGCATCGTGGCCAGCTCATCGCGCAGCTGCATGTACGCGGGCCAGATGTAATCGAAGAACTGGATCTCAACGACGGGCTTCAGGCCGCGATGTGCGAGGCCGATCGCCCGGCCAACGATGTTCGCCTCCGCGAGCGGCGAGTTGTACACCCGGGTGCCGCCGAAGGCCCGCTGCAGGCCCCACGTGACCTTGAAGACGCCGCCTTTGCCCTTCACCTGTGGCAGGTTGTCCTCGCGCGAGCAGTCCGCCACGTCCTCGCCGAACACGACGATGCGCGGATCGCGCGTCATCTCGTCCCGCAGGCAGGCGTTGAGCAGATCGACCATCGTGGTCGGATCGCCGGTGAAGCGCGGATCGTCCTCCGTGTCGAAGCCCTCCGACGACGGGTCCACGTCCATCGAGTAGACGTGGTGGTAGACCGTGTCGCGGGACGGCTGGGGGGCGGCGAGCGCGATGTCCGTGGCCACGCGGAGCTCTTCCTCCGCTGCGGCCTTCACCCCGTCGAGCTCCGCCTGCGTCGCGACATTCCGCGCGAGGAGCTGCTCCGGAAACAGGCGGAGCGGGTCGCGGGCGGCATCGGCGTCCCGCTCGGTGCCGGGCCGGTACTGGACCTCGTCGTCCGACAGCGAGTGGGAATAGGGGCGGATCACGTGCGCGTGAACCAGCGCCGGCCCCTTGTGCGTCCGGCAGTACTCGTGCGCCCGCGCCAGCGCATCATAGGACGCGAACAGGTCGCAGCCGTCCACTTCCTGAACGAGCAGATCGGGAAAGCCGGTCACCAGCTTCGAGATCGAGCCGCCCGCGGTGTTTACCTCCACCGGGACGGAGATGGCGTAATGGTTGTCCTCGATGAGGAAGACGATCGGGAGCTTGAGATTGCTCGCGGTGTTGAGCGCCTCCCAGAACTCGCCCTCGCTGGTAGTCCCGTCGCCGGCGGTACAAAGCACCACCTCGTCGCCGCGGGAGAGCTCCTCGCGCCCGGACAGCTCCGGGATGCCGGCGTAGCGAAGCCACCCCTCCGCCGCACCCACTGCCTGGAGAAACTGCGTGCCAGTTGGGCTCGACGTGGTGACGATGTTGAGCTCCCGGTGGCCCCAGTGCGAGGGCATCTGCCGGCCGCCCGAATTCGGATCTTCCGCGGCGCCGACGGCGGACAGCAGCTGCTCGGCGGCCGTCATGCCGAGGCCGAGGCAGAGCGCGCGATCGCGATAGTAGAGGTAGAACCAATCGTAGCTCGGCCGGAAGATCTTGGCTGCCGCCGCGGTCACCGCCTCGTGCCCCGCCCCGGAGATCTGGAAGTAGATGCGGTTCTGTCGCTTGAGCTGGATCTCCCGGTCGTCGATGCGCCGGGACAGCAGCATGATGCGGTACAGCTCGAGCAGCTCGACCTTGTCCAGCTTCGCGGAGGCGGGGGCTCGAGTCCGGCTGGGCGTGCGAGTGGCCAATGGGGCTCCGAATGCGAAGGTCCTGTGCCCTGGAAAGATACGTTCGAAGAGTGGAAGAGCAGAAGAGCGGAGGCGCAGTGCTGCTCTTCGGCTCCTCCGCTCTTCTGGTCATCGTTTGGTCCGGCGGCGAAGCGCCTCCAGCTTTTCCAGTGCGCTCTTGCCCGAGCCGGCCGGCGCCACTGAGAACAGATCCCGAATATCAAGCAGGACCTCCATCATGAGCTGGTCGCGCATGTAGGCGTTGTCGAGGTCCAGTAGCCGCGCGCCGTCGCCGGCCGCCTGCGCGCGCTCGTACGACTCGCGGTAGATGGTCTCGAGATTGGCGAGAATCCGCTCCCGTCCGCGCATGCCGGCCACCTCCTCGCTGCACAATATGTCCGCAGTTCCCGGCTTTTGCATTGCAGGATTTTCGCGGCACCGGCAGCCGGCGCCGGGCCGAATCGGTACTCGCATGACTCCATAACAGGTTAGGTGACCGTCCATCACGGGGCACACTCCTGCACTGTGAAGGCGTATGGATCATCGTCGCATTTCTGGTCAGGCGCGGCAGCGCCTCGGCTTCACCCTCGTCGAGGCCATGCAGGTCGTCGTCATCCTCGGCCTGATGGCCGTCGTCTCCGCCCCGCCGCTCGCGCGGCAGATCCGCAGTTACCGGGTGGGCAGGCGGCCAACGTCGTGGCCGGCGACCTCGAGCTCGCCTTCTCGATGGCGGCGCGGCAGCGGAAGCCGATGCGGGTGGACCTCGCCGGCACGACCTACACGATCGCCGACCGAGCCGGCGGCACCGTCCGCTTCCGCCGCCCGCTGGGGCCGGATAGCGAGTATCGGGTGCAGACGGTGACTTTCTCCGCCGACCCCGTGGATGTCTTTCCATCAGGCGTCGCCTCGTCCGCCGACACGGTCACGCTGACCAGCGGCCCGGCAGTCCGACGCATCGTGAAGTCTCCTGCGGGACAGGTGAGGATCCACCGATGAGCCCAGCCGCCACTCGCAAGCCGCCGCCCCCCGGTCGCGCTGGTTTCGCGCTGGTGGAGGTCATGATCGCCATGGTCGTCACCGCGGTGGCCGTGCTCGGCCTCGGCATCGTCATGGTCCGGACCGCGCGTATGGGGACCGCGTCCGCGGGATCGGTATACCGATCGCGGGTGGCCCGTCGGGCGGGACTCGGCGTGGGCCGCATGGGCGGGCTGGGGGAGGATTCCTCCGGCGACATCTTCCTGGCGTTCTCCACCGCAAACCCCCGCGCGGCGGCCGACACAGCAGCCGTGGTCGTCACCCTGCTGCCGAACGACCGGATCAACCCGGTATTCGAGGCGACGGTCGCGGCGACCGAGGAGGCGATCGTGAACGCGATGCTGGCCGGGGAGACAATGACCGGCGCCGACGGATGTGAGCTATCCGCTATCCGCTATCCGCTATCCGCTATCCGCGCGGACGCGGCGGGGCTCGGCTCGCCGAAGCGCCGTTCCAGCCGGTCGAGCAGCACGGCCAGAGTCGTGCGCATCTTGCTGACCTCGCCCTCGAGGTCATCCACCCGGGCCTCGAGATCGCGGACGCGGGACTCAGCCGTCCGGCTCCTCGACTCCGCCACGCGCGCCCGCAGCTCAGCCGACTTCGCGTCCGCTCGTGCCGACTTGGCGCGCGACCTGGTATTGTGCAGCTGGATCTGCTGGATGAGATCCCACACGAACGCCATGGCTGCCTCCGTCAGGGAGTCCAGGGTGTAGCCTAGCACCGTTGACTCCCGAGGGCTGTGACCGATGTCGCTGAATGGCAAACGCGTCCTGTTCTTCGCCGCGCCGCTGTACGAGGATCTCGAGCTGTGGTATCCCAAGATCCGGCTCGAGGAGGAGGGCGCCGCGACCGTCGTGGCCGGTCTGGGCGAGCGGAGCTACCAGGGCAAACGGGGATATCCGATCACGCCCGACACAACCGTGGACCAGGTCGCCACACGCGACTTCGACGCCTTGGTGATCCCCGGGGGCTACGCGCCCGACATCCTCCGCAGATCGAAAAAGGTGCTCGAGCTCACCCGTGACATTTTCGAGGCCGGGAAGCCGGTCGCCTTCATCTGCCACGCCGGCTGGGTGCCGATCTCCGCCGGCATCGTGAAGGGCAAGCGCGGCACCAGCGTCGGTGCGATCAAGGACGACCTGGTGAACGCGGGCATGCTGTGGGAGGATAGCCCGGTGGTGGTCGATGGAAACATGATCACCTCGCGTACGCCGGCGGACCTTGGTCCGTTCTGCCGGGCGATCATCGCGGCGCTCGCTCGCTGAGCGGCCGCGCGACCTTCGCGCGCCGCTCCAGGCGGGTTACGGGGCGTCGTTGCCGGCATCGCCCCCCTATCGTGCCCATGCGCGTGGATCGCGGCCGCCTGCGCGTCGATCGTGGTACGCATGCGCCTTTCGCGGCGCCCGACGCCCCCTTAAGCCGTGTCCGTTAGACGGCCACGGTTCGGCGCCGGTGCTGGATGGCCTTCGCCACGTCGCGGGGTGTCGCGCCGAGCGCGAAGAGGCCGCGCAGCAGGAGGTCCACCGACACGGTGCGGTCGGCTGCCTCCATCTTGGCCACTCGGGACTGGCTGGACTTCAACCGCTTCGCCAAGGCACCCTGCGAAAGGTGCTGGGCGGTGCGGCGGGCGCGAAGAGCCGTGCTGAGGGCCAGCTTGGTTTCGACCAACGCTGCCTCCTCAGGGCTCAGCGCCAGGAACTCAGCGGCTGAGCCAACTCGCCAGCCGGCTGCTTCGAGCTTACGCCGCTTGGTCTTGCGCATCAGTCCTCCTCATCGTCGACGACGACATCGTAGGCGCGCAGGCGGCGTTGGCAGGCCCGAATCACCTGCTCGGGGGTGGCAGGGGTCTTCTTGCTGAACACCGCCGTGATAACGATCGCGTCCGCATCGAGGCGGTAATCGAGGCGGTAGATGACTCGCCACGTCGCGCCGACGTCGAGGATGCGGAGCTCGTGGCATCGGGGCCCGATACTCGGCATGGGACGCGAGTGCGGCAAGCTGTTAACCGTTCGCCCCGTTGGAGCCGGCGTAAGAGCACGCCGGTCTCCACCCGGGCCTCGGCGGAGAAAGGCGGCGTCTTGACCTCGCCGTGGAGCCAGACGAGCGGCGTGTCCGCCGGGCGCATAAATGGAACCTATGTCAGTGCTGACATAGCTTCAAGTGGCTGCCTACGTAAGCTCCCCTCCCGGGCAGACAGCGAGAGTTAGACTTCCGGGTGCGCCGGAGACACCATGCGGAAGTCCCGGCTCACCGAGTCCGAGATCGTCGAGATCCTGAAGGAAGGGGAGCCGGCGTCCCGGTGGCGGAGCTGCTCCGGAAGCACGGGATCAGCCGCGCCACCTACTTCAACTGGAAGACCAGGTACGGCGGGGCCTCGGTGGCCGACCTGGTCCGGCTCAAGGAGCCGGAGGCGGAGAACACCAAGCTCAAGCGGCTGTACGCCGAGATGGCCTTGGAGAATGCGGCCATCAAGGACGTCCTCAGCCGAAAACTGTAACGCCGTCCGCGAAGCGGCCGGTCGTGGCGATCCTGGTCGGGAGCACCAGCTGCCGGTGCAGCGGGCCTGCCGGACCGCCGGACTGTCGCGGGCGGCCCACTATCGCCCGCCGCGTCCCGATCCCGAGCGCGACACCCCGGTGATCACGGCCCTCCAAGCCGTGGTCAGCGAGAGCAGCCGCTGGGGCTTCTGGAAGTGCTTCGACCGGCTGCGGCTCCTGGGGCACGGCTGGAACCACAAGCGGGGGCATCGGGTGTACTGCGCGCTCCGGCTGAATCTGCCGCGGCGGACCAAGCGGCGGGTGCCGACCCGGCCCCGGCAGCGGCTGGAGGCCCCGCCCCGGCGTCCAGCACACACCCCTCGCGCCACCGGTCGCCAACATCGAGTCCGATTGTTATGGTAGACATAGGGCCAACCTCTGGGTCTGGGGCCTCGAGCCCGTTCCTTTCAGAGGCGTCGTTGCAGCGGACCGCCTTCGGCGGCCGCTGAACTCCCTATCGTTAGGCAGACTCGACGAGGATCTCCCCATGACCTTCAAGCCCGCGATTTGGTACCCGATCGCCGTCGTGCTGAGCGTCATCAACTTGCTCGGAGTCGGGTTCGCGACCGGGCAAGCCCAGCCGTGGCATGCCACGATTCACGCTGCGCTCGCGCTGGGGTTCGGGTTATGGGCGCACCGCCTGCGGCAGGGTCCCGGCGAGAGCGAGCTCCCGGCTCGGCTCGAAGCGCTCGAAGCCGAGGTGAGCACGCTGCGGCAGGAGCTGAGCGAGACGCAGGAGCGGCTGGACTTCGCCGAACGGGTGCTGGCGCAGGAACCGGACACGCGCCGAGTGGGCCCGCAGCGCTAGGGTCCTCCGAAGCAACCCGATATAGCGCACCGCGCTGCCTGATATCAACCTTGAAGTGCAACGCTGGCGCCGGAATCGGGTGGGGCGTCCCCCCTCTATAGCGCTCCATAGCATTCCTCCGGGGTGCGAAAGCCGAGCCGCTTGCGCGGGCGGGTGTTGAGCCGGTGGGCGAGCCGCTCGCAGGCCGCCCTGGGTGAAGGTGGGCCATGCTCTGGCCCTTGGGGAGATCTGCCGGAGCAGGCCGTTGGTGTTCTCGTTGGTGCCCCGCTCCCACGCGTGATGCGGCGTGGCGAAGGAGAACTGCACGCCGGTGGCGGCTTCGATCGCCCGGTAGTCGGGGAACTCGGTCCCGTTGTCGGCGGTCACGGTGCACCCGGGCCGCGGCTGGCGGCGGATGAGCTGGGCAGCGCGGTGCGTCACCTCGCGGGTCGCCCGCGCGGCGAGCTGGCCGAGCACGAGATAGCCGGTCGCCCGCTCGACCAGGCTCAGCACACAGTGGCGATCCCCGGCCCCAAGCACCGTGTCCACTTCCCCCAATGCCCCACCTCGGTGCGCGTCGCAACCGGCGCGGGGCGCTCCGTGATGGGCCGTTTCCCCGCCAAGCGGCCGCGGCTGTCGTAGCGACCGTAGCGCTTGCGCCGCTGCTTCTGGGCCCCGCGGAGCTGGGTGTAGAGGGTGCCGCCCCGGCGCTGGTCCGCCCAGAGGTAGCGGTAGATCGTCTCGTGGCTGATCGCGAGCCGCTGGCCCCGCCGGAGATAGCCGGCCACCTGCTCGGGACTCCACTGCTGCTCGAGATAGCGCCGCACCAGGGCGTAGTCGGCCGCGGTGAAGTGGGCGTTCCGGCGGGAGCGCGAGCGGCACTGCCGCGCCCGCCCATGGGCCACGGCCGGGCGGTAACCGCTATTGCGGCAGAGCTCGCGCCCGATGGTGCTCCGGTGCCGGCCCACGGCCCGGGCAATCACGGCCGGGCGGTAGCCGAGCTGGCGGAGAATGCCCAAGGTGTGTCTTTCGGCTAAGGTGATCTGTGAGTACATGGGAGCCTTCATTCTCTTGGCGGAGAACGGAAGGGTACCAATCTCGCAGGTCACCTTGTTCGTGGGGCCTGCTGTTGCACTTAGTTTATGAATCCGCGAGCGCATGCAGCTGACGGGCGCTGGCTGCGCCGGCGCCCGTGGGACGCCTGGCAGCGTCGCACCAACGAAGGAACGTAGGTTTGTGCACTGCGGGCGAGTCGCCCGCAGCTGATGCGCGATGCGTTAGCCGCTTTACAGCTGGCCCGATGAGACTATTCACGCTACTCGTGTGGGCCCTGGTCGCTGCTGGCGGCATTTGGATGATTGTCTCTGGCAGTTCGTCCGGGTGGTTCGTCGCGGGATTCTTCGGTCTATGCCTTTTGGTCGCCATCCTTGAGCCCTGGTTTCCAAAACCTCAAGTTTCCTGCGAGTACCGGCTGTTGATCACAAAAGATGAGATCGCATGCGAGCACCCGAAAAGAAAGCGAGAATCGATCCGATGGGAGGATGTGAACCGGATTTGGTATGTAACTACGTCTGATGGCCCATGGCTTCCCGACCAGTGGATCTTGCTCGAAGGAGAGAATGGAGGTTGTTCGTTCCCAGCAGAGGCATCGGGCTTCGACGGCGTCTGGGATGAGCTGAAGCAGCGGTTTGCGGATTTCGACTACGAACCGTTGATACGCGGTGGTACCGACGATGCAAAGCATCTCTGCCGGTAGCGGCAGCGGCTAACAATCGGCTGAGTTGACCGAGCCGGCGTTATGGTCCTCCAAGACTTGAGGTTGCTGCAGCCGGCCCGGCAACCTAGCCTTGGCGTTCGGTGTACTTAGCGGAGGACCTCCGGACACTCGGGCCGGTGGCGCTGGCGTGATCGTCTACGCGCGGCACGCCAACCGCCTATTTTCCCCGCACATGACCTCCATACCCTACATCGTCGGCGGGGTGCGCACTCCGATCGGACGAGTCGGCAGTGCGCTCGCCGCGGTGCGCCCCGATGACCTGGCCGCCATCGCGATCCGCGCGCTGATCGACCGGGCCCGGCTCCCGGCTGACCGCATCGATGACGTCATCCTCGGCTGCGCCAACCAGGCCGGCGAGGACAACCGGAACGTCGCGCGGATGGCGCTCCTGCTCGCCGGGCTGCCGGTCGAGATCCCCGGCCAGACCGTGAACCGGCTCTGCGGCTCCGGCCTGCAGGCCACGATCGCCGCGGCGCACGCGGTCCGCGCCGGCGAGGGCGACCTCTTCGTGGCGGGCGGCGTCGAGAGCATGACCCGTGCGCCCTATGTCACGCTGAAGACCGGCAAGGCGTGGGATCGCACGCCGCCCGCCACCGCCGACTCCACCGTCGGATGGCGCTTCGTCAATCCCCGGCTCCCGGCCGAGTGGACCGTCTCCCTCGGCGAGACCGCCGAGAAGGTGGCGCGCGAGTACGGCGTGTCCCGGCGGGACCAGGACGAGTTCGCGGCCGAGAGCCAGCGCCGGGCGCAACAGGCGCTCACCGAGGGCGTCTTCGCGGACGAGCTGGTGGAGGTCGAGGCGCCGGGTCCCGACGGCAAGCCCGACCGCGTTGAGCGGGACGAGCACCCGCGCGCCGGGGTGACGGTCGACGGCCTCGCCAAACTCAAGCCGGCGTTTGTCCGGGACGGCACGGTGACAGCCGGAACCGCAAGCGGGATCAACGACGGCGCCGCGGCGCTGGGGCTTGCGAGCGAGGCAGCGGTCCGGGAGCACGGGCTCACGCCGCTGGCGCGGATCGTCGCCACCGCGGTGGCCGGAGTGGATCCGAGCGTGATGGGCATGGGCCCCGTCCCGGCAGTCCGGAAGGCGCTCGCCCGGGCCGGGATCGGCCCGGCCGATCTGGCGCACGTCGAGCTGAACGAGGCCTTCGCCGCCCAGGCGGTGGCCTGCATCCGCGAGCTCGGGTTCGATCCGGCGCGGGTGAATCCCTACGGTGGCGCCATCGCGCTCGGCCACCCGCTCGGCGCGAGCGGTGCGCGGATCCTCACCACCCTGGTGCACGGGCTCCGCCGCTCCGGCGGGCGGTGGGGCGTCGCCACGATGTGCATCGGCGTCGGCCAGGGCATCGCGGTGGTGGTCGAGAACGCGGGCGCCGCCGCGTGAAATACCGGATGACGATCTGCCTGGCGAGCCTGGTGTCGGGACTCGTGGCACTCTACCTGCACCTGTGGAAGATCGGGCGGGTGGGCGCGCTCGCGTGCGGGATCGGCGGCGGCTGCGAGCTGGTGCAGCACAGCTCCTGGAGCTACGTCCTGGGCGTGGACGTGGCGCTGATCGGGACGATCGGCTACGCGCTGCTGTTCGCGGTCAGCCTCATCAGTCTCCAGCCGAGATATCTCGACGCCCGCGGCCCGGCGCTCCTCATGGCCGGGATGATCGGCGCGGCGCTGCTGTTCACCCTGCGGCTCAAGTACGCCGAGTTCGTCATCCTCCGAAGTTTCTGCCCGTGGTGCGCGGTGTCGGCCGTGGCGATCACGCTGTGCACCGTCATGATCGCGCTGGATCTGCGCCGCTTCCGCGGCATGGGTCAGCGCGACCCCGCCTCGAACACCGCCCGCGCGCGCGCGATCTGACCCAGCACCTCGTCCCGCTCCGCCGGCGTATTCCAGTCGGCGTGCGCCCGCGCGAGCGAGTCCAGCCGGTCGGTCCACTTGAGGAAATACGCGGCGTCGGCCGGTGATCGAATCGGCGCGCCGCCCACGGTGACGTAGATCGGACTGGTGGTCGCGAAGGGATAGTAGCTGTCGAGCACCGGATGCCGCGCGGCCCGACTCCAGGCGCGCACCGTGTACCAGCCGCTCCCGGCTACGTCGATCGCGGTATCCACGACCGCCGCCATGCTGTCGGCACCGACCGCGAACTCCGCCGCCACCCGCCCGCGCGACACGAGCTCGAAGCGCTCCACCGGTACGTAGGATCGGAGCCGGGCGTGGAGGCGCAGTCTCCCCCCGCCCTCCGGCAGCGCGATCTCCTGCCCGATCTCCCGTCCCCCGAGCGTGAACTCGAGCAGCGGCCCGTTCGTGGCGAACGTGTGGCCTGCCTTGAGCGCGGCGTGGAACCGCTCGCGTGAGAGGGGGCCATCGAGTTTCGCATAAACGCGATTGAGGCCGACCGGCCCGCGCAGCGATGCGAAGTTGGCCATCGCGTCGGTGCCCGCCCCGGCCGCGATCCGGAACCCGGCGTTGAGCAATCGGTACCAGACCCACGCGCTGGTGAGCGGCTCGCTGAACGAGACGATCTCCATGTAGTCCACCAAGCCGAGCGCCGCATCCACCGGCAGTCCGTAGAGGGCCTCATCCGGCCGCGTGGTGTCCGCCAGGACATCGCCGGGATGCACGTACCCTCCGAGCGCGCCCTGCGCACGCGCCTCCGCGAGCACGGTTGCGTTCGCGGGAAAGAGGCTCGCCGCGGCGGTCCGCGGGTACGCGGCGTAGGGCGGAAGCAACAGATGGCTCGTGAGGCCGAGCAGCCCCAGGTGGCCCCAGAGGCTGGTGTGATACTCCTCGTCGTGGAGGATCAGCGCCGTGGCGGTGGACGCCGGATCCGGGCGGCCGGTGAACCAGGCCACGTCCGGCACGCGGCCTTCCTTGTTCACGATCAGGTTCTCGATCACGTGCAGGTCTTCGGCCTCCGCCTGCCTGCGGAGCGTGGCGGGAGTGGCGCGGTAGTGGCCGCCGTAGTTCATGTGCACGTGGAGGTCGCCCGACCACCAGCCGCGGGCCGCCAGGTCGGCGATCCGGACGAGCCTCACGGCGACCAGGCTGGCTCGGCCGCCCGGGACCCGTACCCGGCGGCGCTCGACCCGATACTCCGGGCCTCGGGTGACTTCGATGGTTAGCTCTTCATCCGCGGGCACGGTGAGCCGGGCGAGTCCGCGGGTGTGGAAGTACGCCGCCTCGTAGCGCCGCTCGTCCCGGGCGAAGCCGTCGTCGGCATGACGCCACGCGTCGTCCGGCGCCCAGCTCCGGCCATCCGCGCCAACCACGGACACCCGCGCCGGCACCGCGCGCCCGCCGGCACCCGTCACCGCTAAGGTGAGCCTGCCAGTGGCCCGAAGGTACGACCGGCGCCTCACCGCGATCGCCTCGCGCCGCCCGGTGGGAAGGTGAACCACTTCGAGACCGGTGTTGCCCTCGGCGTTCGACACGTACGCGATGCGCCGCCCGTCCGGCGACCAGCGGGGCATCGTGGCGTCGTGCTCACCGTAGGTCAGCTGCAACGGCGTCTCGCCCGCGGCGGTGGTGAGCCAGAGCTGGTTCCACTGCCGGCCGATGTACGAACTGTAGACCACGCGGCGGCCGTCGCGCGACCAGTCGGGGTCCGCGCGCCAGGTGGTCTCCTCCGCACGGATCTCCCGCATCACGCCCCCCGGCTCCGCCGGAACCCGCCAGATCGTGCCCGAGCCCCAGGTCTGCCCGCGGTTGGACACAACGAGCAGCTCGCGGCCGTCCGGCGACCACGCGGGCGAGATGTACTGGTCGTAGGCGTGGTAGTAGTACCGGGGGAGTCCGCCGTGGCGGTCTTCGGTCAAGCGCGCCGGCCTTGCCGGGCCCGCCGCGGCGTGGACGTCGGCGACGAAGACGTGGAAGCGGCCTTCGTGCGCGGTGGAGACGAAGGCGATTCGGCGGCCGTCGGGCGACCAGCGCGGGTCCACGTTCACCGCCCCGTTCCGGACCAGCGAGCGCGATGCGCCGCTCGCCAGGTCGAGGAGTCGAAGCTCGACCTCGGCGCCGTCGTAGGATGCGTACACGACGCGGCGCCCGTCGGGTGACCAGTCCGGCTGAT
The DNA here is from genome assembly GCA_050733355.1 of Gemmatimonadales bacterium. Lineage (GTDB taxonomy): Bacteria > Gemmatimonadota > Gemmatimonadetes > Gemmatimonadales > GWC2-71-9 > DASQPE01. Next base: position 20,921 of record JBOHSY010000021.1, on the reverse strand, counting down.
AGTCGTAGCCCGGCCCGTCGGTGAGCTGCCGCGCTTCGGCGGTCCCCAGCCGCTGGCGCCAGAGCGTGCCCTGCATCGAGTACACCAGCTCGGTCCCGTCGGGCGACCACGAGGGAGCCGTCGGCCCGCTCGTCGCCTGCGGGAGGTACATCTCGCGGAAGTAGTAGGGGTGCGGGACGCGCACCTGATCGAGCACCGGCTTCCGCTGCGCGAGCGCCGGGGTCGTGCATATGAGACTGAGAACCACAAAGAGAGGAAGGCCACAGGGAAGTTCCGTAGCCGTCGAGCTCCGCCGGGGACACCGGCCGGGACCGATCGGTTCACGAATGCCTTGGTGTCCTTCCTCTCTTTGTGGTTCAACCATCAGGCGAACCGTCGCAGCGAGAACTTTGCGTAAGGCTCAGCGTTCCCGAGGACGAGCCGTGCAACGTGCTCCCCGACCGCCGGCCCCATCTTGAACCCGTGCCCCGACCCTCCGCCGGCGAGCCAGACGTTGTCGGTGAGCGGATGGCGATCGAGGATGAAGTCGCCGTCGGGCGACTGCTCGTACTGGCAGACCCGTGACTCCACCAGGGGCGCTCCGGCCAGCCCGGGAAACCGGCGGCGGAGCAGCTCGCGCGCCCGCGCTAGCCCGTCCGCGGACGGCAGGCGCTCTTCGGTCGTGGGATCGATCGGTGGCCCGCGGGTGTCATCCGCGACCTTGAACCCGCGGCGCTCGTTGCCCGGAATCCCGTAAATGAAGCGGTCCGCGTTATCCACCCAGACCGGACACTGCCCCTCATCGTGGGAACGGTCGCCCGGCGGCAGGCCGAAGTAGAACACCTCCTGCCGGGTTGGCTGCACCCGCCCGCCTACCACGTCCGGGAAGACGCTGCCGAGCCACGGTCCGCACGCGAACACGAATCGGTCCGCCCGGAGCGTGTCCCCGTCGGACAGCGCGACCGAGCGGAGCCCGCCGCCCTCGATCGGCACGGGTCGGGCGAGCGCCACCCGGTAGTCGCCGCCCTCGGCGACGAACGCCTCCCGCACGGTCTCGCATCCTTCCCGTGCGAGCAGGTAACCGGCTTCCGCCTCGTAGAAGACGGTACGCACGCCGCCGAAATCGATCTGCGGCCAGCGGCGCGCCGCGTCGGCGGGTGACAGCTCAGCGGCTTCGAGCCCGGCCGCGCGCAGGAGCGGCAGCGTCGCGCGCGCGTAGCGGTCGTCGCCCGCGTACATCCAGAGGGCGCCGGTGCGGTGATACAGGTGCCGCGCGCATCGCAGCTCGTGCTCCCACCAGAGGGCGAACGAGCGCACCGTCATCTCGACGTACAGGCGCTCCCCGCCGTACATGCCGCGGATGACCCGCGTCTCGCCGCCGGAGCTGGCGCGCGAGTGACCCGCACCCCAGGCATCCACCAGCGTCACCCGGTGCCCGGCGCGCCGGAGGTGCAGCGCGGTCCAGCCGCCGAATGCGCCCGCGCCCACGACGGCGACGTGCAGGGTCATGCCGCCTCCCGAAGAGCCTCGGCGCTGCCCCGGCGCGCCCGCCAATAAAGCAGACCACCGAGGAGCACGAACCCGAGCGCGCCGCCCACGACTTTGAGCCAGAAGAGCCAAGACTCGTCCGTCTCAGGCGGCGGAATGCAGGCGACCACCATCGCGAAGATCGTGACCGCGAGGCCGCTGAGCCCCGTGAGCCAGGTAAGTATCCGGCTCCCGCCCTCTCCCTCCCTCTCCCTTCCTCTCCCGCCCTTGAGATAGCAGAGAAACAGGTAGACGTAGGGCACGAAGTACACGAGCAGCATCGTGTCGAGCAGAATCAGGTACGCCTTCTCGACCGTCGTGCCCCTGCCCATGACCGATATCAGCAGGAACACGGTCGAGAGGACCGCCTGGACCAGGATCGCGACGTAGGGCGTGCCCCAGCGTGGGTGCACCCGCCCGAACGCCGGCGGCGCGTAGCGGTCGAGCCCCACGGCAAACGCGACCCGTGCCGAGCCGCTGAGCCACGCCCCCACCGAGCCGAGGACGTTGAGCGTGATGGCTACCGCGGCGAACGGGACCACCCATGCGAGCGCTGGAAGGTCACGCACGCCGGCCGCTATACCCTGCAGGATCGCCGTGACGACGTTGAGCTGGTCGGGCGGAACCATCCACAGAAGCGATGCGGTGCCGAGCACGTACACGGCCATGATGATGGGAGCGGTGACAAGCACCGCCCTTGGCAGCATCCGCCGAGGGTCCTTTACCTCGCCGGCGAGCGTGGCGGACAGCTCCAGGCCGGCGTACGCGAAGGCGATGGACGCCCAGAAGTTCAGCCGGCCGATGGTGTCCAGATTCGGGACCAGGGTGGTCGGGTTGATCGCGGTTGCCGGTTCCCGCGTGAAGAACGCGTACAGCCCGAGCGCGATGGCCAGGATGGCCGGAATGAATGCGGCCGTCCCGCCGGCGTTGTGGAGCCAGCGGCCCGTGCGCAGGCCGACGATGTTGAGCGCGACCGCGAGCCACATCCCGACGAGCGTCACCGGCAGCACGTAGATCCACCGGCCGCTCAACCCGCTCGCGCCGGCGCCGAATGCCCACGGCGCGATCGCCGCGACGAACAGGAGCAGGCTCGGATAGTAGAGGACGTTGTTGACCCAGTAGCACCAGCCGCAAAAGAACCCGTGCCCTTCGCCGAAGGCGCGCCGCGTCCACCGATAGATCCCGCCCTCCTCGGGATACCGGGCCGCGAGTTCGGCCACCGCGAGTCCCTGGGGCAGGAAGAAACAGAGCCCCGCGATGCCCCAGAGCACGAGGCTGCTCGGTCCGGCGGCCGCCGAGGTGGCGAGCCACCGGATGCTCATCACGGCGACGATGTTGAAGAGGACGAGATCCCGCAGCGTGAGCGTGCGGGTGAGCGCCGGCGCGGCGGCGGCGCGGTCGGTCATCCGCGACGGATCATCCCTTGAGGTAGAGCCGCTCGGGGTCGAGCACGGTGCGGAGCAGACGGAGCGCGTCCGGGGTCGGCGGCTCCACGCAATCGAGGGTGGTGCGGACCCGGAGCGGCCAGCCGACGCCTCCCCGCACCTCGTCCACGGCCACGCCCGGATACAGCGCGGTGAGCGCGAGCTCGCCGTCGGTATCGGCCTCGAGAACGGCCTTGTCGGTGATGACCTTGACCGGGCCCGCGCCGGGCATCCCGAGCTCGCGGCGCGTGCCGCCCCGCGCCACATGTCCCGGGCTCGTGATGAAATCGACCGCCGCGGGAAAGGCGCGGGGATTGAGCCGGCTGATCACCAGCGTGCGGCGCGCGTGGATGGCGATCTCCGCCGCGCCGCCGCTGCCGGGCAGGCGCACGGCCGGCTGGTCGTACGATCCGATGACCGTGGTGTTGATGTTGCCGTAGCGATCCACCTGCGCGCCGCCGAGAAAGCCGACCTCGATGCGGCCGTTCTGGAGGAAGCACTGGAAGACGTCGGCCATACTGCACACCATGAGCGACCCGGTGACCAGCGCGGGATCGCCGATCGACACCGGCAGCCGCTCCGGCACGGCGCCCACCGCGCCCGACTCGTAGATCAGCACGAGGTTCGGCGCGTGCGTCGCGCGGGCGAGGTTGCAGGCGAGGTTGGGCAGTCCGATCCCGACGAAGACCACCTCGCCATCGCGCAGCTCTCTCGCGGCCACGGCCGCCATCATCTCGGCAGGCGTGTAGCTCATCGCTGCAGAAGAGCAGAAGGACAGGAGAGCAGAAGAGCCGAAGTGCCGATGAACCGCTCCCGTGGGGCAGCCCATCGGCTCCTCTGCTCTTCAGCTCTTCCGCTCTTCAGGTCAGTAGCCATAGTTCACCCCCGCGCATACCTGGTCCGCCGCCCGCAGGTGCTCGAGCCCGCCCGAGCGTGCGACGTACTCCGTCCGGTCCGCGACGCCGTACACGTAGTCATCCAAGTAGCGGCCGAGCTTGGCCGGATCCCGGCTGGTGTCTTCCCAGGCCACGTAGAAGGCGTTGTCCCGATCGTAGTGCCCTTGCGCGTACGAGGGATGCGCGCCCCACGGCTCCACGACGACGGCGTCCACGACGGTGCCCGGAATCAAAGTGCGGTTCGGATCGGCGCGCACCACGGTCTCGTCCACCAGCTCCTCGACCACGACGATCACCCGCTTGGACGCGAACGCCGCCTCCTTCTGCACACCGAGCAGTCCCCAGATCTGGGTATTGCCCCCGGCGTCGGCGCGCTGCGCGTGCACGATGGTGACGTCGGGAGTGAGCGCCGGCACGGCCGCGAGCCGCTCGCCGGTGAAGGGGCAGGTGACCTGCCGGATCAGCGGGTTGGCGGCGGGCAGGTCGGTGCCCATGTAGTCCCGCAGGGGCCAGAACGGCAGCCGGGCGGAGCCGGCGCAGAAGCGCGCCACCATGCCGAAATGGGAGTATTCCTCGAGCTCGAGCCGGCGGCCGCCCCTGCCTTCGGCGGCCCGGCGGAACGCGTGCAGCGAGCCGGCACCGGGGTTGCCGGCCCAGGAGAAGATCAGCTTCCGCGCGCAGCCGGCCTCGATCATCTGATCGTACACGAGATCCGGCGTGAGGCGGCAAAGCACCAGGTCGCGCCGGCCCTGCCGGATGATCTCGTGCCCCGCGGCGAAGCAGATGAGATGGGTGAACCCCTCAATGACGACGGTGTCGCCGTCGTGCACGTGGCGCGCGACGGCGTCGCGCATGCTCAGCACCTTGCTCATCCGACCATCGCCGCCGCGCGCGCCGCCTCATCGCGGCGCGCTTCGGCCTCGAGCTCCACCGCGAGGTGCTCCGCCGCGCCGGTGAGGTGCCGCTCCAGTAGCGCCGCCGCGCCATCCGCGTCGCGCCCCTCGAGCGCCGCGAGCAGCTCGCGATGCTCCCGTTCGAACTCGCGCCGGTGCGTGAGCATCAGCCCGTGCGACAACCAGTAGCGATCCACCCGGCGCAGGAGGCCGGCGATCATCTCGCCGAGACGCGGACGGTCGTCGAGATGATAGACAAGCTGGTGGAACTCGACGTCCAGCGCGCCCCACGCGGCGCCGTCCCGCGCCCGCTCGGCCTCAGCGAGAATGGCGCGGGCGCGCTCGAACTCCGCGGACCCGAGGCGCGGCGTGGCGCGGCGCACCGCCGCGCACTCGAGCATCACGCGGATGTCGTAGATCTCACGAATCTCCGCCGGCGTCAGCGCGCTGACGGCGGCGCCGCGGTTCGGCTGGTAGGTGACGAGGCCTTCGGACTGGAGCTGGCGCAGCGCCTCCCGCACGGGGATGTGACTCACCCGGAGGCGGCTGGCGATCTCGTCCTGCGGCAGGGGCTGATTGGCCCGGAGCACACCGGTGCTGATCGCCTCCCGGAGCACGGCGGCGACCAGCTCGTGAGTGGCCTGTCTTCGGAGCCGGGGCATGCCGGCGAGGAGCTGCTCGAGCTGCACGGGGCAGTCCAGGTGCTGGAGACGGAACGCTTGCGCGAGAATATATTATATACTAAGTTCGCTATCGTCAACCTCCGTCATCGTTTGACTCGGCACGTCCAGTGCCGGAACGCGAGGCCTCATGGAAGTCAGCTCCCAGGCACCCGAGGCGCACAAGGCGGGGCAGCCCCTGCCCTACCCGCCCCGGCGCGGGTACGTCGAGCCCGACTGGACCCGGCTCCCCGGCTACCGCGGCGTCAGCGCCGTGGATTGGGAAAGCGCGACCTGGCAGCGCAAGCATACCGTCAAGAATCTGCGTGAGCTCAGGGCCGCCCTCGGCGAGCTGCTCCCCGACAGCCTCGCCGACAGCATCGCCCGGGACCAGGAGCTTCGCGCGACGATGTCGATGCTGATCCCGCCCCACATGCTGAACACGATGAACCTGTCGGACCTGTGGCAGGATCCGGTGCGCCGCTACATGGCGCCCGCGCTGGCGGATCGGCGGACCGAGTGGGCCAACCATCCGAAGGCGTCACGCGACAGCCTGCACGAAGCCGAGATGTGGGTCGTGGAGGGCCTCACCCATCGCTATCCCACGAAGGTGCTGGCCGAGCTGCTCTCGACCTGCCCGCAGTACTGCGGGCACTGCACCCGCATGGATCTGGTCGGGAACGACGTGCCGCAGGTGGCGAAGCTCAAGTTCGCCGTGCCGCAGAAGGACCGGCACGGCCAGATTCTCGACTACCTGCGCCGCTCGCCCGGGGTGCGCGACGTGGTCGTATCCGGCGGCGACATCGCCAACCTGCACATCACGCAGCTCGAGCCGTTCGTGAGCGCGCTGCTCGACATCCCGAACATCCGGGACATCCGGCTGGCGTCGAAGGGGCTGATCGGGATCCCGCAGCACTTTTTCCAGGACAGCGTGCTGGAGGGGTTCGAGCGCCTCGCGAAGAAGGCGTTCGAGCGCGGGGTGGACCTTGCGCTGCACTGCCACGCGAACCACGCGCAGCAGATCACGCCGCTGGTGGGACGCGCCGCGCGCAAGCTGCTCGAGATCGGCTTTCGCGACGTGCGGAATCAGGGCGTGCTGCTCCGCGGCGTGAACACCAGCGCCGCCGAGCTGGTCGAACTCTGCTTCATGATGCTCGACCATGCCAAGATCATGCCCTACTACTTCTACATGTGCGACATGATTCCGAACTCCGAGCACTGGCGGCTCGGCGTGTTCGAGGCGCAGCGGCTTCAGCACGACATCATGGGCTATCTGCCCGGCTTCGCCACACCGCGCATCGTGTGCGACGTGCCGTTCGTGGGCAAGCGGTGGGTCCACCAGCTCGCCGAGTACGACCGCGAGCTCGGGATCTCGTACTGGACCAAGAACTACCGCACCCGCATCGAGCAGGACGACCCGGAGGCGCTCACCCGGAAGTACGAGTACTACGACCCGATCTACCTGCTCCCCGAGTCGGGCCAGGCATGGTGGCGGACCTACGAGCGCGAGCTCGCGGAGGCCAGGGCATGACGGCGACGGCGGTGGACTCGACGAGCGCCACTGCGCGCCAGCGCGACTATCCGCGCATCGTGACGCCGCCGCCCGGGCCGGCGGCCCAGGCGATCATCGCGCGGGACGAGGCGTGGACGTCCCCGTCGTACATCAAGGAGTACCCGCTCGTCATGGCCGGCGGAGCGGGCGCCATGGCCGAGGACGTGGACGGCAACCGGTACATCGATTTCATGGCGGGCATCGCGGTCACGTCCACCGGGTACAACCACCCGGCGGTGGTGGCCGCGATCCGGGACGCGGCGGCACGGTTCCTCCACATCTGCGGGACCGACTTCTACTTCGACGGGTTCGCGACGCTTGCCGAGCGGCTCGGACGTTCCGCGCCAGGCCCGAGCCGGAAGCGGGTGTTCCTGTCGAATTCGGGCACCGAAGCGGTGGAGGGCGCGATCAAGCTGGCGCGCTATCACACCCGGCGCCCGGCGCTCATCGGGTTCCACGGCTCGTTCCACGGCCGCACCTACGGCGCGATGAGCCTGACGTCGAGCAAGGCCAGGCAGCGGGAGCATTTCGGGCCGTTCCTGCCCGAGGTGTATCACGTGCCCTACTGCACGCCGTACCGATGCGCGGACTGCGGCACCGGAACCGGCGCGGGCTGCACGCTGCACGCGATCCAGGCCATCGAGCAGCTCTTCGATCGCCTGCTCCACCCGGAAGACGTCGCGGCGATCTTCGTGGAGCCGATCCAGGGCGAGGGCGGCTACGTGATCCCGCAGCCGGGGTTCCTGCGGGCGCTGCGCGAGCTCTGCGACCGGCACGGCATTCTCCTCGTGGCCGACGAGGTGCAGAGCGGCGTGGGCCGCACCGGCCGCATGTGGGCCTGCGACTGGGAGGACGTCGAGCCCGACATCCTCGTTGCCGCGAAGGGCCTGGGCTCCGGCATGCCGATCGGCGCGTTCGTCGCGAAGGAGTCGGTGATGACGTGGAGCGCCGGCGCGCATGGCTCCACCTTCGGCGGCAACCCCGTGAGCTGCGCGGCGGCGCTCGCGACGCTGGACATCGTGGAGGGGCTGCTCCCGCACGTGCGCGCGATGGGCGACCGGCTGCTCTCGGGCATGCGGCGGCTCCAGGAGCGCTATCCCGTGATCGGCGACGTACGCGGCCGGGGTCTGATGATCGGGGTGGAGTTCGTGAAGGACCGTGCGACCCGCGAGCCCCATCCCGAGCTGGTGGAGCGGCTCACCGAGCGTGCGTTCCAGGAGGGGCTGCTGCTCCTCGGGGCCGGCAAGAGCGTGATCCGCCTCGCGCCGCCGCTGGTGCTCGACGAGTACGACGTGGACACGGGGCTTGCCATCTTGGATGAGTGCCTGGCGGCGGAGTAAGGTGAGAAGTAAGAGGTGAGAAGTAAGAGCTGAGAAGTGAGAGGGAGCTCCGCTGGTGAATCGGAGCCCCTCTCACCTCTCACCTCTCACCTCTCACCTCTCACGCCGTTTCGATCACCGTCCGACTCTGCTCCCGCATGAACTGGCTCACGTAGTACGGCCCGCACCCGCCCTTGCCCGTCGAGCCCGAGCCCTTCCAGCCGCAGAAGGCCTGAGCGCCCGGCCACGCGCCGGTCGTCGCACCCGTCCGCTTGTTCGCGTAGCAGACTCCGGCCTCGATCTCGTCGAAGAACCGCTCGACTTCCTCCGGCTCGCCGGAGAAGATCCCGGCCGTGAGCCCGTACTCGGCCTTGTTGGCCTCCGCGATCGCTTCGTCGAGGCTTCCCACGTCCGCTACTGCCACGAAGGGCAGAAACAATTCGTCCTGGAAAAGCGAGCTCGTGCGCGGGAGATCAACGATGGTGGGCGCGACGTAGAAACCCCGCTCGAGCGGGCCCGCGCTCAGCCGTTTGCCGCCCGCCAGAATCTTCCCCTCCGTCCGCGCCTGTTCCGCCGCGCGCTCGAACCGCGCCACCGCTTTCTCGTTGATCACCGGCCCCAGATACACGTCGCGCTCGGTCGGATCGCCGATCCGGATCGCGGCGGTCTTCTCCAGCAGCTTCGCCACGAACCGCTGGCGTACGGCTCGGTGCACGTACACGCGTGAGGTGGCGCTGCATTTCTGGCCCTGGAGCCCGAAGGCGGAGCGCATCACGCCCTCAGCCGCGGCGTCGATGTCCGCGCTATCCATGACGATCGCCGCATTCTTGCCGCCCAGCTCGAGCAGCGCCGGCTTGATCCACCGCGTGCTGAGTCCCTGGTGGATCCGAAGCCCGACCCCCTTGGACCCGGTGAAGACGACGCCGTCCACGTCGGGATGCTGCCAGAGCGGATCGCCGATTTCGGTGCCGTGGCCGGACACCAGGTTGAAGACGCCGGCAGGGATCCCGGCGTCCCGATACGCCTCGTAGAGGCCGAGCCCGGTCCACGGTGCATCCTCGGCCGGCTTGTAGACCACCGCGTTGCCCGCCACCAGCGCCGCGCTCGACATCCCCGCGGAGAGCGCCAGCGGGAAGTTGAACGGCGCGATGCAGGTGAACACGCCGTAGGGCCGGAGTACGTCGGTGTTGCGCTCGGCGGGCGTCACCTTGTCCATCGGCCGGGTGAAGCCGCTGGTGTCCTCGACCTGCTGGGCGTAGTAGTCGACCAGATCGGCCGACTCCTCGACGTCTCCCATGGCCTCGAGCCGGTTCTTCCCCACCTCGAGCGCCATGACTGCCGCGAGGTCGTACTTCCGCTCCCGGATCAGCTCCGCCGCACGCCGCATCGTGGCCACCCGCTCGCGCCAGGGGAGCCGGGCCCAGCCGCGCTGCGCCTGCTTGGCGGCGCGCACCGCCTGATCCACGTGCTCGGGGCCGGCGCACTCGAACGTCCCGAGGACGACAGCAGTATCGATGGGCGAGCGGTCGACGATCGGGTCGCGCTTCGACTCGACCGGCTTGCCGTCGATGTAGAACGGATGCCGGCGCCCGGCGGCGGCCCGCGCGCGCACCAGCGCCTCGTCGAACAGGCGGTGGAACTCCTCGAGGTCACCGCCCGTGCTGGTGTAGGTGATCTTCGTGGCTGTCGCCGTCATCTGGTGCTCCCTGCCTGGTTCCATCCTTGGACAGGCATTCGAAAAGAACCCACACGGAGGCGCGGAGAACGCGGAGAGGGGCTTTGCATGGTGGTCTCATGACCGAGGAGCCGAATGCCTGGACACGGGACCACAAACCAGGATGCTGTTCTCCGCGTTCTCCGTGCCTCCGTGTGAACAGTTGTTTCCTGGACGCCGCTGCGATCACACCGCGGCGACGCGCGTCCCCCGCCCGGCCACCGTGCGCTCGAGCGCGCGGGAGAACCGCTGAACGATCTCACCGATCTCGGCCTCGGTGATGATGAACGGCGGCGCGATCATGACCAGGTCGCCGTTGGTGCCGTCGGCATGGCCGACGTTGGGCCACACGACCAGCCCCTCCGCCAGCGCCGCGGCGGTGAACGCTTCAGCAAAACCCCGGCTCCGCGCGAATGGCGCCCGCGTGACGGCGTCGGCCACGAACTCGACGCCGGCCAGAAGCCCCCGCCCGCGCACGTCCCCCACGTGCGGCAGCGCGCGGAGCTGCTGGAGCTGGCGGTGCAGCACGCGTCCCATCTCCGCCGACCGCTCCACCAGCCGGTGGTCCGAAAGGTACCGCAGGGCCGCGATGCCGCCGGCGCAGAGCACCGGGTGGTGGGAGAAGGTCTGGGCGTGCACCAATCCGCCCGAGCCGTCCGCCAGCGCCCGGGCGATCCGGTCGGTCGCGACCAACGCGGACAGCGGCGCGTAGCCGCCACCGATGCCTTTGCCGAGCGTCATGAGGTCGGGCGTGACCCCGAACTGCTCGATGGCCGTGAACGTGCCCGTGCGTCCCGCGGCGGTCAGGACCTCATCGGCGACGAACAGCACGTCGTGGCGGTCGCAGATGTCCCGCACCCGGCGGAAGTAGTCTGCCGGCGGGACCGCGGCCCCGGTGGACGACCCGCCGACCGGCTCGACGATGAATGCCGCGACCGTCTCGGGGCCGAGCTCGCGGATGGTCCGCTCGAGCGCCTCCCCGTTGCACGACGGGCAGTACGGCTCGGACCCGCGGCACTCGCACCGGTAGGCATACGGCGCGGGCACCCGCGCCACGTCGACGAGCCAGCCGGCGTAGAGCTTCCGGTAGTGCTCCCGCGCCGAGGCGGACAGGGCGAGCAGCGTATTGCCGTGATACGACGGAGTGAGGGCCACGATGCGCTGCTTCGCCGGCCGGCCGAGCTCGGTCCAATACTGGCGGGCGCACTTGAGGGCCGCCTCGACCGCCTCCGAGCCGCTGCCGAGCGGATAGACCCGGGTGAGATCGCGGGGAAGCCGGGCCGCCAGCTCCGCGGCGAAGGTCTCCGAGGCTTCGTGGGTAAACGCCGTTCCGTTGACATACGCGACCCGGCGCGCCTGCTCGGCCATCGCGTCGCCTACGACCGGGAGCCCGTGACCCAGGTTGACCACGAACGCCCCGCCGCACGCGTCGAGATAGCGCCGGCCGTCCTGGTCCCAGAGCCAGCAGCCCTCGCCGCCCACGATCAGCGGGTAGGACTTCGCGAGCCTGCGGTAGAATACGTTGCCGGTGGGGAAGCGGCGCTCGCTCATACGGGTCGGGTAAGAGGCGGGGGAAATCTGGCGGGTGGTATTCGAAATAGCTAGCACCTGATGCGCCAAGTGCAACGCACACAGACGGTTCTGGACGGAACCTGAAGCGATGTTTGAACCGCAGAGACGCAGAGGCGCAGAAGAGATCGCGACTGATTTTGTGGTCTCATCTCCCGCATCCCAATGCCGTAGCATGGGACCAGAAACAATCGGTTGCTGTGCTCTGCGCCTTTGCGTCGCTGCGGTTCACGCGGTCCGTTTTCTGTGTCCCCTGTGGTTCAGGGATCAGGCAAGCGCCGGCTGCGGCGAGATCGCCTCTTCGAGGTCCGCGTAGTCGGGCTCGGCGAGCTCGGTGTAGACCGGGTTCGACAGATATCGTTCCCCGAAGTCGCAGGTGACCGAGACGATGAGCTTCCCGGCGTTCTCGGGCCGAGCGGCGAGCTGCAAAGCCGCCCAGGTGATCGACCCGGTGGAAATCCCGGCGAAGATCGCCTCTTCCCGCGCCAGGCGCCGCGTGGTGGCGATCGCGGCGTCGTTGGTGACCTTGATGATCTCGTCGTAAATAGTCGTATCCAGGATTCCGGGGACGAACCCGGCCCCGATGCCCTGCTGCTTATGGAGGCCCGGCGCGCCGCCGGAGAGCACCGGGCTCTCGACCGGTTCCACGGCGACGATGCGGATGCCGGGCTTCTTCTCCCGCAGGAACCGGCCCGCGCCCGTGATGGTGCCACCGGTGCCCACACCCGACACGAAGATGTCGACCTTGCCTTGCGTGTCATCCCAGATCTCGGGGCCGGTGGTGGCGTAGTGGATGGCGGGATTCGCCGGGTTGTCGAACTGACGGGGCATCCACCCGCGGTCGCCCAGCCGGGCCAGGATGTCCTCGGCCCGGGCGATGGCACCCTTCATCCCCTTCGGCCCCTCGGTGAGCACCACCTTGGACCCGAGCGCGCGGAGCAGGTGGCGTCGCTCGATCGTCATCGTATCCGGCATCGTGAAGATGCAGCGATAGCCCAGGGCCGCGGCCACGTACGCGAGGCCGATCCCGGTGTTGCCGCTGGTCGGCTCGACCACGATCATGCCGGGGCGCAGCCGCCCGCCCTCGATGGCGTCGCGGAACATCGCCATGCCGATGCGGTCCTTGACGGAGTTGAATGGATTGTGGCCTTCGTGCTTGACCGCGATCCGGGCCGGCAGTCCCGCGGCGAGCCGGTTGAGCTGAATCAGCGGCGTGTTGCCCACCGTCTCGGTGACGTTCGCGTAGATCTTCCCGTGAGCCATGGCGGTTCCGCGGTGCGAGTGACGAGTGACGAGGCAGAATGAGCGAGCCCCGGGGCGGTGGCGCCAGGGCTCGGGTGGGGAATCGGTCGCTTAGGGCTCCGGCGGTCTCGCCCGCCGCTCAGCTCGGAGGACCGTGATGCCGGTGGCCACGAGACCGAGGGCGAGATACATCGGGCCGCCGGGCGGTGCCCCCCCCTGCCCCGGCGTGGTACAGTAGCCGGTGGCCAGGCAGACGCCGCCATCCGTCCCCAGCACGGCATCGGCCGCGAGACCAGGGGCCGGGTCCGGAGCGGCGAGGGACAGGGCGAGGGCGAGCGGGAACAACATGCCTCGGACGTTACCGGCGCCCCGCGGACTCGTCAAGCGCCGGGCGGTATGGTTCGTTCATCCGGTCCCGGAGCTGTGCCTCGGCACGCGTCTGTTGCAGGGCGCAACGACGGTTTCCGGACTGGACTTGTGTCGGCTGAAGGCGCATGATTGAAACGACAGGTCGTCCGCGACCGCCAGAAGGGATCGCCGAATGCGTTTACCGTTCAGAGTGTTGCGACGTCTCGTCCCCACGCTGGCGCTGTCGGCAGCAGCGATCGCCGGGACGGTCGGCTGCGGCGGGCGAGCCGAGCCCGGCGACGATGTCGAACCGCAGCCCGATCGCAACGAGCCGGTCCCGCTCACGGTCACCAACAACTACCGGCTCGACGTCGTCGTGTTCGTCTACCACGACGGCGAGCTGACCCGGGTGGGCACGGCTACCGCCGCATCCGCCTCGACATTCTCGCTCGCTCCATGGATGCTCGGACATTCCCGGAGCATCCGGCTTTTCGCCGACCCGGTCGGCTCCAACGAATCAGCCCGCACCGAACTGCTCTACATCCAGCCGGGCCAGTACATCGACTGGCGGCTCGAGAGCCAGCTGAACCGCTCGAGCGTTTCGGTGTACTGAGTCTCCGCTGTCTGGTCCGCTCCGGCGGCAGCCCCAAAGCGCATCTACTGCGTTGGGTTCCCGATTGGGACTGCAACGCCCTCGGCTCCCCCCTCGGTTCCGAACGCAGCGTAGGCGCCGAGCACACCTCCCACGGCCAGCCCACCGATGATGGCCGTCGCGCCGATTGAGAGACGGCGCTCGCTCAGGCTCGCGATGGCCTCGCGAGGGAACGTCACCTGCTCGCCCTTCCAATCGGTCCCCGTCCGGCGCGCGTCCTCCACCCGGACCACGGCGAGGCGAAGCCCGGCGGAGTCGGCGTCGATCACGTTCCCCTCGACGTAGGTCGCTTGCGGCCCGAGCTGCATCCCGAAGTCGGCCACCGCCTGCTGGGTGAGCACGAGGTTCACCCGGGTTCCCGGCTTCGGCGCGACCGTCTCGACCGGTCCGGCCGATCTGTATGAGTAGCACGCGCTGAGGAGCGAGATCGCCGCCAGCGCCGCAATTCGCACGTTCATCGTTGCATCTCCGTTGCCTCTGAGGTTCCGCGCAGCGGAACGCCGGCCCGCTGAGGGCCGGCGTTCGCCGTGCGCGTCAGCCCGCTGCGCTTGCTAGTTCGCTAGCGGGGTCGAGCTGGTGTAGTTCAGCGCCGGGCATGCGTTGGGGTCGTTGGGGTTCTGACCTGTGGCCGACACGTCCGGCGCGTTCGGGTTCGAGCTGAGCTCGGACTGGCCGTAAGGCACCCGGCCGGGAATCTGGGTCGTCCGGGGCGCGGAGCCCGGCGCCGTGGAAGTGGGCGCGGGCGCGAGCGACGGGAAGCAGGTGCGCTTGTAGTCGTTCCACACCTCGGGATTCAGGAACAGCGTAGTGTACTTCTCCTCGATGATGTTTTCCAGCGTCGCCGCCAGCACGCCCGGTGCGGTGCCGAAGCCTACCGGCACGCCGCCCAACGAGCCAAAGAACCGATTCGTCCGCGCGTTGTTCAGGTACGTTTGCGCGAGCCCGGCGTCTCCGGTCAGGAGCGCCGCTTCGGCCCCGATGAGCTGGGTCTCGGCGTAGGTGATCTCCGGCGCACGGAAATCGCTCACCGCCTCATTGATGCCGCCGAAATGCGGAGCGGGGGTCGAGAAGGCGGCCGCGGTTCCGTTGAAGATGCCGCCGCTCGTGGGCATCCCGGTGGTGAAGCCCGGCCGATAACCGACGAAGTTGGAGCCGTCCGCGGCCGGCGGCGCGGGGGCGTTGGCCGTAGTGAAGTAGAACGCGAGGCGATTGTTCGTCTCCACACCCTCCGCGATCCGGTCCTTCAGGATCTCGACCAGGGCCGCCCCCGGCCCGAGATCGCCCGCGCGGCTGTTCTCGAACTGCCACCAGATGTTGCGTCCGCTCGGGGTCAGGTCGTGAAACCAGAGGAAGTCGTCGGCGGGAGTACTGATCCCGAGGGGCACCTGCGCCAACGCCGCGGCGTAGGCGCTCTGACCCTGGACCTCCGCGACGTGCAGGTACAATCTGGCCTTCAGCGAGTGCGCGACGGCGGTGTAGACTGCGCGGAGCTGGGCAGCAGTACGACCGCCATAGATCAGCTCGGACCCATCCGCCGCGGGCCCCTGGTTGGTGGGCCCGGCGGCGGCCAGGTAGATGGTGATGGCCTCGTCGAGCTGCGCCTGGAGGTCGGCGTACACCTGGAGCTGTGGATCGTACGCCGGCGTCCGGATGGTGGAGTCCGCCGCCTCCCGGTAGGGGATGTCGCCCCACAGATCGGCGGCGTATCCGATATACAGGGCCTCGTACACCTTGGCGATGCCGACGTACAGCGAGTCTCCCGCGGCCAGAGCGATCTGCTGGACCTTGTGAATATCCAGCAGACCGCCGCCGCCGGTCACGACGTTGGACGTGCCGTACACTGCACCGAAGTAGGTGTCCGCATCGGCCTGGGTGGCCCCATACAGGTCGAAATCCGCCTGCTGGCGGGCTATCCCCGCGCCCTGCTGCATGTACAACACGGCCCAGCGGGCGAGCTGCCCCTCCCGCTGCACGGGACCGGCCGCCTGGATGCCGACGTACAGCGGCGCCGCCCGCTGGAGGTTGATGACGTTGTTCGGGTCCTGGTCCACGCCCGGGCCCGAGAGGTAGTCGCTGCACCCGGCCGCGCTCAACGCGAGGGCCAGACCCAGGACTGCCTTGAAGGACTGTCGCATGTGCGAGTTCTCCTGTTGGGCGCTGGCCATCAGCGGTTGAGCGTGAGCGAGAACAGCCACGAGCGGGCCTGCGGATTATTGAAGTAGTTCAGGCCCCGGACCGGGCTGACCGCGCCGATGAGCGAGGTCTCCGGATCCACGCCGTCGTAGTCGTTCCAGCTCACCAGATTGCGGCCGGCCACGCGGAGCTCGATGCTGCTGAAGCCCAGCGTGCGGCTCACCCAAGGCTGATCCAACGTGTAGCCGAGCGACAGCTCCCGCAGCTTCACGAAGTAGCCCGGCTCGAGGAACGCGCGGTCGATCCCGCTGAACACGCTGGCCCCTCCCTGCCACCAGCTCTGGTCGAGCTGCGTGGGCACGTCAACGCCCGGTCCGGCGATTCCCGCCGTCCCCAGGATTTCCTCCTCCGTGTAGTAATCGCGGCCGAACCGCACCGGCGCTCCTTCGCGCAAGTCCGAGCTCCGCTGCGAGGTGCCGAACTGGTTCAGCGCGCCCTCGGTGCCGTTGTACGCGATGCCGCCGTCCCGGATGTCGAGCAGACCGCCGACCGACAGCTTGCCGATCCGGAAGGTGGTCCGAGCGGAGCCGGTCCAGTCGGGGTTCGGATCGCCGAGGATATAGGTGTCCGCGATGTCGATCTGCGGACGGCCGTCGGGACCGAGGTACAGCGCCCCGGCCGCGGCACCCTGGCAGTGGCCGGCGGTGTTGTCGACGTCCACGCCTTCGTCGCTCGTGAGGCCACGGCCGCAGCGGATGTAGTCGCTGCCGCGGTAGCCGCCGATCGGCACACCCACCTCCGCCACGCCACCCACCTGGAGCCCGGCGCCGTTGCCGCCGCCGCTGAGCGGGAACTGGTAGAACTCGAGGTCTTCGAAGAGCCCGGTGGTGACGCCCCGGTTGCGGGCCCACTGGAGGCCGACCTCCCACCCGAAGTTGCGGGTGCTGACCGGCCGCAGGTTGAGGGTGACCTCCCACCCGCGGTTCTGCAGCGAGGCCGCGTTCTGGACCACGTTGAAATACCCGGTGCTCGGGGGAACCGGAATCTGCAGGATCACGTCTTCCGAGTTCTGGCGATAGTGGGTGACGCTCAGGTCCGCCTTGTCATTGAAGAGCCCCAGGTCGAATCCGGCCTCGAACTCCTTCACCCGCTCCGGACCGAGGTCGCTGGTGGGCAGGATGAAGTTCGTGATCAGCCCACCCTGGCCGGCGATCTGCGTGGATATGGCCGGACCCCAGCCGCCGTCGTTGATGTTCTGGGCAATGAAGGTGCCGCCCAGGAGATACGGCTGCGGCTGCGTGCCACTCTGGCCGTAGGCTGTGCGCAGCTTGCCGTAGGTGAGGAACCCGGTGCTCCCTTCGCCCCGGTGGAACACCCAGGCCGCGCTCCCCTTCGGGAACCAGTTGCGCCGGCTGTTGGCCCCGAACGTCGAGGCGCCGTCGTTGCGGACCGCCGCGCTCAGGAAGATGCGGTCGTTGATGTCGACCGTGGCCTGCATGAAGTAGGACTCGAGCCGGATGCGGGACTCGAAGTCAAACGCCGGCTGCAGCAGCTGGGCTGTGTTGCTCAGCTTGAACGGCTCCGGGGTCGTGAGACCAACCCCGAGCGACTGGCGCGAGTTGAGGATCGAGGAGTTCAGGTTCTGCCCGAGAGTGAAGGTCCCCCGGAGTCTCGACGAGCCCCAGCTCGCAGTCGCGGTCAGGTTGTGGTCGAGCTGCGAGCGCTTGAGGTATCCGGCGTTCACGCCGCCCACCCCGCCTGTCGGGGGGGTGCCGCTGGTGGAGCCCTGCTGGGGCCAGCCCTGGAACCGCTCGTCGTTCTGATAGTCGAGCCCGAGGTTCTCGCTGATCTTGAGCCACGAGAACGGCGTCCAGTCGACGTTGATCCCGCCGAAGGTCCGCCCGATGTCGGTCGTGCTCGGGTTCTCGAACGCCAGGAAGAACGGGTTGTCGTAGGTACGGGTCACCGTTTCCGAGCCGGGGCCCGGGTTCGGGAAGCGGTACGCTCGCTGCAGCCCGAAGATCGGATCCCGGAACGGCAGGTTGTTGAACGAGGGCGTGGTGCGCCAGGCGGCCAGCGTCAGGCCGGCCGTGTTGTTCCGGCTCGGCACGAACCCGCCGGAGCCGTCCACGTAGGAGACATTGCCGCCGACGTTCAGATTGTCGGTGACGCGATGGCTGCCGTTGAACCGGACGGAAACCCGCTGGTAGTTGTTGTTGGGCCCGACGATGATGCCGCGATTGTAGTTGTACGCACCCGAGAGGAAGAACGTGGTGCGGTCGTTGCCCCCGGAAATGGTGAGCGAGTTATCGGTGGTGTAGCCGTCCTGGAACAGCTCCGACGCGTGGTCGTACGTCGGCGTCCCATCCGCGAGCCGCGGGCCGAAGCTCGCCCCCTGCGCCCGGCAGTTGAGCCGGGTCGGGTCCGGCTCGGGTGAGTTCGGGCCCGGCTGGCAGACGGTCGCAACACCGCCGACGCCGAGACCGTATTCCCGCTGGAGCTCCGGCAACTGGGTATGCTGGTCCAGCGACCATGACGACCGGAGGGAATACCTGGTCTGGCCCGCACGACCCTTCTTCGTGGTGATCAGGACCACCCCCTGCCCCGCTCGAGCGCCGTAGATGGCACCCGAGGACGCGCCCTTCAGCACCTCGACGTTCTCGATGTCGCCGGGGTTGAGGTTGAGCAGGTTGTTCGGGGGGAAGATCGTAGCGTTGTTCAGGGCCAGCTGTGCGGGGTTGGAATAGTCGGTGTTGTTGTCGACCGGGACGCCGTCAATGATGAAGAGCGGCTGCCCGTCGCCGGCCTGAATCGTGGTAAGGCCCCGAATCTGGATGTACGACGAGGCACCGGGATCGCCCGCTGACGAGAAGACCTGGACGTTGGGCGCCTTGGCCGCGAGCGTGTTCACCAGATTCTGCTCGGCGCTGTTGATGATCTGCTCGCCCACGACCCTGTCACGCACCGTGCCGAGCTTCTCGACCTCGGTGGCCGTGCCGGCGCCGGTGACCACGATCTCACCCAGGTTGAGCGGATTAGGGGCGAGACCGAAGTCCTGCGTGATCTGCCCCTCGCTCAGGGTGACCGTGACTGTCTGGGGCTTGTAGTTGATGGCCCGCGCAGTGAGCGTGATCTGCTGGCCAGTGACTCGTGCGGCGGGCACGAGGATGGTATACCGACCATCGTCCCGGCTGGTGGCGCCGAGCCCTAGCTGCTGGATGCTCACTGACGCGCCAGCGAGTCGCCTGCCGCTCTCGCCAGTCACCGCCCCCGAGATCACGGCCGCTTCCTGGGCCGCGAGCCATGCGGGGAGCAATGCGACGGCAGCACCACTCGCCACTAACCGACGAAGTGCTGATCCCATGCCTCCTCCTCCATTGTCATTGAAAGCCGGACTGCAATGCGAACTGGGCCTGCACCTGACGCCCCCACGTCAACCGGCGGCGGGAGCACCCCTGCCCGGACTGAAACCGTCGGTCTCCCGGCGGCGTAAGTCCTCAGTCGGGGCTAGCTCGGATGTTGGGACTGCGCGCGATGCCCGGCACGCGCAACGTTTCGCCGCGCTGCGGCATCTCAACAGATGTGTCGAATCGGAGGCCGCGGGAAGGCGCGGCGTGCGATTCGCGGGTGATGTCTAGCTTCATTAATCGTGGGGAGATGATCCCCCCGAACAGTGACGCGTTCGCGCCATTCGGCCCCGGGCGCGGCCCGTGTCTGGGTTGGCGCCCGAGACCCAGTCCGGCGGAACGGCGGTAATGTACAGGTGATATGACGGTTCTGCAACACCGAGAGACACATCCGGTTGGCTTCTGAAACACCCCCGCCACAACGATCTAGCGTTTCCGGGCGGAACGTTCCCCCCTTCCTTATAAGCGCAGCGACCTCTTCGCGAGATCGGCCAGCGCGGCCCCATCCCACTCGCCGCGGTCCGTGAGCCGACCGAGCAGCGGCGCCGGGAGCGCGCCCGCACCCAGCCGCGCCCCCGCCAGCGCCCCCGCCATGGCACCGAGCGTGTCCGTATCACCACCGATTTCCACCGCCGTACAGACCGTGTCCCAGTACGAGTCCGGCGAGCGCAGAAACGCGTAGACCGCCCAGGCCACGCTCGGCACGACACAGGACGACACCCCGGGCCACGGATCCTCCGCCTCGGGATCGAGTCCGGCGGCACGCAGCTCGCCCGCGGCGCGGTGCGGGTCGAGCCCGGCCCACCGTCCGCCCAACGCTACGGCCCGGCCGATCGCCTCGTCGACGGGCCTCACCCAGCCGGCCAGCTCCGTGACGAACGCCGCCGGGTCGATCGGCCCGCCCACGCTCCCGGCCGCGAGCGCCGCCGCACCCGCCATGGCCACCGCACCGCCCGCGCACCGGCTGTCCTGATGGGTTACGCGGCTCTGCTCCACCGCGACGTGGATCAGCGTCCCGATGTCGCCCCGTGCGAGGAGACCGATCGACGCCGCCCGCATCGCGCTGCCGTTGCCCGCGTATGGGGCGGGAGCGCCCGCCTCCGTCCACGGCACGCCCGCCGCGAGGCGAAGTGCGGCACCCCGGCTTCCGGGGCCGGCGCCCACGTCGCGGCCCTGGGCGAAGAGTGCGGCCACGCGGCGTGCGAACGCGGCCGGGTCGAACCTGCGCGAGTCGCGCACCGACAACAGCAGCTCGCGGGCAAGCTGCGTGTCATCGCTGTACTGGCCGAAGGGAAACGCGGGATGGCTGCGAGCGCCGGCGCGGCCCGCGCGGAGCTCGTCGCGAACGTAGGCTGCCGCGACCTCCGGCGGCTCCGCCTCGACGACGAATCCAAGGGCGTCGCCCAGCGCGAGGCCCAGCAGGCAGCCGGCCCGCTGGTCAGGAGTGGGAACTGGCATCTGGGGGAGATGAACGGACAGGGTGGGATTCGAACCCACGATACCGTTGCCGGTATACCGGTTTTCGAGACCGGCTCCTTCAGCCACTCGGACACCTGTCCCAGACTGCGGGCGGAAGATAAAACCGTGAGCGGTAAGCGGTAAGCGGT
>JBOHSY010000020.1:0-1941 GCA_050733355.1 Gemmatimonadales bacterium | reverse complement strand
CCGACGGTGGTCGCGGGCGACAGAGCCATCAGCGAATCCTGAAGCGGAATCACGGGCGCCGGAGAAGCGCCGGGCGAACCCCGCCTAGAAAGTGGGAACAGGAGGTCGGTGCTGTCAACGGTGTCGGGTATCGAGTGTCGGGTGCCAAGTGCCAGTGACGTGAAGTAGCGACACTCGACACTCGACCCGCGACCCTCGAGACTAGACATAGTCCGCCCGGAGCACCGCGCCCTTGAGGTATCCGGTCTCCGGCACGGTGAGAATCTCCGGATGGTCCTGGCTCTGGCCGAGCACGGACTCGAGCGCGAGCCGGCGGCCGCTGTCCCCGGCAGCCTCGGCGAGCATGGCGAAGAACGCGGGGCGGCGCAGGTGAAAGGAGCACGAGGCGGTGAGCAGCGCCCCGCCGGGGGCGAGCAGCCGCATCGCCCGCAGATTGATCTCCCGGTAGCCGCGGAGCGCCTGCGGCACGGCGTTCCGCGACTTGGCGAAGGCGGGCGGGTCGAGCACGATGGTGTCGAAGCGCTCGCGGGCGCGCTCGAGCGTGCGCAGGGTCTCGAACGCGTCGGCCTCGCGCCACTCGACGTTCCCGAAACCGTTGAGCGCGGCGTTCTCGGCCCCGCGCGCGAGGGCCTCGGCGCTCGCGTCGAGCGCCAGCACCTGCGCGGCCCGGGTCGCGAGGTGGAGCGCGAAGGAGCCGTGATAGGCGAAGCAGTCGAGCGCCCGGCCGCCCGGTGCGGCGAGCGCGCCGGCCAGGAGGCGGTTGGAACGCTGATCGAGAAAGGCGCCGGTCTTCTGTCCGGTCCACGGCGCCGCGAAGTAGCGCACCGGGCCCTCCCGGACCTCCACCCGGTCGGGCACGTCGCCACGCGCCGTCCCGGTGTCGTCCGGCAACCCTTCCCGGCGGCGGACCGGCGTGTCGTGCCGCAGCAGGATGCCGTCGGGCCGCAGCACCTCGGCCACGGCGTCGAGCACGTCGGCGCGCAGCGTCTCGAGACCGGCGGACAGGAGCTGCGCCACCACCCAGCGATCGTAGCGATCCACCACGAGCGAGGGGAGCCCGTCGCCCTCGCCGTGCACCACTCGGTAAGCGGTGGCGTCGATCCCGCGCCGGCGCGCGAGGCAGGCGGCCAGCCGCTCGCGCCACCAGGAGGCATCCACCGGCCGCTCGGTGCGCTCGAGGAGCCGGAGACGGATCTCCGAGCGGGGTGAGCAGAGCGCCTGGCCGATGAACCGCCCGCGGGGGTCGAGCACGCGTACGAGCCCGGGCTCGCCGGGCTCGTCACGCACGTCGCTGCGGTAGATCCAGGGATGGCTGCGCACCCACCGCTCGGCCCCGCGGGCGGTGACGCGGACCTCGATCACACGCGGTCGGGGCGGAGCACCGTCGCGCCGCGCAGATAGCAGTGCCGGATCTCAGCGCGCGAGCGCGCGGTGTAGGCGTGCACCAGGAGCCGGATGCAGCGGGGCAGGGAGCCGGGGACGGGGATCTCGCCGGCGTGCAGCAGCGCCACGATGTTCCAGCCGAAGTCCTCGGCCGCCCGGGCGGGGAACGCGGCGTCGATGTCCCGCGTCACGGTGAAGAACGCGCTCACGATGTCGTCCGGCCGGAGCTCGTTGGCCTCGATGATGGCGCGCAGCAGCTCGTCGGTGGCGGCGAGAATCTCGGTGGCGTCGTTGCGCTCCACCGTGGTGGCGCCGCGAATCCCATGCAGGCGCGGCTGGGAGGGGGCGGACATGGCGGATAATCTAGTGTCGGCGCTCCGGCTGATGCTCGTGACGGACGACGCCTGCCTGGCGGGGCGCGATCTGGTGGCGTTGGCACGCGCGGCCGAGCGGGGTGGCGCGACGTCGGTCCAGCTCCGGCTCAAGCGCGCGACGCCGCGCGAGCTGGCCGACGCCGCCCGCGAGCTCGTCGCCGCGCTCCGCGTCCCCGTGCTGGTG
>JBOHSY010000019.1:0-24488 GCA_050733355.1 Gemmatimonadales bacterium | reverse complement strand
CTCGCGGCCACCGCCCCCCTCCGGAGCGACACGTCACCCCATTGGGGAGCGCCAATGCAGCGGCAGCTGGTGCCGGCGCAGACCTCGCGGCGGCGGACGATCGGCCTCGATGCGGCGCGTCCGGGCGAGTACACCCTCGAGATGACGGTGACCGACAACCGGGGCCGCCGCCGTGCGAGGTCAGGGCATCTGCAGGTGGTGGATTCGTAGGGTCACCCAACCCCCACAGGAGGCGACACATGATCCACGGATGGTGGAGCGTCGGTCTGGCAGCCGCACTCGTTTTCCTGCCGAGCGGCTCGGCGGCCGCACAGTCCCTGGGCCATCAGGTCGTCACCGGCTGGAGCGGGCAGCTCGCGGCCACCGCCCCGCTCCGGAGCGACACGTCACCCCATTGGGGAGCGCCGATGCAGCGGCAGCTGGTGCCGGCGCAGACCTCGAGGCGGCGGAAAGGTGAGGTGCTGATGATCGTCGGCGGGGCCGGGATCCTCACGGGACTTCTGGTCGACGAGGAGATCGTGACGATCGCCGGGGCGGGTATCGGCGGGTTCGGGCTCTACCTGTTTCTCAGCTCACGATGAGACCCGACACTGAAATCCCTCACTCTGCATGCGTCCGGCTGCGAGGTTACGGGACGGGTTCCTCCACCGTGGTGCTCGTCGGGCGGGACGGCGGCGTTGTCTTCGTGGAACGCAACTTCACTCCGGACGGTTCGCCCGCCGAGCGGATTCGTCACGAAGTCGAGCTCGAGTGACCGGTTCCTCCTCTCCCCTTACCGAGCCTCGAGCACCCGCGGGCCGGCAGCCAGCCGCTGGAACCGCGGATTCGACCGAATGGCGTCGAAGTGCACATCCTTCAGGTGCATCCGCAGGTGTGGCGGATCCACGCGGACGCGCTCGAGGAAATCGATGGCCAGCTGCTCCTCCCCGGCCGCCACGAGCACGGCGGCCCATGCGGCGGCCTGGTGGACCGCCACCCTGTCGGGCCGGGGCGCATGGGCTCTGAGCCGGGCCAGGTGCGCTCGCGCACGCGCGCTGTCACCGCTCCGGCGCTCCAGCGCCAGCAGGACGCTCTCGCCGGTGAGCGCATCCTCCGCCGGCCTGAGTCGGACGGTGGTTTCCGCGTCGGCGCGGGCACCCGCCGTGTCTCCCCTCACCAGCCGCAGGGCGGCCCGCTCCGCGTGTGCCTGGTAGAACCCCGGGTTGATCACCGTTGCGCTGTCGAGCCAGCGGCGTGCGTCCGCATACCGCCGTCCCGCCATGTCAATCCAGGCGAGGTGGAGCATGCTCATGGGTCGGTCGGGCTCGATGGCCAGTGCGTTACGGAACTGGGCGCCCGCAGCGGCATCGTCTCCCAGGAGTCGCAGCGTCATGCCGTACTCGTGGTGCGCCTCCGCGTTCCCGGGGTCCAGATTCACCGCTCGCTCACTGGCCTCGCGGACCCCGGCGAGCGTACGCGGATTCCGGAGCCTCGATAGCTGACCGCGCGCCTGCCACGCCTCCGCGATCGTAGTGTCGAGACGGATGGCTCGGTCGGCGGCCTCCAACCCCCGGGCCATGATGCTCTCCGGTGGTAGCCCCTCGTAGGACCAGCCCCAGTCGAGCAGCAGACCGTGGGTGTAGGCGAGCCGCCCGTGCGCCAGCGCGAACGTCGGGTCGAGCCGAGCGGCCTCGGAGTACGCCTCGATGGCCCGCGTCAGGCTTCGGGGATTGCGTTGGGCCAGATAGTGGTTCCCGCGCAACAACTGGTCGTAGGCCGCCGGGTCACGGGTCGGTCTGGCTCTCTCCGGCATGGATTCCGTCGATGGCAGACGACTCGCAACCGCCCGCGCGACGTCGGTGCCGATCTCGTCCTGCAGGTCGAGGAGGCTCACCGCGGCGCGGTCGTAGCTCCGGCTCCAGGTCCGGAAGCCGTCGGAGGCGTTGACCAGCCGGACCGAGACGCGGACCTGGGTACCCGCCCGACGCACACTCCCTTCGACCAGATAGCGCAGGCCCAGCGTCCGGGCGTACGTCGAGAGATTGGCGGTGTCGGCGCGCTCCAGTCGGCCGACCGTGCTGCGGCTCGCAACCCTGATTCCTGAGAAGTCTCCCAGCCTGGAGGCAATCTCTTCGCTGATCCCCTGGGCGAGATACGCGTCCGCGGTATCGGACGACAGATTGGCGAAGGAGAGGACGGCGATCTTGTTCAGCGCGGGGCCGGTCGTAGCCGGTTTGCCAGGACGGGCCCGACCGCCGGCGATCAGGTTCGATATCCACCAGCCGCCGATCGCCAGGACCGCTACGGTAGCGAGGAGGCCGAGCGGCACGATGGAAAGCCGCGATTTCCGTTGTGGTATTGACGGAACTACCTGCGTCCGTGAGGCCGCTGCCAGCGCATCCGCGAGCTCGCGGGCGCTCGCGTAGCGGTCCGCGGGCACCTTGGCGAGCGCCCGTAACACGACCTGCTCCACCGCCTCGGGGACGGTGCCGCGGACAGTGCGGATGTGCGCCACGGGATCCAATGCGTGCCGGGCCATCACCGCCTGCGCGCTCACCCCGGTGAACGGAGGAGTACCCGTCAGCATCTCGTACAGCACGCAGCCCAGCGAGTAGATGTCGGTCCGTCCGTCCACCTCCTGGCTCGCCGCGGCCTGCTCGGGACTCATATACTGCGGCGTGCCGATCGCCACGCCCGTGGCCGTGAGCTCCTCCCCCCCGGCCCTGCTGACCGCCCGCGCGATCCCGAAGTCGGCCACGACCGCGTGCCCGGCCTCCAGCAGAATGTTCTCCGGCTTGATGTCCCGGTGGACGACGCCGTGGGCGTGCGCCTGGCTCAGCGCGTCGGCGACTTCGCGGGCGAGCTGCAGCGCCTCGTCGAGCGGCAGCACCCGGTCCCGGTCGAGCCGCTGGCGCAGCGATTCTCCTTCCACGTAGGGCATGACGTAGTAGAGGATCGAGCCGCCGATCTGTCCCGAGTCGTACAGCGGGAGGATATGAGGGTGCTGCAGGTGAGCCGCGACTTCGATCTCGCGCAGGAACCGGTCGGGCCCGAGCGTCGCCGCCAGCTCGGGCCGGAGCACTTTGACGGCAACCTTCCGGTGGTGCTTGAGATCCTCCGCCAGGTAGACGGTCGCCATGCCACCGCGACCGAGCTCGCGCTCGAGCGCGTAGGCATCACCAAGTACGTCGCCGAGCGACCCGAAGGATGTGCCGGGCACGGCCAGGACCGAAGGAGGTATTTCGAATCTGCTGCCCCCACCGCCGAATCGCCAGCAGCGCCGACTCTCCCGGACCGGCAATCCGGTGGCGCGACCATGTCCCCCCGGCGGTGGCTTTCAACGGGGGAGCCGAGCCCGAGCGCACAGTGGAGCCGCGGCTTCAGTTGGCCCGGCCGTGACTTGATGCGGCAGCGCCTAGGGCGTCAGGCGGCCGACGGGACCTCGAAGCAGCAGCTCGGGCGTTCACCCTGGGCGCAGCACTGCCGCACCCGGACTCCCACGACGTCGCTCAGCAGCGCTTCGACCGCCCGACAGACCTCGGGCCGGCGCGCGACCGCCGCGGAGATGGGGCACCCGCACCCGCGAATCACGTGCACCCCGTCCCGCTCCTCGAGATCCGCGGCTCCGCCCAGTGAGTTCAACAGCTCGACCGCTGCCCGCAGTCTGAGCTTGAAGGTCGCGGTGGGGGGCGGCAGCGAGGCGGCCGCCAGCCGGCGTCCCATGCCTTCCAGCAGCGTTTCGATCTCGTCGCGCGAGAGCCGGCTCGCGAGCTCCTCCAGCAACGCGCTCAGAAACGGCGCGTAGGCCCGGGAAAAGAGCGGCTCGGCATCCGGATGCAGCTCGTAGAGCGACGCCGGCTTCCCCGCTCCCGCGGAGCGGCGGACCCCGCCCTGCCGGATCAATCCGTCGCGCTCGAGGGTGGCCAGGTGTGCACGCACGGCGTTGTCGGTGAGGTCGAGTGTTCGGGCCACCTCGTCCACCGTTCGCTGCCCGCGCCGCAGCAGGGCAACGATCTGTCCCCTCGTCGTTTCCATGAACCGCCGGTCCCCGCTGGCGGGCTGGGTCATCATTCTCTCCGGTCGACGAACTCCCCAATGTGGCCCGCAGGGCTCGAAATATCAAGTAACAACAATAACTACTTGACAAATACTACTAATACCACGACTCTTGACCGGAGCGGCGCAACGGCGCCGTTCGGCTGATCTCACCCATTCGCTGGAGAGTTGCCATGCTGAAGCCCACCACCACAGTCGCGCTCCTTGCTTTCTCCGCTGCGCTGCTGCTCGCCGCCACCCCGGCCGCGGAGCCACCCCCCGCCGGAGACCCGCGTCTCGACGACGCGACCATCGTCGCCATCTTCGACGCCGCCAACACCGCGGACATCGAAACCGGCAGCCTGGCCGCCGAGCGGGGGCATTCGAAGGAAGTGCGTGACTACGGCGCCATGCTCGTGACGGATCACAAGGCGGTCCGGCAGCTCGGGCGCGACCTCGCGAAGAAGCTCGATGTCACCCCGACGCCCCCGGCCGACGATGCCAGCGCCAAGGCGCACGCGGAGGCGATGGCCTCGCTTCGCGCGAAGCGCGGAGTCGAGTTCGACCGGGCGTTCCTGCGGCACGAGGTCGCGTTCCACAAGGCCGTGATCGACGCGATCAAGACGACGCTGCTCCCGGCGATCACGAACGGCGAGCTCAAAGCGCTGGTGCTCAAGGTGGCGCCGGCGTTCGAGGCCCACATGCTTGCCGCGCAACGCCTGGAGTCCGAGCTGGGCAAGAGGGACGTCAGCGCCGCTCCGGCGCCGCACCGAGGCTTCTGATCGGGGCGGGCCCGATCCCACCCTCGGCGTCGCGGCCGCGAGGGGAGCGCTATGCGGCGCGAACGACGCAAAAGGGCTACCGTACGACGCCGCCCGGGCGCTGTGGCAGCGCGCGCCCTACTTTAATGACGGCAGCGCGCCGACGCTCCGCGATGTCGTCGACCACTACGACCGGGTGCGCGACCTCGGACTCAGCGAACAGCAGAAGGGCGACCTCGTCGAGTACCTGAAGTCCCCCTGAGCACCGGGCGTCGCACCGGAGGAGAACGCCATGAGCGAAACCGCGCCGGAGTTGTCCGGCCCCGACCTGACCGTGGGGGTGGATGCGCGCGAGCTGGCCGAGGGCGGCCTGCTGGCGGGCCACGCCGACGGTGAGGCTGTACTTCTCGCCCGCACCGCGGGCGAGGTGTTCGCGGTGGGGGCGCGCTGCACGCACTACAGCGGGCCGCTCGCCGAGGGGATCGTCGCCGACGGCACCGTCCGCTGCCCCTGGCATCACGCCTGCTTCAGCCTCCGCACCGGCGAGGCCCTGCGCGCGCCGGCGTTGGATCCGCTCCCGTGCTGGAGGGTCGAGGAGCGCGACGGGCTGATCCGGCTGCGTGGCAAGCTGCCGGCGGGCGACACTCCGCCACCGGCCGCGAGCGTGGGTGACTCGCGCACCACGGTAGTCCTTGGCGCCGGCGCAGCCGCGAACGCTGCGGCCGAGATGCTGCGGCGCCGGGGCTATCAGGGCCGAGTCCTCATGATCGGCGCCGAGCCGGATCGTCCCTACGATCGCCCCAACCTTTCCAAGGACTATCTCGCGGGCACTGCCCAGGAGGAGTGGATCCCGCTCCGGCCGCCGGAGTTCTACGCCGACCGCGGTATCGAGCTCCTCATGGGCGTCCGTGCTGCCGCCATCGACCCCGAGGCGCGCGCCGTCCGGCTCGAAGACGGGCGGAGTCTGGCCTACGACCGTCTCCTCCTCGCCACCGGGGCCGAGCCGATCCGGCTCGATCCCGCCCTTCACGCGCTGCCCCACGTCTTCACCCTGCGCTCGCTCGCCGACTGCCGCGCCATCATCGCGGCGGCCGGCACGGCACGGCGCGCCGTCGTGGTGGGGTCGAGCTTCATCGGACTGGAGGTCGCCGCGTCGCTCAGGAAGCGCGGCCTCGCCGTCGCCGTGGTGAGCCGGGACGCCGTGCCCTTCGAGCGCTCGCTCGGTCGCGAGGTCGGCCAGTTCCTCCAGCAGGTCCACGAGACCAACGGCGTCAGCTTCCATCTCGGGCAGACGGTTCGGGCGGTGTCCCGAGCCGCCGTGACGCTCGATGACGGCACGACGCTTCCTGCCGAGATCGTGGTCGTCGGCATCGGCGTGCGGCCCGCGGTGGATCTGGCGCAGCGGGCCGGGCTGGCGGTGGAGAATGGCGTGCGGGTGAACGAGTACCTCGAGACGTCTCGTCCGGGGATCTTCGCGGCGGGCGACATCGCCGCGTGGCCCGACGTGCGCAGCGGCCGCCGGCTGCGGATCGAGCACTGGGTGGTCGCCGAGCGCCAGGGACAGGTGGCAGCGCGGAACATGCTCGGGGAGGGCGTGCGGTACACCGACGTACCGTTCTTCTGGACCTGGCACCACGATGTGGCGCTGAATTACGTCGGCCACCACGAGCGCTCGGCGCAAGTCGGCATCAGCGGCAGCCTGGAGGCGCGGGACGCGCTCGTGGCCTACCGGGAGGGTGGCCGGATCACGGCGGTCGCGACCATCGGCCGCGACCGGGACAGCCTGGCAGCGGAGCTGGCGTTCGAGCGCGCCGAGGTGGCGCGCCTCGACGCGCTGGCGTCGAATGCGCGACGATAGCCTTACGCAGCCATCCATCGGCGATTACGCGATCATCGGTGACTGTCGCTCGGCGGCGCTGATCTCCCGCGACGGCTCGGTCGACTGGCTTTGCTGGCCTCGGTTCGACAGCCCGTCGCTGTTCGGCGCCCTCCTCGATCCGGCGAAGGGTGGCCGCTTCGCCGTGCGGCCGGTCGGCCCGTTCTCCGCCGAGCGCCGGTACATCGGCCACACGAACGTCCTCGAGACGACGTTTCGGACGCCCTCCGGGCTCCTGCGGCTCACCGATCTCATGCCGGTGTGCTCCGAGGCGGACAGGGGGCGCGAGCTGTGGCCCCAGCATCAGATCCTGCGCGCCATCGAGTGCGTGAGGGGTGAGGTGGAGATCGAGCTCGTGTGCGACCCCCGGCCGGACTACGCGCGCACGACACCGCGCCTCCGCGACCGGGGCGTCCTGGGCGTCCATTACGGGCACCGCGACACGGTGCTCATCCTCCGCGGCGATCTGCCGCTCACGCTCTCCGATGACGGGGCCGCGGCCCGCGGGCGCGCCCGGCTCAGCGCGGGTGCGCGCTGCTGCGTGTCCCTGGTCTTCAGTCAGGGCCAGCCGGCGGTGATCCCTCCGCTCGGCGCCGTCGCCGAGCGGAAGATCAGGACGTCGATCGCGTGGTGGGAAGGGTGGGCCTCCCGGTGCACGTACGCGGGGCCGTACCGCGAGGCGGTGCTGCGCAGCGCGCTCACGCTCAAGCTCATGACGTACGCGCCCTCCGGCGCGGTGGTCGCCGCGCCGACGACGTCGCTGCCGGAGTGGCCCGGCGGCACCCGTAACTGGGACTACCGGTACTGCTGGTTGCGGGATGCCTCGCTCACGTTGCAGGCCCTGTTCGATCTCGGATATCCCGCGGAGGCGGAGTCCTTCCTCGCGTGGCTGATCCATACGACCCGGATCACCTGGCCCGAGCTGCAGATCCTCTACGACGTGTACGGCGGTCCCGAGCTGAAGGAAGAAGCGCTCGAGCACCTCGCCGGCTTCGCTGGCTCGCGCCCGGTACGGGTGGGGAATGCCGCCGAGGCGCAGCTTCAATTGGACGTGTA
This sequence comes from Gemmatimonadales bacterium, assembly GCA_050733355.1. Lineage (GTDB taxonomy): Bacteria > Gemmatimonadota > Gemmatimonadetes > Gemmatimonadales > GWC2-71-9 > DASQPE01. The sequence goes on along the minus strand of JBOHSY010000019.1, from coordinate 16,781 downwards.
CGGCGAAGTGCTCGACGCGGTGTACCAGTTCGTGCAGCGGGGCGGACGCCTGGACCGCGTGACCGCCCGGATGCTCGTCGCGTTCGGTGAGACGGTATGCCGGCGCTGGCGCGAGCCGGACGAGAGCATCTGGGAGATTCGCGCCGGCCGGCGGCAGCACACCTATTCCAAGGCGATGTGCTGGGTCGCGCTGGACCGGCTGCTCCGGCTCCACGCGGCGGGACGGCTCCGCGTGCCGGCGGAGAGACTGGCGCGCGAGCAGGCGGGCATCCGGGACGCGATCGAGCGGCACGGATTCGACGAGCGCCTCGGCAGTTATGTCAGCGTACTCGACGGCACCGCCGTGGACGCGAGCCTGCTGCAACTCGGCCGCTCGGGCTACGCCGATCCGGCGTCCCCGCGCATGCGTGGTACGCTGGCGGCCGTCCGCGCACATCTCGGCGGCAACGGGCTCCTGTACCGCTACCTGACAGACGACGGGCTCCCACCCGGCGAAGGCGCGTTCGGCATCTGCAGCTTCTGGGCGGTGACGGCACAGACCCTGGCGGGCGATCCCGCCGGCGCCGCTGCGACGTTCGAGCGTCTCCTGGACTACGCGAACGACGTCGGCCTCTTCGCCGAGGAGATTCACCCCGAGAGCGGTGCGCCGCTGGGCAACTTCCCCCAGGCGTTCACTCACGTGGGACTGATCGACGCCGCGCTCACCCTGGCGGGGCCGGACCGCCGTCCAGCTCACCCGGCCGAGCTCGCGGCGGAGCGGAAGGCCGCGGCGGCCGCGACTACTCCGTCGGGCCGGGTATGAACCTGGAGAGCATCCTCCTCTGGGGCTTCGTCGCGACGATCGTCCTCACGACCATCGTGCAGGGCGGTCAGAGTCTTGGCCTCTCCCGCATGAGCCTGCCGTTCATACTCGGGACGATGTTCACCGCCAATCGCGACCGCGCGGCCATGGTCGGCTTCCTGGCGCATCTCCTGAACGGCTGGCTCTTCGCCTTCCTCTACGCGCTGGCCTTCGAGAGTTGGGGGCGGGCCACGTGGTGGCTCGGCGGCGGGATCGGCCTGGTGCACGGACTGGCGGTGCTCGTGGCGCTGATGCCGGTGCTCCCGGGGTTCCACCCGCGGATGGCGAGCGAGGAACGCGGGCCCGAGCCGACGCGGATGCTGGAGCCGCCCGGGCTGCTGGCGCTGAACTACGGCCGCCGAACGCCGCTGCTCGCCTTGCTGGCCCACCTGGTCTACGGCGCGATCATCGGCGCCTTCTATCAACTGGCCTGAGGGTGAGCACCGACGATCACCTCGGGCGACAGACCCAGGAAGAGGCCGGTCTCCACCACGCCCGGGCGCGAGCGGAGCGCCTGGGCAACGGCCCGGGGCTCGGGAATACCGTGGGGGAAGCGGGCGTCGATGAGATAGTGGTCCCCGTCCGTGCGATATGGTGCCGACCTCGCGCCCATCCGCAGCGTCGGCTCGCCCCCCAGCGCGCGGACCGCCGCCAGATGGGTGCTCCATCCGAACGGGGCGACCTCGATCGGCAGCGGCTGCTCGGTCCCAAGGCGATCCACCAGCTTGGTGCGATCCACGACGATGACCAGTCGGCGGGAACAGCCCGCGACGATCCGTTCCCACAGGAGCGCGCCGCCTGCGCCCTTGAGCAGATTGCCCTCGCGGTCCACCTCGTCGGCGCCGTCGATGGTGAGGTCGAGCTGGGGGTGGTCCTCGAGCGTCGTGAGGCGGATGCCGCAGGCCAAGGCATGGCGCTGCGTCGCGCGCGAGGTAGGGATGCCGAGCACCCCGTTCAAGGCACCGCGCTCGATCCGCCGGCCGATCTCCTCGATCACGATCCGCGCGGTCGAGCCGCTCCCGAGCCCGACCACCATCGCCGGCCGCAGGAGATCCACGGCGCGTACAGCCGCATCCTGCTGGTCCAGCTTCCGCGAGTCGGTCACGGAGTGCGCCAGGTCGCTCCGTCCCGGCCGACCAGCTCGTCCGCCACGGCCGGCCCCCAGCCTCCGGCAGCGTAGAAGGGAAGGTCCTCCCGCCCGCGCCGCTCCCACGCCTCGATGAAGGGATCGACCACACGCCACGCGGCTTCGACCGCGTCGCTCCGGGCGAACAAGGTGGCATCGCCCCGCATGCAGTCGAGGAGCAGCGTCTCGTAGGCCGAGTGCCCGGACGGACCGAAGCGCTCCGCGTAGCTGAAATCCATGTTCGCGGTCGCGAGCCTGAGAGTGATGTCGGGCACCTTCACTTCCAGGCAGAGCGAGATCCCCTCGTCGGGCTGGATGCGGAACGCCAGCACGTTCGGCGGTATGCTCTGCCCCGCGGCCGGCGGAAACATCACGTGCGGCGGCCGGCGGAACTGGATCGCGATCTCGGAGACCCGGCGCGGCATCCGTTTTCCCGACCGGAGGAAGAACGGAACGCCCTGCCAGCGCCAGTTGTCGATCACCAGGCGGAGCGCGGCGTAGGTGGGCGTCGTGGAGCCGGGCGCGACGCGCTCCTCGTCCCGGTAGCCAGGCACCCGCTCCCCTCCGATCAGACCTGGACCGTACTGTCCCCGCACGGCGCAGCGGTCGATCTCGTCCGCGGGCACCGGCCGGATCGCAGCGAGCACCTTGGCCTTTTCGTCCCGCACCGCGTCGGCACGAAACGTGGCCGGAGGCTCCATGGCGGTGAGCGCGAGGAGCTGGAGCAGATGGTTCTGGAACATGTCCCGGACGACACCGGCTTCCTCGTAGTACCCGGCCCGGTGCTCCACACCGACGCTCTCGGCGGCGGTGATCTGGACGTGATGGACGTGGTCACGGTTCCAGACCGGCTCGAAGATCGAGTTGGCGAAGCGGAAGACAAGGAGATTCTGGACTGCCTCCTTGCCGAGATAGTGATCGATCCGGTAGACCTGATGTTCCGCGAACCGCTCGGCGATCATCTGGTTGAGTGCGCGCGCACTCTCGAGGTCACGCCCGAACGGCTTCTCGACGATGATCCGGACCCACGGACGCCGCTCGGGATCAGCCAGGCGCTGGGCAAGACCGCTCTCCGACAGGTGCACGATGGCCGCGCGGTAGGTGCTCGGCGGGAGCGCGAGGTAGAAGAGCCGGCCGCGCTCCGTTCGGCTTCCTCGCTCGAGAGCCGCGAGGGACTTTCCCATCGCGCCATAAGTCGCCGGATCGCTCAGGTCCCCGCTGACCGCGACCAGGCGCTCGGCGAACCGGCTCCAGGTCGCTTCCTCCGGAGCCCCCGATTCGCCGAATTCCGCCAGCGCGGCGTGCATCGCCTCGCGGAACGAGCCGTCGGTCATCGGACCGCGCGCGACCCCGACGATGCTGAAATCGTCGGGCAGCAAGCCGTCGCGCATGAGGTGGAACAGGGACGGGATGAGCTTCCGGCGCGCCAGATCGCCACCGGCGCCCAGGATGACCATGGTGCAGGGCTCCCCGCGCTTGATCGGCCGCGGCGACGCGGCGAGCTGCTCGGGGATCCGTAGCGGCACCGCGAGCGTGCCGGTCACTGCGACCTTACCGCGTGACCGCCGAACTCGTGCCGCAGCGCGGCGATCACCTTCGCGCCGAACGACTCGTCCTGCCGGGACCGGAACCGGGCGAGCAGCGAAAGGGTGATGACCGGCGCCGGAACGTTCAGGTCGAGCGCCTGCTGCACCGTCCATCGCCCCTCCCCGGAGTCCTCCACATATCCCTTGATGTTCGAGAGATCGGCGTCTCCGGCGAACGCCCGCTCGGCCAGCTCGTTCAGCCAGGAACGGACCACGCTGCCGTGGTTCCACACAGCCGCGACCTGATGCAGGTCGAGCGAGAAGTCCTGTGACGCGCGGAGGATCTCGTACCCCTCCGCATAGGCCTGGAGCATCCCGTACTCGATGCCATTGTGGATCATCTTCACGAAATGTCCGGCACCGGCCGGGCCGACATGTGCGTAGCCCTCTTCGGGCGCCAGCGTCCGGAAGATCGGCTCGCAGTGCGCGACGGCCCCGGGCGAGCCGCCGAGCATCAGGCAGTAGCCGTTCTCCAGTCCCCAGACGCCGCCGCTGGTCCCGGCGTCGACCAGCTCGATCCCCCGCTCCCGGAGCCGCGTGGCGCGGCGCATCGTGTCCCGGAAGTTCGAGTTGCCGCCGTCGATCAGAATGTCGCCGGCGGCGAGATGGGGCTCGAGCCGCCCGATCGTGTCGTCTACCGGCGCCCCGGCGGGCACCATCACCCAGATCACCCGGGGGGAGGACAGCCTCGCGCTCAGATCGGCCCAGTCACCGGCGCCCGCGGCACCCAGCGCCGCCAGCTCGCTCACCGCCTCGGGATTCCGGTCGTAGACGACGAGCTCGTGGCCGCCTCGCACCAGCCGCCGCACCATGTTTCCGCCCATGCGGCCCAAACCGATCATCGCGAGTCGCACGGCTGCCTTCCTCTCTCTCGAGTATTGATCCCGAGGGCAAAGAGCTCCGCCGCCAGCTGGGCGGCGTTGGTGAACCGGATGGTGTGCATCCCCAGCGCTCGTGCCGGTCCGACGTTCTGCTCCCGGTCGTCGATGAAGACCGAGCACGCGGGCTCCGCCTGGGACAGGCCCAGCGCCAGCTCGAAGATCCGCCGCGACGGCTTCGCGACTCCCAGCCAGCAGGAGCTGAAGAAGGCGTCAAAGATGTCGGTGAGTCCGAAGTGCCGGAGCCGGTACGTGTTGAGCACGGCCGACTCGTTGTTGATCGTCAGCAGCCGATGACGGCCGGCGTCCGCCAACGCCCGTGCGATCGCGATCGTGTCCGGGAACGGCTCGCTTTGCGACCGCATGAACGCCGTGAACTCGTCTCGGCTGAACGAGCGCGGCTTATCGAAGACGGTGCAGTCGAGATACTCGTCCAGCGTCATCCGCCCGCTCTCCAGCATGCCGACGACCTCGCCGTGGCGCTGATCGAAGTCCGCCGCGTCGAGCCGGAATCGCTCGACCGCCCGGGCGCGCTGCCCGGCATCCCAGCCCGCGGTCCCCAGCACCCCTCCGACGTCGAAGAAGACATGGGTGATCGTCATCCCTCCAGTGACTCCAGCCCCGCGACCCGCACGACGGGCCGCCCGCGACCCTCGAGCGCGAGGAAATCCCCCTCGGCCTGCGCGGCCAGCAGCTCCCCGAAAGTGAATGGCTCCCCGGGGACCTGGATGTCGTCGGGTGCGGGATCCGGAATCTGCAGAAAGTGTCCCGTCGGCGGACCGCCCTTGTGCAGCTGACCGGTGGAATGGAGGTAGCGGGGGCCGTAACCGATCGCGGTCGCCACCCGGAGCCGGTCGCGGAGCCCGACCCGGATCGCATCCAGGCGGCGCCGGTGCTCCGGCGTTGGCGGCAGGTAGGCCAGGAGCGCCAGGTAATGGCCCGGCTCGATCCCGCTCAGGAAGGCGTCGAGATCGTCGCGACCCGCCGAACGCGAAGGCGCCGGCCGGCCGCCGAGCACCCGCTCCGTATTCCGCTTGCTCTCCGCCACGTTCGGCTGATCGAACGGGTTGATTCCCAGGACCGACCCCGCCACCGCTGTCGCAAACTCCCAGCGGAAGAACTCGGATCCGACGTCATATCGGTCGCGAAGCGTCAGCCGGACCACGGGATGACCGGCGGCCCGCAGCGCGTCGAGGCGGACCAGCGCGTCCGGATCGGCCTCGTCGGCCAGCGTGATCGCGACGAAGATCCGGTCGCTGCCGTACACCTCCGGCGCGCCCGGTGGCTCGCCCACGACCGGAATGATTCCGGTTCCCTCCTTGCCCGTGCTCTCGGCGAGCAACTGCTCGGCCCAGAGCCCGAGGCCGGAGACGCCGGGTGCGAGGATGAAAGTCAGCTTGTCCCGGCCGGCCAGCGCGGCTTCGCCCATGACGGCGCCGAGCCACGCGCCCGGATTCTCGCGGTCGGGGACGCAGGCAGCGCAGGCCTCCGCCATCCGGTGCGAGCGATGCAGCAGCTCCCCGACATCGATGCCGATCAGCGCCGCCGGCACGAGGCCGAAGTAGGAGAGCGCGGAGTAGCGCCCGCCGATGTTCGGGGGATTGAGAAAGCAGCGGCGGAATCCCCGCTCGGCGGCAAGCGTCGCCAGCGGCGTCCCGGGATCCGTGATCGCGACGAACTGCGAGCCCCGCCCGCCGGTGAGCTCCCAGTAGTGACGGTAGAAACTCAGGGTTTCCTGGGTTGTCCCCGACTTGCTGGAGACGATGAACAGCGTCCTTCCGAGCTTGCCCCCGGCGTCCGCGGCGGCGATGGCGCGCGGGTCCGTGCTGTCGAGCGTGCTGAGCTCCGGGTAGCCGGGGCGGCGTCCGAAGGTCCGCCAGAGCACTTCCGGCGCCAGGCTCGAGCCACCCATCCCGCAGAGCACGACTCGGTCGAACGACACCCTGATCTCATCCCCGAACGCGGCGAGGGATGCCGCCTGCTGCGCCATCTTCTCCCCCACCGTGAGCCACCCGAGCCGGTCCCTCAGCTCCGGCGTCGCCGGGTCGTCCTTCCAGACGGTGACGTCTCTGGACCAGATGCGCCGCGCCACAGCGCTGCGGCTGAAGGCGTCGAGGCGGCGCTCCACCCTGGCGCCGAGCCGGCCGAGATCGGTCGAGGGACGCGGCGGCAATGTTTCCGCGGAGGTCCTTCCCGCGAACATCTTCCGCTTCCCGCCGATGACGCCAAGCAGCTTGTCGAAGGAGACCGCGAACTTCTCGATCCCCTCCTCTTCCAGCACGCGATTCACGTCGGCGAAGTCGATGCCGCCGTCGGCGAGCGCGTCCATGACCTCGCGCGCGTCGCCCGGGTCGTCCGCCAGCGTGCGCCTGACGGTGCCGTGCTCCTCGAACAGCCTCAGGGTGTCCGGGGGCACGGTGGTCACGGTGTCGGGACCGATCAGGGATTCCAGGTAGAGCACGTCGGAATACGCCGGGTTCTTGGTGCCGGTGCTGGCCCAGAGCGGGCGCTGCACCCGGGCTCCTTTCGATGCCAGCGCCAGCCACCGCGCGCTCCGCGACACCTCGAGGAAGGCCGCGTACGCGAGGCGGGCATTGGCGATCGCCACCCGGCCGCGCAACGCCATGAGCGAGCCGCCTCTCGCCTCGATGCGCCGGTCCACTTCCGTGTCGACCCGGCTCACGAAGAAGGAGGCTACGGAGGCGATGCGATCGACCGTCTGGCCGTCCCGCACCCGCGCTTCGAGCGCGCGGAGATACGCTTCGAGGACGGCCCGATAGTGCTCTACCGAGAACAGCAGCGTGATGTTGATGTTGATGCCCTCGCGGAGACAACGTTCGATGGCGGGCCACCCTTCTCGCATGGCTGGGATCTTGATCATCACGTTGGGACGATCCACCGCGTTCCACAGCCGACGCGCCTCGGCGATCGAGCCCTCGGTGTCTCGCGCCACCCCGGGCGAGACCTCGAGCGAGATGAACCCATCGGCGCCATCGGTCCGGTCGTACACCGGTCGGAAGAGGTCCGCCGCCTCCCGCACGTCCTGGATCGCCAGGACATCGAACACCTCCCGATCGGTCTTCCGTGACGACGCCAGCTCCTTCAGCGCGTCGTCGTAGTCGGCGCTCCCCCCGATCGCGTGCTCGAAGATGGTGGGATTGGAGGTCATGCCGCGCAGGCCGTCGTGGACGAGGCTCTCGAGCTCTCCGGAGCGCACCATCCCTCGGCGGAGGTAGTCCAGCCAGACGCTCTGCCCCAGCTCCGCGAGCGCCCGCATCGTCGCGCGGGTTCTCCCGCTCCGGGTGGTTGCCGGCTGCGTATTTACTGTCGCCATCGTATTCGTCTCCCCCAGCGACGCGCATTCCGCGCGCGCCGCGGCTGGTCGCTGATGTCACTCGCCTCGACGCCGGGGCGTGGAGCTCGAACGCTTCAAGCGCTCCCGGATCACTTCCGCCAGCGCGACGGCGTCGTTGTGCTGTTCATCCCGTGCCCCGTAGACCAGCGTGACCCGGCCGCGTGCCGCCTGACTCGCCAGCGCGTGCACGAGATCCTTCCGCTGTCGGAGCTCCTGCCGGTACCGCTTCCGAAACTCGCTCCACTTCGCCGGGTCGTGCCCGAACCATTGCCGCAGCTGGCTCGACGGGGCGACCTCCTTCACCCATTCGTCGATCGCCGCCCTCTCCCTGCTCAAACCCCGGGGCCACAGGCGATCCACGAGGATGCGGCGACCGTCCTCCGGAGCCGGGGCCTCGTACGCTCGCTTCACCCGAAGCACGTCAAGGCTCCCGCGACCGCCCCAGCATGGCGCTCACCCGGGCCACAACGTTTTCCGCCGTGAGCCCCAGCTCCCGATAGATGCGCTCATACGGGGCCGAGGCGCCGAAGCGCGTCACTCCGAGCACCTCTCCCGCATCGCCGAGCCATCGATACCACGGCATCGGGTGGGCGGCCTCGACCGCCAGCCGGTGCCGGAGGCTTGGCGGCAGCACCTCGTCCCGATATGCCGCCGGCTGTTCGGCGAACAGCTCGTGGCTCGGCATGCTGACGACGCGCGCGCGAATCCCGAGCGCGTCAAGCGATTCCCTGGCGGCGAGGACGATGTGCACCTCCGAACCACTGGCCAGCAGGATCAGCTCTGGCGGGCCCGCGTCCGGCTCCGCGAGGATGTAACCGCCGCGAGCGACGCCGGCCGCAGGGGCGAGGCGGTCTCGGACGAGGAACGGGACCTTCTGCCGGGTGAGCGCCAGCGCCGTGGGGCCATGTCGCCGCCCGAGGGCAATCCGCCACGCCTCGACCGTCTCGCCCGCGTCGGCCGGGCGAATCACCACCAGTCCGGGCACTGTCCGGAGCCCCGCCAGCTGCTCGACCGGCTGGTGCGTGGGCCCGTCCTCGCCCAGTCCGATGGAATCGTGGGTGAAGACGTAGATCACCCCGAGCTCCATCAACGCGGCGAGCCGGATCGGCGGACGCATGTAGTCGGAGAAGATGAGGAAGGTGGCTCCGTAGGGGATGATCCCGCCGTGCAGCGCCATGCCGTTCAGGATCGTACCCATCCCGTGCTCGCGGATGCCGAAGTGCAGGTTCCGCGCGGCGTACCGCCCGGCCGCGAAATCCTGGCTCTGCTTGATGAGCGTCTTGGTGGACGGCGCGAGATCGGCGGCGCCCCCCATGAGCTCGGGGATCCGCGCCGCGATCGCATTCAGGACCTTGGCGGACGCGTCGCGGGTTGCGACCGCCCCGTTCTCCGCCGTGAAGGCGGGGAGCGCGGCCTCCCATCCGGCCGGGAGCGTCCCGGTCAGGCGGCGCTCGAGCTCGCGCCCCTCGTCGGGGAAGGCGCGGCCGTAGGCCTGATTTTGCCGCTTCCACTCGGCCTGCCAGTCGCTCCCGCGCCGGCCGTACTCCCTCCACCGTGCCACCGCGTCCTCCGGAACGTAGAACGGCTCGAGCGACGGCCAGCCGAGGCGCCGTTTGGTAAGCTCGACCTCCTCCTGGCCGAGGGGGGACCCGTGCGCCTCCGCGGTGTCCTGCTTGTGGGGGCTGCCGTAGGCGATATGCGTGCGGATGATGATCAGCGACGGCCGGTCCCCGGCCTCCTTCGCCGCGCCGATGGCCGCATCGATCGCCTCGAGGTCGTTCCCGTCCACGACCCGCTGCACCTGCCACCCGTAGGCCTCGAACCGCCGGCCCACATCGGCGCTGGCGGCGAGCGAGGTGTCTCCCTCGATCGTGATGTGATTGTCGTCGTAGAAGCCGATCAGCTTGCCGAGACGAAGATGACCGGCCAACGCCGCCGCCTCGTGCGAGACGCCCTCCATGAGATCGCCGTCGCTGGCGATGAAGTACGTCCGGTGGTCGATGACCGCGTGCCCCGGCCGGTTGAACACCGCGGCGAGATGGGCCTCGGCGAGGGCCAGGCCCACCGCATTGCCGAGCCCCTGGCCCAGCGGACCGGTGGTGGTCTCCACGCCGGGCGTGACTCCGTGCTCGGGGTGCCCGGGCGCCTTGCTTCCCCACTGGCGGAACTGCTCCAGCTCGTCCAGCGGGAGGTCGTATCCGGTGAGATGGAGCACGCTGTAGAGCAGCATCGACGCATGCCCCGCCGAGAGGACGAACCGGTCGCGATCGGCCCACGCCGGATCGGCCGGATTGTAGCGGACGTGCCTGGTCCAGAGTACGTACGCCAGCGGCGCCAGACCCATCGGGGTACCGGGATGGCCGGAGTCCGCGCGCTGGACCGCATCCATCGCGAGCACCCGGATGGCGTTGACGCAGAGCTCGTCGAGCGAGGTGGCGCTGGGTGTGATGCCTGGGGACATCGGACGTTCTCTGCTTCCGCGGTTCTTCCTAGAGGCGCGCGGCAACGGCCGCCGCCCCCAGCAGCCCCACGTTGGGGTTGACGATGACGTGAATGGGGATCCTCGCGAGCACGTCGGCGAGGCGCCCCTTCTCCTTGAATGCGGTGACGAACGTGCCATCTCCGAGCTTGCTCACGATTCGCCGGGCGATCCCGCCGCCCAGGTACACCCCGCCGGTCGCCATGACGGTGAGCGCCAGGTTGCCGGCCTGGGCGCCGTACGCGGACGCGAAGACGTCGAGCGCCTTGACGCAAAGCGGGTCCGTCCCCGCGAGCGCGTGACGCGAGATCGCGGCGGCGGGGTCCTCCCGCTCCATCTCGCCGCGCACGTCCGGCTGCTCGGGGGCATGGCCGATCGCCGCCAGATAGCGGTAGATGCTCACCAGCCCCGGACCGGACAGCACACGCTCCCAGGACACGTGCCCGAAGGCGTCCCGCAGGAATCCGAGCAGCCCGCATTCGAGGGCGCTGCCGGGGGCGTAGCTCGCATGGCCGCCCTCGGATGCATGGACCCGATAGCGATCGCCTTCCCAGACGAGAAATGCCTCGCCCAACCCGGTGCCGGCGGCGATGACCGCGACAACTCCATGCGCCTCGGGCTCACCCGCTTGGAGCGTGACCAGCTCCCCGGAGCGCAACCATTGAATCCCGTGCCCCAGCGCCTGGAGGTCGTTGATGATGGCTGTCCTAGGGATGCCGATCTCTCCGGCGAGGGCGCGGGCGTTGATGCTCCAGGGCAGGTTTGGCGTATGGCAGTCGCCGTTGACCACCGGGCAGGCGACCCCGAAACAGGCCCGGTCTGCCTTGCTTCGTGCCTCGGTGAGAAATCCGCGCACGATCGGGCCGAGCCCGGGGAAGTCCTTGCTCTGAAACCGGGCCTGGTAGAGGACCTCGGCGGCTCCGGCCCCGACTCCAACGATCGCGAACCGCGCGCTCGTTCCCCCGACATCACCCGCGAGCACCTTCATACGACGCCATGCTCCAGTCGCCGCGCGGCCGCGCGGTCCACGAACCAGAATCCGTCGGCTGCCAGCTGAACGGGCAGCTCCTCGGGCACGGACGGCCCTTCGAGCACCCGGGCCAGCGTGGTCGCCTTCTCGGCGCCGGCTACGATCACCCCGATCGTCCTCGCGCGGCGAATCACCGGTGGCGTGATCGTGAGGCGGCAGGCGGGTGGATGGGGGCTCGTCACCGGCACCACTCGCCTGATGCGCTCCGTGGTCGCCGGCGAGTGAGGGAAGAGTGAAGCGGTGTGCCCGTCCGGTCCCATGCCGAGGAGGAGGAGGTCGAAGCGGTCGGGGAGGAGTCGCTCGTAGGCCCGGGCGCTGGCCTCCCGGTCGGGCCGCTCCGCTTCCATACGATGGATCTGCGACGGCGGGATCGGGATGCGGCTGAGCAGGGCCTCGTTCGCCATCCGGAAATTGCTCGCCCCATCGTCGGGCGGCACACACCGCTCGTCGCCGAAGTAGACCGCCACCCTGTTCCATGGCACTCGCTCCGAGAGCGGCTCCGCCGCCAGGCGCTCGTACACCGGCCGGGGTGTCGCGCCCCCGGCGAGCGCGAGCGAGCAACGTCCGCGCTGCCGGATACTGGCCTCCATTGCCATCGCGATCCAGGTCGCTGCGGCCGCCTCCATTCTGCCTGAATCGTCGATCACCAGCGCTTCAGGGCGCCACATGAATCACCTCCGCCCCGTTTCGCCCGGCCTCGCATCCCTCCGGGCCATGCCTCAGCGCACAACGAGCACGCCACGCATGGTGGGGTGAAACGCACAGTAATACGATTGACTCCCCTGTGGCGTGGCGATCAGCCGCCACGCCCGCTCCGCTTCGAGGCTTCCCGAGTCCCAGTCTCCGCCATCCCGGGTCGCGGTGTGCGGCACGACGTCCCGGTTGACCCACAGGACCGTGTCGCCCGCCGCGACCTCCAGCGTCGCCGGCAGGTAGGCGAAGCCGCGGATCTCCACGGTGTGCGCGCGCGGTGGCGGCGGAGTGCATGCAGCCGCGAGACCAAGCGCGGCGGCGGCGAGCGCCGCCGCGCGCCTGGCCGCATGCGTGCTCCCGGATCGCCGCGCCGTCACGGGTTCCCGAGCGTGCCCTGGAGCTGCTTGGCGCGCTCCAGGTGAGCCGCGAACGCGGGCCGGGCGCCCTGGAGCAACGCCTTGAGCTCCGCGTTCTGCGCGCCCGGGATCAGCGCCTGGTCGAGCGCGTCGAGCACCGCCTGGTGGTACTCCACCTCACGCTGCATGTACGCCCGGTCGAACGCGGCCCCGCTCTTGCCCTCGAGACCGGCGCGGGCCTCATCGGCACCCTGCTGGAGCTGGCGACTGACGTCGTTGGTCTCAGGCGTGACGTTGAGTTTCCCTGCGAGCTTCACGGCCTGCCGGTTCACCGCCCCATGATCGGTGATCATCGTCTGGGCGAAGTCCTTCACCGCGGAGCTCCGAGCCTTGGTCTTCGCCAGCTCGCCCATGGCGCTGTCGATGGCGTTGGCCGTGACCGCCACGTGGGCGATCGCCGGATCGGTGAGCGCCGGTGCCGCTGGCGCCTCGGCGGCGGGCGGCGCAGCCGCGGGTTCTGCTGGGGGTTCTTGCTTGCGTGGCTCGCAGGCACCGACAGCCAGCCCGACGGCGAGAGTCGCGCACCAGAGCATCGCGGTGCGAGTGGCGGGAATGGTAGACGACATGGCCGTACTCCTTTGGGATGAGGTTTGGCGATCGGGGACGCGAAACGCCCGGAGCGACGGCCTTTCGGCCTCGCCCCGGGCGAGCGTTCCTCTCGGGGTTGGGGTCAGAGCGACTTCAGATACTCCACCAGATCGGCCTTCTGCTGCGGGGTGAGGTCGAGACCTTCCTTCGAGTCGTACAGCTCCACCACCGCTTCCAAGGTCGGCGCGATCCCATTGTGGAAGTACGGCGGATGCCGCAGGAGCCCGCGGAGTGGCGTCGTACGGTACTGCTTGGTTGCGCTGCGGGAGGCGTAGCTCGGCACGCCGTTCGGCTCCGGCTCGCTCACCACCTCGGACGGGTCGTGGAGCCGGGTGTTGGCGTCGGTGCGCAGGTCCCCCGCGTGACAGGTCGCGCAGCGTCCGGCGCCTTGAAAGACCACCCGGCCGCGCTGGGCGGCCGCGGCGTCGAAGCTCCCCGCGGGCGGGCCGGGCGCCGCAAGGCTGAGCTGGTACGCCTGGAGCGCCGCGAGCTTGGAGGAGATGAGGTCGGGCGGGTTCCGCACGTCGGCCCCGATACGCGAATCGACGAAGGTGCCGTGCCCGTGCATCTGGGTGACACCGACGTAGCGATTCCAGTAGGCGATGTCCGGCCCGTCGCCGGTGTAGATGATGCTGTTCACGCCCAGGAGGCCGTAGGCAGGCGGGATGACGACGGGCCCGTTCACGCCGTCGAAATTGAAGCGAGGGTCGTACCTGCCCGGGCCCCACGAGTTGTACACCGCCTTCTGCTCGGTGGAGAGGGCGGGCGAGAGCGCGATGATCGCGCCAGGGTTGAGATCGGAATTTTGCCACCCGTCGAGCCGCGAACCGATGCCCGGGGCGAAGGAGTTGTCCACCGTCGAGTGACAGAGGGCGCAGGTGGTGCCGACCCGCGTGAGGGTGTCGCGGCCGCCCGCCGTCTCGACGGTGCCCTTCAGGCCGACCACGGCGTTCAGCTTCAGCAACGCCACCGTCGTCGCCGGATCGGTCAGGCTGATCGCGCCGCTCTGGATACCCGCCACCACCTCGGGAGGCAACGCCTCGGCATCCACCTTGAGACCCACCGCGAGCGCCGTCGTCGGATCCACGGCGGCCTGAATGACCTCGTGAATGCGGAGGGTATCGGTCCAGAATGTCTCGTCGCCGAAGCTGTCGAAGCGGAAGATCTCCTTCCCCTCGGCCACCAGGACGGGATCGGGCGGCCTGGGGCCGGTCGTCCCGCAGCCGACCATCAGCGCCGCCACGCTGCACCCCACGAGCGCGGCCGCACCGGCCATCCGAAGTGGCCCGGACGTAAGGATCCCTCGCATCGGTCTCGTCTCCCTGACGCCGCTGGGTTCCGCCGATCGGACGGCGCGGGCGGATGCCACGCCATGACAACGGCCCAACATAGGCTTGGCCGGAGTGGTCGTAAGTTATGGAGCTAACATCCGGTGCCTCACGCATGACCGAACGACTCCAGGAAAGCGCGTAGCGCGTCAGGGTCGACCGTGATCGGACTCCGGCGGCTGTAGCGGATGAAGCCCCGGCCCCGAAGCCGGTTGAGCAGGCTGGAGACTACCTCGCGGCGGGCTCCGATGAGGTGCGCCAACTCCTGCTGGGTGATGTAATGGAGGACCAGCGTCCCGTCCGGCGCGGATTCGCCGACGCCCGCCGCAAGATCCATCAGCGTCCGCGCGAGCCGGTGCATGGTGGGGTCGGCCGAGAGGCTCCGGAGCCGATCGTAGGCCTCGGCGAGATGCTCGCAGGTGACGGACGCAAGGTCGAGCGCGGCCAGAGGGTCCTGCCGCAATCGGGCCACCAGCATCTCGAGCGTGATCGTGACCACCTCGCTCGCCTCGAGCGCGACCGCTTGCTCGCGCCGTTCCCCGGAGCAGAGGCAGAGCTCGCCAAAAACATCGCCGGGTTGATGAATCCGAAGCGTCAGCTCCTGGCCCCCCGGCGAGATGACGGCGGTCTTGACCAGCCCCCGCTGCACGAGGTAGACACTGCGTGCGACATCGCCCATCAGGTAGACGAACTCGCCGGCCGCCAGGTGGCGCGCCGGGCGGCGGGCGAGATCCTCGCAGAGCCTTCCGCGGAACCGGTTGGAGAGGACGACGCACTGTGAATGGTCGCCCACTATGCGGTTCGTTACCGTGAACATGCCGTGCCCCAATCAGGCCCGGTGCGCGAGCCGGAGAAACTCGTCTCGCGTCATCGGGCATTCGCGAAATTGTCCCCGCAAGGCCTGGTGATCGTCTTCGAGTTCTGCTTCTCGACGCCACGCATCATCATGCAGAGATGGACCGCCTCGATCACCACGCCCACGCCCCGGGGCTCGAGCACGGTCTCGATGGCTTCGGCGATCTGCTCGGTGAGACGCTCCTGGACCTGGAGCCGCCGCGCGAAGACCTCGACAATGCGTGGCAGCTTGGAGAGGCCGATGATCTTGCCGGCGGGGATGTAAGCGATGTGTGCCTTGCCGAAGAACGGCAGCAGATGGTGCTCGCACATCGAGTAGAGCTCGATGTCGCGGACCATCACCATGCTCTCGTGCTCCTCCTGGAAGACGCCGTCGCCGACCACATCGGTGATGTCGACCGTGTGTCCGCGAGTCAGCCAGGACAACGAGCTCGCCACGCGCGCCGGGGTCTTGAGCAGTCCCTTCCGGTCCGGGTCTTCACCCAGAAGCTGGAGCTGGCGGTGTACCAGCGCCTGAAGCTCATCCATGACCGCCTGACCGCGTGTACGGTAGCTATCGGACTCGACGCGCCGCCTGGCGACCGGCGACATGCCGAGGGCATGGCGTCCGGTGGCCTGGGCTGAGTGCGGCCCGGGGGCCGTCCGAAGACTCTTCCCGATGGACATAGCCCCTTCCCTGCATGAGCCTTAAGTGGTGGTGGGCGCTCGACCTGACGACCAGGGCGCCGACGCGGTCCGTACCGAAGCGAGGGTATGATACGCCGATAATAGTGGTTTGTCAAGATATTATGTGTATTATTTGACAAAGATGACAGCTCTCCCTATATCTTCGCTCAGTTACCAGAGGTGCGCGATGCCTGATCTGCCGAAAACTGACCGATTCTTCGAGTCGACCCGGGGGAGGATCGTGACTCTTCTTCGGCGCACCGGCATGACCACGGAAGAGCTCGCGAAGGCGCTCGGCCTCACCGACAACGCCGTTCGAGCCCACCTCACGACGCTCGAGCGCGATGGCCTGGTAAGGCCAAACGGGGTGCGCCACCGGGGTCGGGTCGGCAAGCCGGCGACGGTCTACCAGCTCCCGCCTGATGTCGAGCCGCTTTTTTCGAAGGCCTATCGGCCGCTCCTGACCACCCTGCTCGGGACGCTCGGCGAGCGCCTGGCGCAGTCAGAGCTGACGAGCCTCCTCCGTGAGGTCGGGCGTCGGGTGGCCGCTTCCGCCGAACCCCCCGCCGGTGATCTGGGGCAGCGAGCGCGACTTGCGTCCAATGTGCTGAACCGACTCGGCGGCCTCACGACGGTGGAGGTGGTGGACGAGGGCGCCCAATACGTCATCCGGGGGCACGGTTGCCCGCTGGGGATCGCCGTCGCCGAGCGGCCCGAAGTGTGTCACGTGATCGGGGGGCTCATCGAGGAGCTGACGGGAGCGGAAGTTCAGTCTTGCTGCACGCACGGCGACCGGCCGAGCTGTTGCTTCGAGGCCAGGGTGGCGCGTTGACCCTGTGATCGATCGCGGTTACATTGCGGCCGGGAGTCGCGTCCCGATGATGCTCATTGGGTGCGCGACTTTGCGTTTCAGGAACTCAGGAAGTCGCAGAGGAGTGAG
>JBOHSY010000018.1:0-1747 GCA_050733355.1 Gemmatimonadales bacterium | reverse complement strand
GTCCAGGATCGTGAGTCGCCGGAGCGCGCGCCGGGTGAACCGATCGCGATCGTCGAGCAACCGGTCGGCCCGCTCCTCGCTGCATCGCGCGCGCGGCGCGAGCCACGCCGCGAGCGCGGCGCGGACGAGCGCGTGTACCAACGGCGCCGGCGTATAGAACGTGCCGCTTCGTCTCCTCGCGACCGGCTCCATGACGCCTTCGAACACTCGCCCCAGCATGTCCGGAGCGACCAGGCCCGGGCGCCCGCGCTCGTCCACCGTGAAGTGGAACCGCTCGAACAGCGAATCGAACGCGTCCCGCCAGATAGCGTTCGGCAGCATGTGCCGCCGGCGGCGCTCCAGCCGGTGCGGCTCGAACAGTCCGCCGTTCAGAAACGGCACCCGCCCGAACCGTCGCGGCACCTGGCTCCGGGCGTGGGGCGGACGATTCAGCGTGCCGAAGAACAGCGGCTCCAGCAGGTCGCGGTGGAGATGCCGGCGTTGCGTGAGACAGTCGTCCACCGAGCGGGCGAGAAAGTCGGTCCGTCCGTCCAGCCAGCCCTTGCTCTGCACGAAGTAGAGGACCAGCACGCGAGTGAGCTGGAGCAGCGCGAGCGTGTGCCGCTCCACCTCGGGCTGGGGTCCCGGCAGCGCGGCGGCCATGCGGTCGAGCGTGGCTCGGAAGGACCGGAAGAATCGCCGGCTGACGCCCTCGCCCTCGAGGGCTTCGGCGGCACGGGCGGCGTATGCGAGCGGCCCGCCGGTTGCAGTGGCTGGTCCGGCCAGTCGTTCGAGGCGGGCCAGCGTGAGCCGCTCCGGGTCGTCCAGGTTGCAGCCGAGCACGGGCAACTCGAAGGGCTGACACCGTCTGATCAACTTCCGCTTCAGTGTTGTAGTAGTGCGGCGACATGCGCAGCGATGCCTCCACTCCCTTCTCGTCGTAATCGATCACGGCGTACTCGCGTATCTGCGCCGATGTATTGATCCGCCGGGTGCGGAGGGCAGCCACCAGCTCAGCGGGATTTCGGCCGTCTACCCAGACGGAGACGATGCCGCACAGCTCGCTGCCGCGGTCCAGCACCCGCACCTGGTCGATCGCGCCGAGCGCTTCCCGCAATCGACCAGCCAATGCGCGCACGCGGTCTCGGATCTTCTCGAGTCCAACCGCTGTCGCATACCGGGCGGCTTCCCCGGTTCCGAGCACCAACGCCCAGGCGAACTCCCAGGTCTCGAAGCGTTTGGCATCCCGCACCGCGCGATACCGGTCCTCGGCGATCCAATCCGCCCCCCGCATATCGATGAAGAGCGGCTCGAGCCCTCGCTCCAGTACCCGGTCGGACACGTACAGGAAACCCGCGCCCCGCGGTCCCCGCAGATACTTACGCGAACTGGCCGCCAGGAAATCGCATCCGAGCTCGGATACGTGGACCGGCATCTGTCCGATGGATTGGCAGGCGTCCACCAGGTAAAGCACGCCTTCGTCCCGGCACACGGCACCGACCGCGCCGACGTCCTGGACCAGCCCGGAATTGGTCGGAACCTGGGTTACGCACACGAGCCTGGGGCGGTGGCGGCGAATCAAGTCCGCCATCGCCTGCACGTCGACGCCGCCTTCGGTTCGATCCGGTGCTCGCAGAACCTGCACGCCCATCCGCGCCTGGAGGGAGAGAAACTGGATCTGATTGGACACGTAATCGTTGCGAGTCGTCAGGATGACATCACCGCGTTCGAACGGGATCGACGACAGCGCCTGCATGCACGACGCAGT
>JBOHSY010000017.1:0-11720 GCA_050733355.1 Gemmatimonadales bacterium | reverse complement strand
GTGGGATTCGAACCCACGATACCGTTGCCGGTATACCGGTTTTCGAGACCGGCTCCTTCAGCCACTCGGACACCTGTCCCAGACTGCGGGCGGAAGATAAAACCGTGAGCGGTAAGCGGTAAGCGGTGAGCGGTGAGAGGTGAGAGGTGAGAGGTGAGAGGTGAGCGCAAGCACTAAGCGGCAAGCACCAGCGCAGCTTCCGCTCACGGCTTACCGCTCACTGCTTACCGCTTCGCGAGGAAGAACCGCTTCAGCAGCTCGGCGCACTCGAGCTCGAGGAACCCGCCGAGCACCTCGGCCCGGTGGTTGAGCCGAGGCTCGCGGAGCAGATCGAGCACCGAGCCCGCCATGCCCCACCGGTGGTCGCGGGCGCCATAGATGACCCGGGGGATCCTGGCGAGCACGATCGCCCCGGCACACTGGGCGCAGGGCTCCAAGGTCACGTAGAGCGTGGCTCCGCGGAGCCGGTCGACGTGCCCCGCGGCGGCCGCGCGCTGCATGGCGAGGAGCTCGGCGTGGGCCGTCGCGTCACAGCGGTGGAGGGTCTCGTTGTGGGCCTCTGCCAGGTGCTCGCCCTCGGCGATGATCACGGCACCGACCGGCACCTCGCCCCGCATGGCAGCGGTGCGGGCCAGGCGGAGGGCGGCCTCCATGCCCGCGAGGTCCGGGGGCGACGGCGTCCCCCTACGCACTCACCGGCTCCGCCGCGCTCGTCGCGCGCGAGAAGCGGAGCCCACCCTCGCCCAGGTCCACCCGGATCACGTCGCCCTCGTGGTAGCGACCCTCCAGCAGCTCGAGCGCGATCGGATTCTGAACCAGCCGCTGAATCACCCGCTTGAGCGGACGGGCGCCATACACCGGGTCATACCCCTGATGTGCCAGAAACTCGCGCGCCTCGCGGGTGGTCTCGAGCCCCAGGCGTCGCTCGGCCAGCGTGCGCGAGAAGCGCGCGAGCTGGAGGTCGACGATCCGGAGGATGTCGGCCCGGCTCAGCGGGTGGAACACGATGATGTCGTCCACGCGGTTGAGGAACTCCGGCCGGAAGACGTTGCGGAGCTCGTCGCGGACCCGCTGCTCCACCCGCGCCCAGTCCGGCCCGTTGGGCTCGGCGCCCGCGTCCACGATCAGGGTGCTGCCCACGTTCGAGGTCATGATGATCACCGTGTTCCGGAAGTCCACGACCCGCCCCTGGCTGTCGGTCAGCCGGCCGTCGTCCAGGATCTGGAGCAGCACGTTGAAGACGTCGGGGTGCGCCTTCTCGATCTCATCGAAGAGCACCACGGCGTAGGGCCGGCGGCGGACGGCCTCGGTGAGCTGCCCACCCTCCTCGTAGCCGACGTACCCCGGCGGCGCGCCGATCATCCGGGCCACCGAATGTTTCTCCATGTATTCGGACATGTCCAGCCGGACCATCGCCCGCTCGTCGTCGAAGAGGAACTCGGCGAGCGCACGCGCGGTCTCCGTCTTCCCCACGCCGGTCGGGCCGAGGAAGATGAACGAGCCGGTCGGGCGGTTCGGGTCGGACAGGCCCGCACGACTCCGGCGCACCGCGTCCGCCACGGCGCGGACCGCCACCTCCTGGCCGACGACGCGGCGGGCGAGCTCCTCTTCCAGCTTCGTGAGCCGCTCGCGCTCGGACTCCAGCATCTTGGTGACGGGGATGCCGGTCCACTTCGCCACGATTTCCGCAATGTCCTCCGCGTCCACCTCCTCCTTGAGGTACTGCGCCTTCGACTGCACGTCGTGCAGCCGGGCCTCGAGCTCGCCGAGCTTCCGCTCGGCCTCGGGCATCCGGCCGTAGCGCAGCTCGGCGGCGCGCTGGAGATCGCCGCGCCGGGTGGCCTGCTCGATCTCCATCCGGATCTGCTCGACCTCCGCCTTCCGGGCCTGGATCTCCTGGATCGCGCTCTTCTCCGCCTGCCACTGCGCCTTCATCGCCGCGCCCCGCTCCTTGAGATCGGCGATCTCCTGCTCGAGCGACGTCCGGCGCTCCGCGGCGGCCCGGTCCTTTTCCTTGAGCAGCGCCTGGCGCTCGATCTCGAGCTGGACGATGCGCCGCTCCACGTCATCGATCTCCTGGGGAAGGCTGTCGATCTCGATCCGGAGCCGGCTCGCGGCCTCATCCACCAGGTCGATGGCCTTGTCCGGCAGGAACCGGTCCCCGATGTACCGGTCGGACAGCGTGGCCGCGGCGATGATGGCGTTGTCCGTGATCCGCACGCCGTGGTGCACCTCGTACTTCTCCTTCAACCCGCGCAGGATGGCGATGGTATCCGTGACGCTCGGCTCGCCCACGAGCACGGGTTGGAATCGCCGCTCGAGCGCCGGGTCCTTCTCGATGTGCTTCCGGTACTCGTCGAGGGTGGTCGCGCCCACGACATGGAGCTCGCCGCGAGCGAGGGGCGGCTTGAGCATGTTGCTCGCATCCACCGCGCCCTCCGCGGCGCCCGCGCCCACGATGGTGTGCAGCTCATCGATGAACGTGATGTAGCGGCCTTCACCCTCCGTGAGCTCCTTGACCACCGACTTGAGGCGCTCCTCGAACTCGCCGCGGTACTTGGCGCCCGCGAGCAGCTGGCCGATGTCGAGCGCCACGAGCTCCTTGTCGCGGAGCGAGTCGGGCACGTCACCGTCCACGATCCGCTGCGCGAGGCCCTCGACGATGGCGGTCTTGCCCACGCCCGGCTCGCCGATCAGCACCGGGTTGTTCTTGGTGCGGCGGGAGAGCACCTGCATGACGCGCCGGATCTCCTCGTCGCGCCCGATCACGGGGTCGAGCTTCTGCTGCCGCGCCTGGTCGGTAAGGTTCCGGGTGAACCGGTCGAGGGCCTGGTACTTCTCCTCCGGCGTCTGGTCGGTGACGCGGTGCGAGCCCCGCACGTCCTCGAGCGCCTCGCGGAGCCGGTTGGCATCGACCGCCTGGGCGCTCAGCAGCGCGCGGGCCGTCGTGTTCCTTTCCTCCACCAGCGCGAGCAAGAGATGCTCGGTGGAGACGTACGCGTCGCCGAGCCGCTTGGCCTCCTGCTCCGCGCGGTCGAAGATCCGGTGGACTTCGCGGCTGAACGTGGGCTCCACCCCCCCGCTCTGGGTGGGGAAACGGGCGAGCTCGCGCGCGACCGCGTCGCGGAGGGCCGCGATGTTGAGGCCGGCCTTCTGGAGGAGCGGCTGTACCACCCCCTTGGCCTGCGTCAGCAGCGCCGCGACGAGATGGGCATCGTTGACGACGGGATTGCCGCGCCGGCGGGCATCCTCACCGGCATCGCGAAAGGCCTCCTGGGCCTTGATGGTCAGACGTTCGGGACGAAGCACGGGAGCACCCCACTCGGTGTAGCGCGGCCTCCGGCCGCGCGTCGACTACTGTTTACCTCCGTGCTCCCGGATCGCAAGAGGGAATCCGGAAAAAGCCGCCAAAGTGGCAGAGGGCTTCGGAGGAGTGCGGCGGGAATGGCGGTCCCGGCGGCAAGCGCGGCCAGGGATGTGGCCAGGCAGGACGAGGGTCAGGCGGGTGCTCGACACCCCACATCCGTGTTCCAGCTCCTTGGCCGCCCCGACCGCCGGTACCGCCCGGTGGCTCTGCGTCCCTGCGCAAAATGAGAACGGCAGCCGCTCGGCGGCTGCCGTTCTCATTCGGGTGGAACTCAGTTCGCGGGTGCAATCCTGCGCGGCACGATCATCTTCCGAGCGTAGCGCTCTCCGTCAACTGTCAACTGGTAGTAGTACACCCCTGGTCGTGCCTCGCGACGCCCATCGAGCAACCTGCCGTTCCAATAGGCCCGGTGCATACCGCAGTCGATCTGCACCAGATCCAGCGGGGTCTCACCTGCGCTGGACGCGAGAACCGGAATCGCCACCACCTGCACGAGCGAGTTGAGGACCCTGAGAGTGACGATCGGCCGGTGACCCCGGACGCAGACTTCAGGGCTGATCCGGAACGGGATCGTCGTTGCCGCCCCCAAGGGATTGGGGAAGTGCTCCAAGAGCTCGACCGTAGGCGTTGGATTCAGCACCTGCGCCGCCGCCGGCGAGCCGGCACCCACCATCAGACCGAGCCACCACCCCGCCCACTTGAAGCGGACCATGGAGACTCCTGTCGAACGAGAGTTGTCGGGAGTTGCACCTCCGGCATGGCGGGAAATCAACGATGTGTCGAGGGTTACCAAGTCGAAATATGCCCCTAAAGGCGCGTCGACGCCAGCCGCCGCCCCGTGTCCGAGCGCACCGTGATGCCACGCCCGTCGGCCCATTCCAGCAGCGGAATGAGGAACTTGCGGCTGATGCCCAGCCGATCGCGGAGGGCCGCGGGCTGGATGTCACCGTCCCGGCCGATCTCGCGAATGGCCTCCGCGAAGCGGCGCAGCGCCTGGCCGTCGTAGTACCGATCCCGTTCCACGGCCTCCACCTGTCCGCGCGCCGCCGCCAGCCGGAGCACCGCCGCGACGTCGTGCCGTCCGGTCTCGCGCTCGAGCTCGGCGATGCTGGGCGGCGCCAGGCCGGCTCGACGGATGATCGCGACCACACGCTCGAGCTCCGCCTCGCCGCCGACCACGTTCGGGGTGAATCCGGCCAGACGTGCATGCGCCTGGCGCACCTCGATTCGGCCCGCCCGGGCCGACGCGTCCAGCACGGCCGACGCCAGCCAGTCGGGCACACCCAACGCACGCCGGAGCGTCTCGAGCGGCATCCCCTGCTCTGCCGGCTCGCGTGCGTGAAACGCAGCCAGCGCGCTCAACGCCCGCTCGCGGGCCCGGGCCAGGACGCCACGGCGGATCCAGCGCCCCCCCACGCCTTGCAGGTCCCGGACCGTCGCCGCGGCACGCGCCGCCGCGTCCGGCAGCAGCCCGGTGAGCAGCGGGAGCGTCGATTCCGGCACGCCATAGGGGCGCCGTGCCACGAGGGCACCGAGCCGGCTTGCCGGTTCCGGGGCCGCGAGCTCGGCCGGCCACGCACCCGAGCGGACCGGCGGATCGGGATCGAGGACGATGCCGCCCCCGATGGTGGTCACCGGGCTGTAGCTCCGGAGCACGAAGCGGTCGCCCCCTCGGGCCACCAGCGGCGCCTCGAGCCGCAGCCTCGCGAGCCCCGCGCCATGCTCGACCGGCCCACGCGGCGCAACCCGCGCCATCACCTCGGCCGTACCGAGATGCAGCCGCACCCGGGAGCGGGCGGTGAGCGGACGAACACCGGACAGCAGGGACAGGGACACGTCGAGCCGGTCGCGCACCGCCCAGGGGACGTCCGCCGCCACGACCGTCTGACCCCGGTGCGCCTCGGCCCGGTCGAGGCCCGCGAGGCCGAGTGCCGTCCGCGCCCCCGGCTCGCTTCGCTCCAGCGGGTGCCCAAAGCTCTCGATCGATCGGACCCGGCCCTCGGCGCCGCCCGGGAGGAGCCGGACGCGGTCGCCGATCGCGACCGATCCCGACCACGCGGTCCCAGTGACGACCGTGCCCACGCCTGCCACGGAGAAAGCGCGGTCGAGCGGCATGCGAAACACGTCGCGAGCCGGACGCCGGGCCAGTCGTCCCGCGTGCTCGTCGAGGCGGCGCCGAAGCGCGTCGAGCCCGGTCCCGGTGACGGCGGAGACGGCGAGCGGCGGGTCGAACGCCACCGACGATCGCCCGAGCCGCTCGGCGACTTCACCAAGGACCAGATCGAGCCAATCCGGCTCGACCAGATCGCTCTTGGTGATCACCGCCAGCCCGGCGGGCACCGCGAGCTGCTCGAGGATCGCGAGGTGCTCCTCGGTCTGCGGCATGATCCCCTCGTCGGCCGCGATCACGAGGAGCGCCAGGTCGATACCCGACGCGCCGGCGACCATCGTCCGCACGAAGTCCTCGTGTCCCGGCACGTCCACCACGGCCGCGATGCGGCCGTCGAGCTCGAGCGGCGCGAAGTTCAGGTCGATGGTGATGCCGCGACGCCGCTCCTCGACCAGCCGGTCCATCGGTGAGCCGGTCAGCGCGGTGACGAGCGCCGACTTCCCGTGATCGATGTGGCCGGCCGTCCCGACGATCATCCGGCCCTCCACGGTCGCCTGGTCCAGAACTCGAGCGCCGGCAGCTCGGCGCCCTCGGCGAGGTGCCACCGCACGTAGCGGGCGGCCAACCGCTCGTGCGCGGCGGCATGCCGGTCGTCCAGCGAGGGCAGCGGCGCGTCGGCATCGAGCAGCGCGGCCAGGTCGGCGCAGTCCTCGACCGGCAGGCGGGTGCCGCCCGCCGGCCCCGCGCAGGCGGCGCAGAGCGCTCCGCCTTCGGGGGCGCTGAAGGCGAGCGGACCTGCCGCCAGCGGTGCGCCGTCCCGCACACAGGCGTCGAGCGCCGGCGCGAAGCCGAGCACACTCACGAGCTGCCAGACGGCTCTCAGCCCGACGGTGCGCACCTCACCGGTCGTGGCCGACTCCAGCGCGGCGAGCGAATGGCGGAGCACGTCGAAGCTCTCGGCGTGGGCGTCGGCCGGCGCGAACCGGACCATGATCTCGGCGAGCGTCGAAGCGGCGGCATAGCGCTCGAGATCACTCGCCAGCCGGACCGGGACCCGCGCGAGGTCGAACGCCGCAAGTGTGTGCAGCTCCCGGTGCTCGCGCACGTACAGTTGCGCCTGGCCGTCGCTCAGCACCTGCAGTGATGCCCCGAACCGGCTCCGCGGCCGGCGAGCGCCCTTGGCGATCGCGCTCTGCACCCCGAGGTCACGGGTGGCAAGGCGCACGATCTTGGATGACTCGCTGTACTTGAGCGTGGACAGCACGATCGCAGGCGTCGAGATCGGGGGCATGGGAGAAAACTACGCTATCCGCCATCCGCTATCCGCGGCTGACGCTCGGGCACGGCGTGGGGGGCGCCCTCCGCCAGCCGGGTCACCGCCAGCGGCCACTCGAACACCCGTGCCAGGACCTCGGCGCGGAACACCTCGTCCGGCGTTCCATCGGCGGCAACCCGCCCGGCCGACAGCAGTACGATGCGGTCGGCGAACCGGGCCGCGAGGTTGAGCTGGTGGGTGATGACCAGGCCGGCCAGTCCGTCCTCCACGAGTGCCCGGACCAGCTCGAAGAGCTCCATCTCGTGTCGTACGTCGAGCGACGCCGTCGGCTCGTCGAGCACCAGGACGCGGGGCTCCTGCGCGAGCGCGCGCGCCACTCGCACGCGCTGCCACTCGCCTCCCGAGAGCGCGTCCACCCGGCGGTCGGCCAGGGAGTCGATGTCGCAGCGCCGGAGCGCGGCGGCCACCGCCGCCGTGTCGGCCGGCCCTTCGGCGGAGAGTGGTCCGAGATGAGGATAGCGGCCGAGGAACACGGTCTGCCACACCGTGAGGGGAAAGACGATCTCCTCCCGCTGCGCCACCACGCCGACGCCCCGCGCGATTGCGCCGGCGCGCCATGTGTGCACCGGTTTGCCGTCGAGCAGCGCCTCGCCCGCCTCCAGCGGCAGGTGGCCGAGCAGCGCGCGCACGAGGGTGGTCTTGCCGCCGCCATTGGGACCCGCGACAGCGACAAGGCGACCCGGTTCCACCCGGAGCGACACGGCGTCGAGCGCGGGCGCCGCCGCGGCCGCGTATCGGACGGTCAGGCCGCGGGCCTCGAGAATCACAGGTAGGTCCGGCGCAGGAGGAGCGCGAAGAGCGGCACGCCGATCAGGGCGGTGACGGCCCCCACCGGAAGCTCGAGCGGCCGCACGGCGGTTCGCGCAACGGTGTCGGCGAGCACGAGGAAGGCGCCGCCGCCGGCGAAGGCGGCTGGCAGGAGCTCGCGATGTAGCGGGGTGCGGATCCGGCGAATCGCGTGCGGCACCACGAGCCCCACGAAACCCACGATTCCGCACACGGCGACGCTGGCCGCGGTGAGGAGCGAGGTGGCGACGTAGATCACGCGCTTGAGGCGCTCGACGTCCGCGCCGAGGTGGCGCGCGCTCTCCTCGCCGAGGGTCAGCAGATCGAGCGAGCGGCCGCTCGCGAGCACGACCGCGATCGGCACCGCGGCATAGACGGTGAACACGGCGACCGCCCGCCAAGACGCGGCGCCGAAGCCGCCGAGGAGCCAGAGGAAGGCGCGGCGCAACTCGGCCGCCTCGGAGACCGAGACGATAGCCGTCATCAGCGCGCCGGCGAACGATCCGACGATGACCCCGGCGAGGAGCAGCACCCGCGGATCGAGCCGGCGACCGCTCACCACGCTCAGCCGATAGACGAGCGCCACCGCCCCGGTCGCGCCGACGAAGGCGGCGAGCGGCACCGCCCAGGGCCAGTCGGGGTTGATCGCGATGGCGAGCACGGCGCCCAACCCCGCGCCGCCCGAGAGACCGAGCAGATACGGATCGGCCAGGGGATTCCGGAGCAGGGCCTGGAGGGCGGCGCCGGCGATGCTCAGGCTGCCGCCGACGAGAAACGCGAGCAGCACCCGCGGGATCCGCAGCTCGCGCACGATGGGCGCGTAGGGCGACGCCGGGTACAGCAGCCCGTCCCACACGGCCGACGGCGCGAGCGACACGGGACCGGCGAGGATGCCGAGCACGACGCTCGCGGGGACCAGCAGCGCGAGCAGGGCGGTCACGCGCCAGGCGCCCTTGCGTCCGTTCATCGCCGCCCGGGCGCGAGTGCTGCGATGAGCTCCGCCTTGAGGCGCGCGCGGTCGTCCTGGTACCGCCGCCATTCCTCCGGCGTGGTGACCGACTCGCGTCCGCCGTACGCCGCGTCGAGGGTCGCGAGCCGTGCGAGCAGCCCGTCGGCGGTGCCCGCGGGATCCCCGGCGGCGGCGGCCGGCAGCGATCGGCGAACAGCCCACGCACCCGCCACGACGAAGGTGCCCGCGACGATGGCGACCAGCGTCGGGAGCAGCCATCGGAGGGCGATCGGCGCGCCGGGAAACGCGATCCGGACCGTCGCGCCCGCCGCGCCCGACCCGGTCCACCGGCGATACGTCCGGCCGTCGATCACCTGTGGGTCCGCGAACGCCAGCCCGGGACCGCTCACCTCCACCCCGGCCTCCGCCACGAGGACGTTGACGAGCGCCGCCGGCTGGTCGAGCACGAGGCGCGTGTCGCGGGTGCCGGCGGGCAGCGTGTACTCGACCACGACCTGTTTCTCCCCCGGCGGCAACGGTGCGAAAAAGAGCAGCCGCTCGCCGCGGCGGGTGACGGCGCTGGCGGAGAACTCACCCTGCCCCACGTCGAGCCCCACCGTGCCGCTCGGCAGCGTGCCGCTCCAAGACGGTCGCACGGTGTCCGGCGCCACCCGGGTGCGATCGCCCCCGTTCCGGAGCACGATCAGATCGAGCACGCCCCGGCTGCCGTCGGGACCGGGCGGCGCCAGCACCAGGTGCCGCGCCTCGAGCTCGATCGGCGCGGTGCTCGACGTGTCCGCCACCACGATGCGGAGCGCGGTGTCGGGACGGGTCGGGTTGAGATGCACCGGGGTGGAGAAATACTCGATCCCCCCCCAGCGCGCGCTGACGAGGTAGATGGCGGTGGTATCCGCGGTGAAGCGAAACCGGAACCGGCCGCGGGTGTCGCTCGCCGCGGAGTCGATCGCGCCCTGCACGTCGCGTCCGATCCGGTGGAGGACGACCCTGGCCCCCGGGACGGGGGTCGAATCGCCGCGGATTACCTTCACGACGTTTCCGCCGGCGAGGGTCTGCGCCGCCAGGCCCGGCGGAGTACCCAGCGCCAGAACAACAGCGGCCGCGAAGGAACGCGAAGGAACGCGAAGGAACGCGAGGGAACAACCGGCCGTCATGCGCAGCCGTTCCCCCTCGTCGTTCGCGTCAATTCGCGTTGATTCGCGTGATTCGCGGCCTGCTGTTCTCGCGCGATGTCGCCTACGGGTTGAACCGGCCGAAATCCTGGGGATCCATCTTCTCCAGGTACTTCTTGAGGCTGTCCGCCTCGAGGCTGGGATCGGGGCCGGGCTCGTCGGTTTCGACCCCCGCCTGGTCGAGCAGCTGGTCGCTGGTGAAGATGGGGGCACGGAGCCGGAGTGCGAGCGCGATGC
Source organism: Gemmatimonadales bacterium (assembly GCA_050733355.1). Classification (GTDB taxonomy): domain Bacteria; phylum Gemmatimonadota; class Gemmatimonadetes; order Gemmatimonadales; family GWC2-71-9; genus DASQPE01. The sequence continues at coordinate 1,745 of JBOHSY010000017.1, read as the reverse complement.
TGTCGGACGGCCGCGCGTCCACCTGAAACACGTGGTCGTCGCGGCGGATGAGCAGCTCGGCGAAGTAGGTGTTCTCCTTCACGGCGCTGATCACCACGCGGCGGAGATCGCCGCCGAGCCCGATGATCACCTGCTTCAGGAGATCGTGCGTGAGGGGACGCTGGGCCTTCATGCCCTGGAGCTCCATGGCGATGGCGCTCGCTTCCGCCGGACCGATCCAGATCGGCAGAACCCGGGCGCCCTCCTTCTCGCGGAGGATCACCACCGGGGTATTGGTGGAGCGGTCCAGCCCCAGGTGCGCGACGGTCACCTCGATCATGCGGTTCGCTGGCGGTCCTCAGCGGGCGGCCGACAGCAACTCCTTCACGCGGTCGGCGCGTTCCCAGGTAAACAGCTCCACCGTCTTGTCGCCGTACTTTCCCGTCTGCGGCTTCCGGCCGAAGTGTCCATACGACGCCGTGGAGCTGAAAATTGGACGCTTCAAGTTGAGGGTGTCAATGATGCCGCGGGGCGTGAGGTCGAAGACGTTCCGCACCATCTGCTCCAGCCGGCGGTCGGGCAAGGCGCCGGTCCCGAACGTGTCCACCATGATGGAGACCGGTTCGGCCACGCCGATCGCGTAGGCGAGCTGGACCTCGCAGCGCCGCGCCAGGCGCGCCTCGACGACGTTCTTGGCCACCCAGCGGGCCGCGTACGCGGCGGAGCGGTCTACCTTGGACGGATCCTTGCCGCTGAACGCCCCGCCGCCGTGCCGGGCCATGCCGCCGTAGGTGTCCACGATGATCTTGCGCCCGGTGAGCCCGGCGTCGCCGTGCGGCCCGCCGATCACGAAACGCCCGGTGGGGTTGATGAGGAATTTGACCCGGCCCTGCTCCAGTCCCGCCTGCTCGAGTACGGGGCGGATCACTTCCTCGATCACGGCCTCGCGAATCATCGTGTTGGAGACCAGGCGGCCCGCATGGCGTTCGGCGTGCTGGGTGGAGACCACGACCGTGCGCACGGCGATTGGCCGGTCGCCTTCGTATTCGACGGACACCTGCGACTTGCCGTCGGGCCGGAGCCACTTGATGTGGGTGCCGTCGAGCCCCTTGCGCACCCGGGCGAGCCGCTCGGTGATCCGGTGGGCCAGCAGAATCGGGAGCGGCATGCGCTCGCGGGTTTCGGACGTGGCGTAGCCGAACATCATGCCCTGATCGCCGGCGCCCTGCAGCTTGTCCCGGCCCTCGTCCACGCCCCTCGCGATGTCCGCCGACTGCCGGTCGATCGACGCCAGCACCGCGCAGGTGCGGCAGTCGAAGCCGAACGAGGCATCGGTGTACCCGATCGCCTCCACGGTTCTGCGTACGATGTCCGGAATGTGCACGTAGGTGGACGTGCTGATCTCGCCCGCCACCACCGCCATGCCCGTCGTCACCAGCGTCTCGCACGCCACCCGCGCGTTGCGGTCTTTGGCCAGAATGGCGTCGAGGACCGCATCGGAGATCTGGTCGGCCACCTTGTCGGGGTGCCCCTCGGTCACCGATTCGGACGTGAAGACGTGCCGCTTGGAAAGAGCCATGGGGCGTGGGAGTCTCTGGTTGCTGGTGAGCGCGGTGCGCTGCCGCGGGTCAAACCGGCGGAAGCTAGCGGCCCGTCACTTGCCCGGCAACGGTCCGCGGGGGTCCAGCAGTCGCAAATCGACGTGATCGCGTACCCCGTCGTGCAGCGCCCGCTGCGCCGCCGCGGACGTCGGCGCGCGCAGGACC
>JBOHSY010000016.1:0-24135 GCA_050733355.1 Gemmatimonadales bacterium | reverse complement strand
GGGCCGGGGGCGGGCCGGCTTCGGCGGCCGGCTCGGCGCCGGGCTCGATCTGCACGCCGTCGACCTGCCCGCGGATCCGCACCTCGTCCACCTCCTCGGACCCGTCCGACTTCATGGTCACGACGATCGCGTCGCCCCGGGCATAGTTGATCGTCGGCTGCGTGGGCCGGGCCTCCTGGGGCTCGACGGTGAACGAGCGAGCGGCGCCGGTGGCCTCGAGGCGGATGAGCACCGCGCCGCTCGTATCAGCCGAATCCCGGGGGGCGAATCGCGCCACGACGGTGTCTCCGGCCAGCCAGTCGCGCTCGGTGCTCGCCGAATCGGCCTCGCCCCCGAGCCATGCCCGGCCGAAGGCGCGGGCCTCCGTCAACTCCCCGCCGGGACTCTCGAGCGCGAGCGAGTCCGCCCGGATCTCGCGCCGCGGAGAGACCGCGTGCGCCCGGAGGCTGTCGCCCCAGGCGAGGGTGAGATCCACCTCACGCCGGTTGACGTCGAGCGCGATCGTATCGCCCACCAGGGTCCACTCGCCTTGCACCGCGCGCGCGCTGTCCGTCGCCACGAGGTAGGTGAGATCGCGGTCGTCGAGCTCGAAGTCGATCCGCCGCCCCGCGAGGTCGAACGTGTCCGCCCCGAGCCCGCGAAGCTCCGGCCGCTGCCCGAGGAGCGTTCCATCGTCGGCCTCGCCGGTATCGAGGCGCAGCGAGTCGCCGCGGGCGGCGACGTCGCTCCGGTCGATGGTCACGCTGCCCCCGGCCCAGAGCTGGTCGTCGCCGCGGATGCGCACCCGGTCGGCCACGATCACGTACGGCTCGGTGGCCTGGCCCGCGGAGTCCTTCGTCGCGTATTCGATCCGCGGGCGGCTCACGGCGTACATCTCCGCGGTGTCGCGCACGCCCTTCACCACGCGGAAGTAGTCCAGGGACGGTCCGGCCAGCGTGGAGCCGGTGCCGAGGTTCCGCGTCTTCACCCGCCCCCGCGCCTCCCACTGCTCCGGCGCGCGGTAGTACGTGCCGCGGTCGGCGTCCATGACGAGCGACGAATCCTCGTAGTGCACCCGACCGATGAAGTGCACGACGTTGCCCGCGTAGGCGGCGACGCTGTCGCTCCGCATGCGGATCTTCGTGCCCCGGCAGCTCAGCCGGACGTTGCCACCCGCGAAGTAGTTCGTGCCCTGCGGGGTCTCGATCGCGATGCCCTGGCGATCGACGTTGTCGATCTGGAGCGTGCACCGCTCCGCCTGAGCGGACACCGGGCTCGAGCCAAGGGTCAGTGCTAGTGCTAGTGCTAGTGCTGGTGCTAGTGCTAGTGCGCGTGGATCGCGGCGCCTCATGTCGAGTCGCGCTCCTGGCCCGGCAGCAGGATCCCCTTCCCCGCCACGCCTCGCGGCCGATCGGTCACCACGTTGGTGAACTCCGGGTCCGACTGGAGGCTGGTGCCCTCGATGCGCTCGGCCCCACGCTGGAACCGGAATGCCTGATCGGTCGAGATCCGGTTCTCCTTGTTGTCGAGCGTAAGCACCTCGCTCTCCAGCCGGCCGCCGTCGGGGGCGGTGAGGACCACGCCGCCCTCGGCGTCGAGCGACCCATCCTGCCAGCGATACTGCGCCCGTCGCGCGATGAGCCTGGACCGCTCGGCGCCCGACGCGTCGTAGAACGTGATCCGGACGTTGTGGAGCGTCGCGGTCTGCGTGGCCTCGTAGAACCACGCGGTGTCGGCCTCGATGCGGCTCTTGCGCACGCCGCCGGCGGTCACGTGGTGCACGAAGCCTTCGAGCACCTGGTCGGCCGAGTCGGCCGCCTGCATCGTGGCCGTGGGCTGCACGCCACCCCGCTCACAGGCGCCGAGCGCCGCCGCGAGTACCAGCGGCGCGGCGTGCCGGAACCCGCGCGCGGGCGCGCCCATCAGCGCGAGGCCGCGGCCATCTCCTCGGCCGTGACCGCTGCGCCGCCCCGGCGCCGGCGCTCGAGCGCGGCACCGACGAACCCGACGAACAGCGGATGCGGGCGCGTGGGACGCGACTTGAGTTCGGGATGGAACTGGCAGCCGAGGAACCAGGGGTGCTCGGGCAGCTCGATCACCTCGACGAGCCCGCCGTCGGGGGACACGCCCGAGAGCCGCAGGCCGAACTCCGCCAGCACGTCGCGGTAGGCGTTGCTCACCTCCCAGCGGTGGCGGTGCCGCTCGCTGATCTCGGTGCCGCCGTACGCCTGGGCGGCGCGGCTTCCCGGGCGCAGCTTGGCCGCGTAGGCGCCGAGCCGCATGCTGCCGCCGAGGTCCACGACGTCCCGCTGCGACGGCATCAGCGCGATCACCGGCGACTCGCAGTCGGGCGCGAACTCGGTGCTGTTCGGATTGGGCAGGCGGCAGACGTTGCGGGCGAACTCGATGATGGCGATCTGGAGTCCGAGACAGATCCCGAAGAACGGCAGATCGTGCGACCGGGCCCACCGGACCGCCTCGATCATCCCTTCGACTCCGCGAATCCCGAAGCCGCCCGGAATGAGGAGCCCGTCGTAGCCGCCGAGGATCTGGCCCGCCGACTCCGCATCGGCGAAGCGGTCGCTCGAGAGCCAGGTGATCTCCACGCCCGCGTCGTTGGCGATGCCGCCATGGATCAGCGCCTCGTGGACCGACTTGTAGGCGTCGTGCAGGTCGGTGTACTTGCCGACGACCGCGATCTTCACCCGGTTGGCCGGCCGGAGGATGCGCTCCGTCATGGCCCGCCAGCGTCCGAGATCCGGTTCGGGGGTAGTGAGGCGGAGCCGCTCGCACACCACCGCGTCGAGCCCCTGATCGTGGAAGCGCAGCGGGATCTCGTAGATGGAACGCACGTCGGGGCTCTCGACCACGCAGTCGAAGTCGACGTTGCAGAACAGGGCGATCTTGCGCTTGATGTCGGCGCCGAGCGGCTGCTCGCTCCGGCAGATGAGGATGTCCGGCTGGATTCCGATCTGCATGAGATCGCGCACCGAGTGCTGCGTGGGCTTGGTCTTGAGCTCGCCCGCGGCCGCGATGTAGGGCACCAGCGTCAGGTGGATGAAGATCGCGTTGTCGCGCCCGACCTCCTGCCGGAACTGCCGGATGGCCTCGAGGAACGGCAGCGACTCGATGTCGCCGACGGTGCCGCCGATCTCGGTGATCACGACGTCGTGCCCCGGCGCCGACCGGCGGATGGCATGCTTGATCTCGTCGGTGATGTGCGGGATCACCTGGACCGTGGAGCCCAGATACTCGCCCCGCCGTTCCTTGTGGATGACGGTCTGGTAGATGCGGCCCGTGGTGACGTTGTTCTGCTGGGAAAGGGATCGATCGATGAACCGCTCGTAGTGGCCGAGGTCGAGGTCGGTCTCGGCCCCGTCGTCGGTGACGAAGACCTCGCCGTGCTGGAACGGCGACATCGTGCCGGGATCCACATTGATGTACGGGTCGAACTTCTGCATCGTCACGCTGAGCCCGCGCTCGACGAGCAGCCGCCCAAGTGAAGCGGCGGCGATCCCCTTGCCGAGCGAGGAGACGACGCCGCCGGTCACGAAGATGAACTTGGTCGCGTCGGTGCCGCTGGGCATGGCACGTCCTTTCACGGGAGCGATGCGGATCGGGGCGGGCGAATGGAGCGGAGGCGCATCACCGAAGCTAACAGCCCCGCTTTGCGGAGTCAAAATGCGTGCCGCGATTCGCTATCCGCGATCCGCGATCCGCTATCCGCTTGCTGCGGGTAGGGTTAGGTGACTGAGGCGGTACTCCACTGCCGGGTGAGAGCGAGGAAGTTGCGGAGCATCGTTTTGCCGTGGTCGGTGCCGATCGACTCGGGGTGGAACTGCACGCCCCAGACGGGGAGAGTGCGGTGGCGGAGCGCCATGATCTCCTCTCCAGCCGCGCGGTCCGACGACCAGGCGGTGACCTCGAGGGTGCGGGGCAGTCCGGTTGGGGAGACTACCAGCGAGTGATAGCGCATCACCCGCACCGGCGAGGGCACGCCCGCGAACAGGTCCTGTCCGTCGTGCGCGACATCGGTGGTCTTGCCGTGCATCAGCCGGTCGGCGCGCACCACACGACCGCCGAACGCCTCCCCGATGGCTTGATGGCCGAGGCAGACGCCGAGCACCGGCACGCGGCCGGCGGCGGCGGCGCGAATCAGCGGCACCGAGATGCCGGCCTCGGTGGGCGTGCACGGCCCGGGCGACACGACGATCGCCTCCGGCGCCAGCTCGAGCGCCTGCTCGGGCGTCAGGGCGTCGTTCCGGTAGACGATCGGATCCGCCCCCAACTCACCGGCGTACTGGACGAGGTTGTAGGTGAAGCTGTCGTAGTTGTCGAGCACGAGGAGCATCAGGAGCCCGGGAACGGTGAGAGGTGAGAGGTGAGAGGGTGAGAGGTGAGAGGTGAGAGGTGAGAGGGGAAAGAGCCGGGGCGGTGGCCTCCCGCCGGATACCCCTCTCACCTCTCACCTCTTACGTTGGGTGTTGCGCAGCGCGGAATCCGCCCGGCGGAGCGCCGCGCTCCGGAGCGAGTCGGCGTAGCGCTCGTGAAACCGGGTGATCGAGTCCGCCATGCGGCCCGCGGCCTCGCTGATCGAGTCGGCGGTCCGCTCGGCCTCGGCCGCGATCGATTCGGCCCGGACGGCCACGGAATCGTCGGCTCGGCGGGCGCGCATATGGATCATTTCGCGCCGGAGGTCGTTGGCGACCTCCCGCGGGACCAGGAGCGGCGCGGTGTGGCCCCCGGGAACGAAGTGCACCGCGCCGAACGGCTCCAGCGCGGCCGCGGCGCTGTCGCCGCGCACGCACGCGAAGTCGGCGTCGTGGAGGGTCTTACCCCGGCCGCCCGGGCCCTCCTCGAAGCGGGCGAGGATGCCGCTGCACTCGGGGATGCGCCCGGTGGCGGCCGCGTCGCCCAGCTCCACGTGCAGATCCACCGACCGGATGTCGTCGGGCGCGTCCCGCCGGATGACGAGCCGCTCGAAGGTGCCGACCCGCTCACCGTCGATCCGGAACGGCACGAACGGAAGCGGGATTGTGATCGGATCGCTGGTCTTCGCGACGGTCCGGACCCGCCCTCGTCCTTCGCGGACGATGGCGATGACGAGCATGCCGACGGCGAAGATGCCGGCGGCGCCGAGGAGAATCCTGAGCCAGTAGCCGCGCATGGAGCTCGTGTGATAGAAGTCGAGTCGCTCTCAAAGCTGTACGGGGAGTTCCGGGCAGTCCAGAGCCTCAGCTTCGGCGTCGCTGCCGGGGAGGTGGTCGGCCTGGTCGGACCGAACGGCGCGGGCAAGACCACGACTCTGCGGAGCATCGCCGGCATCGTGCGCCCGAGCGACGGCCGGGTGCGTGTGGCCGGGCACGACATCGAGCGCGAGCCCGTCGCGGCCAAGTCGGCGCTGGCGTTCATTCCCGACGAGCCGCACCTGTTCGATTACCTCACGGTCGAAGAGCACCTCCGCTTCGTTGGCCGCCTTTACGGGGTGGCGGACGCGGCGACCCGCGTTCCCGCGCTGCTGGAGGAGCTGGAGCTGTCGGAGAAGAGCCGGGTGCTGCCGGGCGAGCTTTCCCGGGGCATGCGGCAGAAGCTGGCCATCGCGTGCGGGCTGCTGCACGACCCGCGCGCCCTCCTGCTCGACGAGCCCCTCACCGGCCTCGATCCCGTGGGCATCCGCCGGATGAAATCGACCATCGTGCGACGCGCCCAGGCCGGCGCGGCGGTGCTCCTGAGCTCGCACCTGCTTCACCTGGTGGAGGAGGTGTGCGACCGCGTGCTGGTGCTGCATCGCGGGCGCGCGGTGGCGTTCGGGACGATCGCCGAAATCGTAGCCGAGCGCCCCGAGCTGGCCGGCCGGCCGCTCGAGGCGGTGTTCCTGGCCCTGGTGGGCGAGCCCGAGGCGCCCGTGTGATCGGTGCGCTCGCGTATCTCACCGCGCGGTCGGTTCTCAATCGGCTCGCGTATCGGGCGGGCCAGCTGCGCCGTCCGCGCTATCTCGTCGCGCTCGCGCTCGGGGTGGCGTATGTGTGGGGCGTGCTCGGGGCCGAGCGCCCGGGCCCGCTCCCCGACGCAGCGGTCGACCCGCGCTCGGCGGAGCTGCTCGGCGCCGTGATGCTGATGGGAATCGCGGCGTGGGGCTGGACGTTCGGAAGCGAGCGCCGGGCCCTGGGCTTTTCGCCGGCGGAGGTGACGTTCCTCTTCCCGGCGCCGCTCACCCGCCGCGCGCTGATCCACTACAAGCTGGCGCGGCTCCAGCTCGTGATCCTGCTCAACGCGCTGATCTGGACGCTCCTGCTGAGCCGGCAGACAGAGGTCTCCGGCTGGCGGCGCGCCACGGCGCTCTGGGCGCTCCTGTCCACGATCGCGCTGCACCGCACCGGGGCCGCGTTGGTCCGCCGGAGCGTGGCAGAGCACGGCGTGATCGCCGTGAGGCGCCGCGCCCTGTCGCTCGCGCTGCTCGCGCTCGCGCTGGCGGGAGCGGTGAGCGGTCTGATCGCCGCGCTGCCGGCGCTGGCGATACTCGGGTCCGCTGGTGCCGCGGCGCTCGTGAACGCCGTGGAGGCGGCCGCGGCGGCGCCGGTCGCGGGTATGCTGCTCCGGCCGTTCCGCCTGGTGGTGGCGCCGCTCGCGGCCGATGACGCGGCCGCATGGACCGCGGCGATGGGCCCGGCGCTGATCGTCCTCGCCCTGCATTACGTCTGGGTACTCCGGTCGGACGCGGCGTTCGAGGAGGCGGCTGCGGCGTGGTCGCTGGAGCGGGCGAGGCGGGGGCCGGATCGCGGGCTCCCCCTGCCCCGCGGCGCGGCCTCCCCCACGCTGCTCCCGCTGGCGCCGACCGGGCGTGGCGGTACGGCGCTGGTCTGGAAGAATCTGGCCGCGGTGTTCCGCCGCGGTCGCGTCCGGAACGTGGCGCTCGGTTACGCAGCGCTCGCCACGGTCACCGGCGCCGCGTCACTCGCCGGCGTCCGCGGTCTGGCCCAGGGCACCGGCGCGCTCGCGCTCACCTGGGCGGGCTTCGCCCTGCTGCTGGGCCCGCAATGGGTGCGCAACGATCTCCGCCGGGATCTGCGTCAACTCGACCTGCTCCGGAGCTATCCGCTGCGCGGCCGCACCGTGGTCGCCGCCGAGGCGGCGGCGGCGGCGGTCTCGCTGACCCTGATCCAGTACGGGCTGCTGACGATCGCGTGGCTCGCGTTCCTGGGTGAGCGCGGGGGGGACAGCACGCTCCCGGAGCGCACGGCGTTGCTGGCCGGGGCGGTCCTCGTGCTGCCCCTGGTCAACTACGTCGCGCTGCTGCTGCAGAATGGCGCCGCCCTGCTCTACCCGGCGTGGATGTTGGCCATCGGGGACGGCACGGGCGGGCTCGAGGCGCTGGGCCAGAACCTGCTCGCCACGGTCGGGTTCGCGCTCGTGCTGGCGGTGCTGCTGGTGCCGCCGACGGGCGTCGGACTGATGCTGGCGTACGCCGCGGGTGGCGGGGCCGTAGCGGTCGGCCTCGGGGCCGCCGCAGCTCTCGCTGTGCTCGCGCTCGAAGCCGTCGGGCTCGCCAGCGTGCTGGGATCGGTGTATGACGCCACCGACGCCAGCACCCCCGGGATCAGATGGTGATGGCGGGCTTGACGCCCGGTGAACCCGCGAGCCGCGCCCGTTCGACCGCTCGCCCGAGACGCACCACCGCGGTGAGCACCTCGATCCGCACCCGGGGCCAGCTTTGGGCGGTGGCAGCCCCCATTCGGGTCAGCGCTACGACGACCTCCTGCTCGGCGTAGCGGATCGCCATCAGCGCTTCGCGCGGGACCGTCCCCGCGCCGCTCCTGAGGCCATTCCGCAGCACGAGCGACTGGCGCTGCAGATCGGCGACGTGCCGCTGCAGATCGGACCGGAACCGCGGCCGGTCGCTCCACAGGTAGGACTCCGGCGCGCCGAGCGGCGCGGGCCGCGCGCGCAGCTTGTCCACCGGGTGAACGGCAAGCGGCCGGCCGGCATGCACGGCTCCGGCCGCGGCGCGCTCAGAGGAGCAGCCGGCCAATGCGGCAACAACGAGCGCTCCCGCCACTCCCCTCAAACGTCCGCCCCGCCAAGCTCGGGGCGCCATCCCTACGGCCGCGACGTGTCGGCGCCGGTGCCGGTCTGGGTCGTGTCGCTGATCCCGCCCATCGACGTATCCGCCATGCCGCCCTGCCCGCCGGTTATGGTGGTGTCCATGGGCGTGGTGCCGCCCGCCATACCGGGATCGCCGGACGTGCGGTCGGTGGTGTTTCCCGCTGGATTACACCCGGTCAGAAGCACCGCGACCAGCGCGGCCGCGGTCCAATGCCCGATCGTCATCGTGTGTAGCTCCCTGAGTCGCCGCAGCCTGCCCTGCCGCCCTGCGCGGAGGCCGGGTACGGGTTCGGCTTAGCATACGTACCCGGGCCGGAACGAGAGGTGACGCTGGTCACGGCTGGGGGCCGAAGCGTCCGCAGCGGAGCGCCAGGACCGGCAGCACGAACCCGACCGGCGAGCCGAGCAATTAGCAGCCCTCCGGTCGCGGCCGGGCAGCGGGGTCGCGTGAGGCGTCGCTCCCCGAGCGCCGGTGCATCAGGCCCGGGGATGAAAGCGCTTGTGCACGGATCGCAGGTACGCCCGATCCACGTGGGTATAGATCTGCGTCGTGGAGAGGTCGGCGTGGCCGAGCATCTCCTGCACGGCGCGGAGATCCGCGCCGCCCTCGAGGAGATGGGTGGCGAAGCTGTGGCGGAGCGTGTGCGGCGTCACCCGCTTCTCGATGCCGGCCCGCTCCGCGCAGCGCTTCACGACCCCCCAGGCTCCGACCCGCGACAGCGGCTCGCCGCGCGCGTTGAGCAGCACGCGCATCCGCGAGCGCCCGCGGTCGAGCGTGGGCCGCAGCACGCTCAGGTAGATCGAGACCGGGCCGATCGTTCCGCGGCCGATCGGCACCAGCCGCTCCTTCCCGCCCTTCCCGAGCACGCGCACGAGGCCGTCCTCGAGCAGCAGGCTGCCGAGCTCGAGCCCGCACAGCTCCGACACGCGCAGGCCGGCGCCGTAGGCGAGCTCGAGCAGCGCGCGGTCACGCCACGCGAGCGGCTCCTCGACTGCCGGAGCGCCCAGCATGCGCTCGACCTCGCGCACCGACAGCGTGTCGGGCAGCGTGCGCCAGCGCTGGGGACTCTCCAGCCGGTCGCTCGGATCCTCGGCCAGCCGGCCGTCGCCGACCACGAACGAGAAGTAGGTGTGGATGGCGGACACGTTGCGGCGGATCGAGGCGGGGCTCAGGCCCAGATCCTTGAGCAGGAACACGAAATCCCGGAGATGTGCCCGTGTCACCTGCGCCGGCCCCCCCACCCCCTTGGACGCGGCGAACTGGGTCAGGCGCCGGAGGTCCCGCAGGTAGGCGTCCACCGTGTGGACGCTGTTGCCGGCTTCGAGCGCCAGATAGTCGCGAAACGGCTCGAGCCAGAATGCGCGCTCGATATCCTCGAGCGTCCGGGTCACGGCGCCTGCTCCCCGGCCGGGCGGACTCCCGACCGACGTCGAGCCTCCGCCAGCTCCCGTTCGCTGAGCCCGAGCAACTGGCCGGCCCGGCGCATCAGCAGATGCTGCTGAGCGTCGATGGTTCCGTCGGCGAACGCGGCCTGCCACATGCCTTCGACCAGCGCGATCCGCCGCGCGGGGCCGAATCGCCCGACCAGCCGGTCCCGGTACGCCGCGAGCCGGGACTCCGCCTTGGCTTCGGCTACCGGCGCAGGCGTCCCCGCGGGCGGCTCGAGACCCCAGCGGGACCGTAGGTGCTCGGCGACGAGTGACCGCTCTTCTGCGGTGAGCGCCTCGTCGGCGTAGGCCAGCTCGAGCACGAGCATCGCGGCCTCGCGGGGATCGATCGGCCCGGGATCGGCACCGGCGGCATCGTCGCCCAGCGCGCGGGTGACCGCGTCCCAGACCCGCTCGCGCCGCCGCTGGCGCGCGCGCAGGTAGAGCCGGACCCCCCACGCGACGCCGACCACCAGCGCCACCAGGCCAAGGGTCCGGTTCACGTTGGCGAGAACGGCGGCGATGCGCTGCGATTCCGCGCCGAGCACCGAGCCGAGCACGGTGAGTCCGCCGTACCACACGCCCGAGGCGAGCGCGATGGGAATGGCGGCGCGGAGCGGCGAGAGGTTGACGATGCCCGCGAACGGCGGGACGACCGCGCGGATGCCGGGAAGGAAGCGGGCGAGAAAGATGCCACCGAGCCCGAAGCGCAGGTACTCCCGTTCGATCACCGCGATTGCCTCGGGCGCCACGAGCCGCCGTCCGCGCGGCGAAGCGAACAACCGGCGCCCGTAGCGCCGCGCGGCGAAATACACGGCGAGCGCGCCCGCGGTGTTGGCCAGCCACACGACCGCGAACACGCCGCCCGGATGGGTGACGCCCCGGTGGGACAGGAACGCTCCGAGCAGCACGGCGGCGTCCGCCGGAACGGGAGGCACCACGTTCTCGACCACCGCCAGCACGCCGAGCACGAGGTACACCGCGGAGGACGGGAGCCCCGCCAGCCAGGTGAGGATCGACTCGATCAGCGGGCCTCCACCGTCGCCACGGCGATCACCGCCAGCCCTTCGCCCCGGCCGATGAAGCCCATTCGCTCGTTGGTCTTCGCCTTCACGCTGACGGCGCCCGCGGCGAGGCCGAGACGCCGCGCGAGGTTGTCGGCCATGCCGTCCACGTGGGCGGCGAGCTTCGGCTGCTCGGCGACGATCGTGAGGTCCGCCTGCCGGCACGCGAAGCCACGGGCCTGAACGGTCTCATGAGCACGCGCGAGGAGCTCCATGGAATCCGCGTCGCGCCACTGCGGATCGGCATCCGGAAACAGCCGCCCGATGTCGCCGGCGCCCGCGGCGCCGAGAATCGCGTCGGTCAGGGCGTGCGCCACCGCGTCGGCGTCCGAGTGCCCAGCCAAGCCGTGCGAGTGGGGGATGCGAACGCCGCCCAGCACCAGCGGGCGGCCTTCGGTGAAGCGGTGGGAATCGTAGCCGATGCCGACGCGAATCACAGGCGGGAACGGGTGAGCCCGCCCACTATGCGGCCGCGCCGATGACCGTGTAATCCTGGCGACGGCGCGCGGGGGAGAAGCCCGCATCGCGAATCAGCCGCTCGATCTCGCCGAGCGTGGTGCGGTAGGTCGTGCCGGCGGCGGACACGACGTTCTCCTCCATCATGAGGCTCCCGTAGTCGTTGGCGCCGAAGCGGAGGGCGATCTGCCCCACCTTGTGGCCCATGGTGACCCAGGACGACTGCAGGTTGGGCACGTTGTCGAGGACGATGCGTGCCATAGCCAGGATGCGGAGGTAACTCACCGCGTCGGTCTTGCGATAATGCGCCATCTCCGGCGTGCCCTCCGGCTGGAGCGGCCAGCAGATGAACGCGGTGAAGCCGCCCGTGCGGCGCTGCAGCTCCCGGACGCGCAGGAGATGCTCGATCCGGTCGGCGTTCGATTCGCCCATACCGTACATCATGGTTACCGACGTGCGCATACCCTGCCGGTGCGCCTCTTCCTGCACCGCGAGCCACTCGTCGGTCATCGCCTTCTTCCGCGCCACCCGTCGGCGGACCTCGTCCACCAGGATCTCGCCCCCGCCGCCCGGGATACTGTCAAGACCCGCCGCGCGGAGCTCCCGGATCACCTCGGCCAGCGACATTCCGAACCGTTCCCCGAAGAACACGACCTCGGACGGCGAGAAGCCGTGGATGTGGATCGGATGGTGGCGCTTGATGTAGCGCATCAGGTCGAGGTACCAGCCGAACGGGATGTACGGGTTGTGTCCCCCCTGGATCAGGATCTGCACCCCGCCGATCGCCTTGCACTCGTCGATCTTGCGGCCGATCTCCTCGAAGCTCAGGACGTAGCCTTCGCGGTCTTTCGGGCGCCGGTAGAAGGCACAGAACCCGCAGTCCGCCACGCAGACGTTGGTGTAGTTGATGTTGCGGTCGACGATGTAGGTGACGACCGGGTCCGGGTGGTGCCGCCACCGTTCGGCGTCCGCGAGCTGACCGAGCTCCAGGAGATCGGCCCGCTCGTAGAGCTCGAGCCAGTCAGAGAATTCAGTTGAACTGCGGCCCACAATGTCAGTCATTGCAGTAGCTTACGCGGCAGAGATGAAGGAGAGCGATCCATCGGGCACCAAGCCGTCCTGCGCCAGGCGGCGAAAGAAATCCGTGAGCCCGGCCAGGTGGGCGTAGGAGAGCGCGTAGTCCAGGCCGCCGAGATAGGCGCGGCACACCTGCTCCGCCACCCCGGTGGCCGTCGCCGCCTCGGCGGAGAGCACATCCAGGTGGGCGAGTCCCCAGGCCCTCGATTCCAGGAGCCCCTCGTGCACCCGATGGACGCCACGCCGGGCGGCGTTCCGACGCGCCGCCCACACGGCGAACACGAACGGCAGGCCGGTCCAGTCCTTCCACGCGGCGCCGAGGTCGACCCGGATCGGATACTCCCGGCGGGACGCGAGCATCAGCGCCGCATCCCCGATGACGAGCACCGCCTCGTGGGGAAAGCCGCCGAGCGCGGCGAGGTCCGTCGCCTCGGCGCGGACCGTCGCGAAGCGCGGGGCGACCTGCCACCGGTGCCGGCAGAGGAGCTGGAGCAGCAGCACCGAGGTGCGCGACGACGCCGACAGCAGCACGGCGCGGTCGTCGAGCTCTTCGACCGGCCGGCGGGAGAAAAGCGCGACACTGTGCACCGGGCCGTCGCAGCTGATCGCCAGATCCGGCAGCAGGTGGTAGGCGGCCGCGTTCCTCGCGTACTCGACGGCGGAGACCACGCTCACGTCCAGCTCGCCCGCGGCGAGGAGGTCGTTGAGCTCGGACGCAGTGCCGCTCACCAGCTCGGCCGGCACGCGCACCAACCCCCGGTCGATGGCGCCGTAGACCGGATAGGCATTGATCCAGGGGATGCGCCCGAGTCTCATGCCGCGTGCACCACCGGAAGGGTGGCGCCCCGCCGGACGGCGGGCTCCTCGGGCGGGGGGTCGTCGAAGCTGTCGCGCACCGGGCGATAGAGGCTGTCCCGCTCCACCGGCCGGCGGCCGGCGCCGCGGATGAGCCGCACGATGTCGAAGTACGGCAGGTGCATGTCGGTACGGGCCCCGGCCTCGTGATAGATCCGCTCGTAGACCACCGTACCCTCGACATCGTCGCAGCCGAACGCGAGCGCGATCTGCGACAGGAACGGCGTGACCATCGGCCAGTGGGTCTTCACGTGGGGGATGTTGTCCAGGAACAGCCGGCCGACCGCGATGGCCTTGAGGTCCTCGTAGCCGGTGGTCGCGGTGCCCACGCGCCCCAGCTTCTCCCCCAGCTCGTTGTGGTCCGGGTGATACGCGAGCGGGATGTAGGTGAGGAAGCCGCGGCTTTCGTCCTGCAGCCCGCGGAGCGCGCTGAGGTGCTCGACCCGGTCGGCCGCGGTCTCGACGTGCCCGTACAGCATGGTGCAGTTGCTCGGAATGTCCAGCGCGTGCGCCTCGCGGTGCACGGCCAGCCACTCCTCGCCGGTAAGCTTCCGCTGGGCGATGGTCGCGCGCACCGCGGTGCTGAATACCTCGGCGCCCCCGCCGGGAAGGCTGGTGAGCCCGGCCTCCTTCAGGGCCAGCAGCACCTCGCGGACCGGTAGCTTCTCGATCCGCGCGAGGTGGGCGATCTCCACCGCGGTGAGGGCCTTGACGTGCACGTGCGGGTGACGCTCACGGAGCCCGCGGATCATGTCCGTGTAGTAGCTCAACCGGAGCTTGGGATGGAGCCCACCCACGATGTGGAACTCCCGCGTGGGCATGCCCCGCGCCTGCTCCGCCTCCTGGAACACCTCGTCCAGCGACCGGGTATACGCGCCGTCCTCCTTCGGCGTCCGCGCGAAGGAGCAGAACACGCAGGTGTTCCGGAGCACGCAGACGTTGGTGGGATTGATGTGCTGGTTGGCAGAGAAGAACACCCGGTCGCCGTTGACCCGCCGGTTGGCATAGTCCGCCAGCAGGCCAAGCCCGAGCAGATCGCCAGTCGCGTAGAGCGCGAGCGCATCGTCGGTCTCGAGCCGGTCGCCCCGGAGTACCTTCTCACCCAGGGAGCGCAACGCGGGATCCTGGAGGCGGCCGAGGTCAACGGTGGCGGACATGCTATCTCCTTGGAGCGTCATCGGAAGCGCTATGGTAATCTACATCGCGTCAAAGCCGGGGGGCCAGCGCGGCAGGCGGCGAGTCGGATGTCACCCCCACTGGCGCCGGGCAGCGTCGCGCAAGTACCCCTGCTGTCGCAGCGCCGCCTCCAACGCCCACTCCCAACCAGGGCGCCGCATGTACTCGCCGAGCCGGATGCCGAGCAGGCTTCTCACTCGGCTCCGGAGGGTGCGAGGGTCCACGCCACACGCCTCCGCAAACCTGGTTACCGATGCTTCGCGGCGAAACGCTGCTGCTGCCAACCCTGAGGCCTCGTCAATAGGTGTGTAAATGCAGATCAGGCGGCGGCTCTCCGGTGCGACGACACGAACTGACCATCGACAGAGCGCTGGCCTCTGGCGATCGCGGCGAGCAGCTCGGGTGCATTGAGCTTTCGGAAGCGGCGCTCCGCCACCATCAGCAAGCGCCAGATCAGCGCCGTGACGTTCGCGACCTGCTTGAACCGCTTCGCGGCCGAGGTGCGCAACCGCACGGCCGCAAACGGACTCTCCACCACGTTCGTCGTCCGCAGATGCCGCCAGTGCGGCTCGGGAAAGTCGTAGAACGTCACCAGTCGCTCCCAGTCGCGCTTCCAGCACCGCCACCGCCTTGGGGTACCAGCGCCGGTAGCGCTTGGCGCAGGCCTCCCGCCGGCCTTCCGCCTCGGCGCGGGTGGGCGCGTCGGGATCGGCTTCAGCAGCGCCCGCGCCTCGGCCTGCACCTTCTTGGGCCACTGATCCAGCACGTTCAGGATCTGGTGGTTCCAGCAGCGCTGCTCGGCCGCCTCCTGCCACACCTGGGCGAGCGCCGCCCAGAACCCCAGATGCCCGTCCGCCAGCACGAGATGCGGCGCCGAGAGCCCTCTGGCCGTGAGATAACGGCGCGATGATCATGATGATCGAGGATGACAACGCGTCATGTCGGATCAAACGCGACAACACTCAGTTTTCGCAATGGCTCGATGCAGCAAACAATTCCGCAAGCCTCGGAAGGGGCGCGAATTGGCTCGATCAGATTCTGAGGGGGATCAAGCTTCTCGGCAACATCATCACCCTCTCCGGTAACCTCCAATCAGATGACTTCCCAGGCCTCGCGACTGAGCGGACTACCGTCCTGGCCTGCTCCGTTCCGGCCGCTACACGCACGCAACTGTCGACAAGGACAGGAGATGCCGGGGCTTTGCGAACATTGTCACAAGGCCCTGAGGGTGCCGCGCCGCAGGCACGCCGGGCGTAAGTCATGAGGCGGTCAGGTACGTGCCGCCCTTGAGGCATCACTCGGTGCCCGATTCGCCGCTGTGACTCGGCTTGCGATCGCCGCGCATCAGTCCCCGGTTCGCCCGACTGACTTTCCAGAGGGCCTCCCCGGACGTCCACAAACCGCGTGGCGCCGGAGCGTCTCGGTGGGCCTCCGCTGCCGCATTAGCTAGTGATTGGAGTCGAGCTGCACGACTGTCCGAGCGGTCCGGTCGCCCGGATGGCCGCTGCCACGGCTTGTCACTGCTTAGTTGTAGCGGTGGCGTTGAGCGCCCAAACTGGTTCGGCGCACGCCCAAATCGGCCTGGCGATCGAAGGCGCTTCAGTTCGCTTCGGCCAAGTAGCCTCCACGGAAACCATGCCGGCTCCGGGCGTTCCGGACGGGTTCCCGGTCGAGTATCGCCTCACGAGCACCGAAGAAATGGGTTACACGCAGACTAGCGACGCTAGGTGTAGCGGAGCTCCTTGTAGGTGCGGCGGTATCGGCCGTCCTGCTGCGGCTCGTACACGTGGCAGTAGGTCATCTCGCCACCGTAGACGTGCAGCGTGACCGCCGGAGTATCGTCAGGATTGACCAGGCGGTGGTACTCAAACGGGGGAATCAGCGCCCCGGCCTCACCCATCCCCGCGGTCACGACCGATTCCTGCTCGAACAGCACCAGATCGCGTTCGGGATCGCCGCCGCGGACCGAGTAGGAGGTCACGCGGATCCGCCCCTCGTACACGCACTCGACGCACCAGATACCGGCATGATCGTGGAGCCCGGTACCCTGCCCCTTGTCCCAGACCATCGCGAGAACGGAGTAACGCCCCGCCGGATCCCGGTGGACCAACCGGCGCGCGTACCGGTCGGGAGCCGGACGCAGAAAGGCCGCGTCGAGGAAGCGTTCGCCGCGGCCGATCACGTCCGTCAAAACCTGTTTCACGCGGCGGCAACACGCCGCGTCGTCCTTGACTTCGACCGCCTCGTCGAGGCGGTGGATGAGTTCCTGGATGGTCGCTGCCGGGACTGATGTCATGAGAACCTCCTTTGGCTATCGGCTATCCGCTATCCGCTATCCGCTCTGGCCGCAGGGATTCCGGGACCGCCGCCGGCACCGAGCGGCGGCGGTGAGCGCGGATAGCGGATAGCGGATAGCGGATAGCGGATAGCCGATACCCTCACTCCCACCCCTTCACCGCGAGGGTCACATTGTGCCCCCCGAAGCCGAACGAATTCGAGAGCGCGACGCGCACCTTGCGCTGCAGCGCCTTGTTCGGGGCCGACGGAAGGTCGCAGTCGGGATCGGGGGTGAACTGATTGATGGTAGGCGGGATGGTGCCACACCGCGCGGCGAGGAGCGATACGGCGAATTCGACCGCTCCCGCGGCACCGAGCAGATGGCCCGTCATCGACTTGGTGGAGCCGAAGACGAGCTGATGCGCGCGCTCGCCGAACACCGACTTCACCGCCTGGGTCTCGGCCGCGTCGCCCTGCGGGGTGGACGTGCCGTGGGCGTTGATGTAGCCCACGTCGTCCGGATCGATGCCGCCCCCGACGAGGCAGTCGCGCATGGCCTGCGCGGCGCCCCGCCCTTCCGGCGCGGGCTGGGTGAGGTGGTGGGCATCCGCGCTGAGGCCGTAGCCCAGCACCTCGCCCAGCATCCGGGCGCCCCGGCGCTCGGCGTGCTCCAGGCTTTCCAGCACCACCGCGCCGGCGCCGTCGCCGAGCACGAAGCCGTCGCGGTCGGCGTCGAACGGCCGGCTGGCGGTCTCGGGCGAGTCGTTCCGGGTGGAGAGCGCCTTCATGTTCTGGAAGCCGGCCACGGTGAGGCCGGTGATCGCCGCCTCGCTGCCGCCCGCCACCATGGCGTCGGCCAGGCCGTGGCGGATCATCGTGTACGATTCCCCGATCGCGTGCGCCGACGAGGCGCAGGCCGATACCGTGGCGAAGTTCGGCCCCTTGAGGCCGTACCGCATCGCGACGAGGCCGGCCGCGATGTCCGGGATGTACATGGGCACGAAGAACGGGCTCACCCGGTCCGGACCCCTGGTGAGGTAGATGCTGCAGTTCTCCTCGTACGTCTGCATGCCGCCGATCCCGCTACCGATGATCACGCCGGTCCGCTCGGGCGTGGGGACGCGGCCCTCGAGCCCGGCCTGCGTGACCGCCTGATGCGCCGCTCCGAGAGCGAACTGGGCGAACAGATCGTAGCGGCGGGATTCCTTCTTATCCATGTACTGGGTCGCGTCGAACCCCTTCACCTCGCACGCGAAGCGGACCTGGAGCTTGGCGGGGTCGAACTTGGTGATCGGGCCGGCGCCGGAGCGCCCGGCGAGCAGTCCGGACCAGGAGGATTCGACGTCGGCGCCCAGCGGAGTCACCAGGCCGATGCCGGTGACGACGACGCGATGCGGCAAAATTACTTCCCGATCTTCTGGTGCAGGTAGCTCATCGCATCGCCCACGGTGCGGAGCTTCTCCGCCTCCTCGTCGGGGATGTCGATGTCGAATTCCTTCTCGAACGCCATCACGAGCTCGACGGTATCGAGGCTGTCGGCGCCGAGATCTTCCATGAAGCTCGCCTCGCCGGTGAGCTTCTCTCGCTCCACCCCCAACTCCTCGACGATGATGTCCTTGACCTTCTCTTCGAGGTCGCTCATGCCATCCTCTCGTAACGGGATTGAGGTTCGCCTAGATGACCATGCCGCCGTCTACCACCAGCACCTGGCCGGTGATGTAGCCGGCCAGATCCGACGCCAGAAACAGCACGACGTCGGCCACCTCGTCCGGCCGCCCCGGGCGGCCGAGCGCAATCTGGTGTAATAAGGCCGCCTTCGCCTCCCTCGGCAAGGCGTCCGTCATGTCGGTTTCGATGAATCCGGGCGCGACGCAGTTCACCAGGATGTTGCGGCTCGCGTACTCCCTGGCGACCGACTTGGTGAACCCGATGAGGCCCGCCTTGGAGGCCGCGTAGTTGGCCTGCCCCTTGTTGCCGATCAAGCCGACGATGCTGGTGATGTTGATGATGCGGCCGGCGCGCCGCTTCATCATCCCCCTGGTGACCGCGCGGGTGGTGTGGAACGCGCCCTTGAGGTTTACGTCGAGCACCGTGTCCCAGTCGTCGGCGGTCATCCGGAGGAGGATCTGGTCGCGGGTAATCCCGGCGTTGTTCACCAGCACGTCGATGGGCCCGAGCGCGGCCTCCGCGGCGGCGACGGCGGCGTCTACCTGGGCCGGGTCCGCCACGTCGCAGGCGACCCCCGCCGCGCGCTCGCCAAGCTCCGCGGCCCGTGCGGTTGCCCGCTCCAGGTCGCGGCCCACCACCGCGACCTTGGCGCCCGCCGCATGGAGCTTCGCCGCGATCGCGCTCCCGATACCGCGCGCAGCACCGGTGACGAACGCGGTCTTGCCGCTCAGATCTATTCCGACCATGACTCCCTGCGAGTGAGAGGTGAGAGGTGAGAGGTGAGAGGTAAGAGGTAAGAGGTGAGAGGTAAGAGGTGAGAGGGGTGGGCCCGCGGCGCCTCTCACCTCTCACCTCACGCAGTCAGAAATCGCTCCACCTCGTCCGCCGTACCGAGCGTGATCGCCCCCGCCTCAGGCACGATCCGCTTCAGCAGCCCGGCAAGCACGTTGCCCGGTCCCACCTCGATGAACGTGGCGCCCGGCGCGAGCGCCGCGGCCGTGCGCATGCAGTCGCTCCAGCGCACCGGCGCCGTGAGCTGGTCAACGAGAAGCCGCACCGCGTCGACGGCGCGGCGCACCGGCTCCGCCGTGGCGTTCGCCACCACCGGGCAGCGCGGATCGCGGAAGGCGGCTCGGTTCAACGCCTCCGCCAGACCTTCGGCCGCCGGCGCCATGAGGGGCGAATGGAACGCACCGCTCACCCTCAACGGCACCACCCGCTTGGCCCCCCGCGCCCTGCAGCCGTCGCCGGCCCGCCTCACCGCATCCGGATCGCCGGAGATGACGGTCTGATCGGGACTGTTCAGGTTGGCCGCCACCGCCACCGCCCCGTCCTGCGATGCGTCGCGGCACGCCGCCTCGACCGCCGCGGGATCGAGCCCGAGCACGGCCGCCATCGCGCCCGCCCGCCGACGCCCCGCCTCGAGCATCAGCTCCCCGCGCCGGCGTACGAGGCGGGCGGCGTCCGTGGCCGGGAGGCTGCCCGCGGCGATGTGGGCGCTGTACTCGCCCAGGCTGTGGCCCGCCGCGGCTCCCGCCCCGGCCAGCGGCTCGGCCGCCACTGCGAGGACGGCCGCGGAATGCGCGAGGATCGCCGGCTGCGCGTTGTGGGTGAGCGTGAGCTCGTTCTCCGGACCCTCCCACATGATTCGGGAGAGCGGCGCGCCGAGCGCCTCGTCGATGGCCGCAAACGTGTCCCGCGCCGCAGGAAACCGCTCCGCGAGATCTTTGCCCATCCCGACCTTCTGCGCTCCCTGGCCGGGGCACATCACCACGGTCACCACCGGACGACGGCGCTGCCCCAGGTGAACCCGGCGCCGAACGCGACGAACAGGAGCAGGGAACCGGGTCCCACCCGTCCCTCCCGGATCGCCTGGTCGAGCGCGAGCGGAATCGACGCGGCCGACGTGTTGCCGTAGCGGTCGAGGTTCACCATCACCTTGTCCATCGGGATCCCCGCGTGCCTGGCGGTGGCCTCGATGATGCGCACGTTGGCCTGGTGGGGCACGAAGAGATCGATCTGATCGGCCGTCACACACCCGCGGCGGAGCCCTTCGTCGGTGGCCTCGGCCATGGCATGCACCGCGGCCTTGAACACCTCGCGGCCGGCCATCTTCATGTAGTGGGACCGCTCGCGCAGCACCTTGTCGCTGATCGGATCGGCCGCGCCGCCGCCGGGAATCCAGAGCAGCGGGGCGAGCCGCCCATCGGATTTGATGAAGGTCGAGAGGATGCCCCGACCATCGCCGCCGGCGCGCTGCACCACCGCGGCGCCCGCGCCGTCGCCGAAGAGCACCGCGGTGGAACGATCCTGCCAGTCGGTGATCGTCGACAGCTTCTCGGCGCCGAGGGCGAGCACGTTGCGGCTCTGGCCGGAGGCGATCAGCCCCTCCGCGATAGTCAGCGCGTACACGAAGCCGGGGCAGGCGGCGGAGATGTCGAACGCCGCGGCATTGTGTGCGCCGAGTACGGCCTGGAGATCGCACGAGGTGCCGGGCATGCGCCGGTCGGGCGAGACGGTGCCGAGGATGATCGAATCGAGGTCGAGCGGTTCGACACCGGCGCCCGCCATCGCCTGGCGGGACGCGGTCTCGCAGAGCGAGACCAGCGACTCCTCCCGCGCGACGCGCCGCTCGCGGATGCCGGTGCGTTCCACGATCCACTCGTCGGACGTGTCGAGGGTCTGCGAGAGATCGTGGTTGGTGACGACCGTGGCGGGAACCGCGGTGCCGAGGCCGGTGATCGCGGCGATGGGGCGGCGGCTCATGCTTCGGCCGCGGCGGCGCGCTCCCCGAACTGCGCCTTGATGTGCTGGTTCATGTGGGACTCGACGGCCTGCACGGCCACCCGGATGGCGTTCTTGATGGCGTTGCCGCTGGACGAGCCGTGACACATGATCGCGATGCCTTTCACGCCAAGGAGCGGCGCGCCGCCGTACTCGGTGTAGTCGAGGATGCGAAGGACCCGGCCGAAATCCTCCCGGGTGAGCACGGTGGGAGCCTCGCGCTTGAGCAGGCCGACCAGCATCTTGGCCGCGGACTCGTAGAACTTGAGCACGATGTTGCCGACGAAGCCGTCGCACACGACGACGTCGATGGGCCCGTGGTGCGGGTGGCCGGGCAGGATGTCGCGCCCCTCGATGTTGCCGACGTAGTTGAGCCCGGGGGACTGGCGCAGGAGCTGATGGGTCTCGCGGGCCTGCGCGTTCCCTTTCTCCTCCTCCTCGCCGACGTTCAACAGCCCGACCGTGGGGTTCGGGCGGCCGAAGATGTCGCGGGCGTAGGCGGTGCCGAGGTACGCGAAGTTGACCAGCTCGCGAGGCGAGCAGTCCACGTTCGCGCCGCCGTCCAGCACGAGCACCGGGTGGTCAGCCGTGGGGAACGGCGTGGCGGCGGTGGCCCGCTCGACCCCGGCGTGAAGGCCCAGGATCATGGTCGAGGCGGCGAGCATCGCGCCGGTGTTGCCGGCGGAGACGAACGCGTCGGACTCCCCTTGCGCGTGGAGCCGAAGCCCCACCACGAGGCTCGAGTCCTGCTTCTTGCGCACCGCGGCCAGCGGCTTCTCGCCCATGCCGATGGCTTCGGCGGCGGGCCGGACCTCGATCCGGTTCCGGTCCACACCCGGATGTCGCGCGAGCTCGGCTTCGATCACGTCCGGTCGACCGACGAGCTGCACCACGAACGTGGGCGGCAGCTCGGCGAGCGCGGCGAGCGCGCCCTCGACTTCGGCGTCGGGGGCCCGGTCACCGCCCATCGCGTCCACCGCGACGCGAATCACACTCAGTCTTCCTTGACCTCGACCAGCTTCTTGCCGCGATAATAACCGCAGGTGGGGCAGACGCGATGCGGCAGCTTGGGCGAGCTGCAGCGGGGACAGGCCTGGGTGCGCATCCCGGCGCCGCTGTGGTGACCCCGGCGCAGGCGCTTCTTGGACTTCGAGGTACGTCGCTTCGGAACGGCCATGGCGTCCTCAGACAGGTTCGGCCGGGGTGCAGTGGCACCCGCCGGCATTCAGATCGGCCCCGCACCGCGGGCACAGGCCCGCGCACTCCTCGCGGCACAACAGGTATGCCGGAACGGCGAGCGCGAGCTCCTCGCGGATCGCCTCGCCCACGTCGACCACCGGCGCTGTCGGCGCCAGCGGATACACGCTCGGATCGGCGGCGGCGTCGGGATCGTCGCTGAACAACAGGTTCAGCTCGACATCGACCGGGTGCGCGACCTCCGCCAGACAGCGCCGGCACCCGCCCCGCACCTCGCCCCGCACGCGACCGCGCCAGAAGTACTCGCCCGGTCCGGTTGCCTGGAGCCGGCCCTCGACGGAAACCGGTCCCGTGAGCCCCAGCTCCAGGCCCTCGAACACCGGATCGCCGGGCGGGAGCATGCCCGCGGTATCCACCGGACCGCGGTGGATTTCCCGCAGATCCACCCGTAGCATAGCCTTGTAAGCTACCAAGTGTTCAGGGGTTAGAGCAAGTACGTGGCGGTAAAGGCGGTAAGGCCGGTAAGGGCGGTGGCCTACCGACCCCACAGGCCTGCGAGCTCCGAGGCGGGGAAGAAGAACCCGATCTCCGTCGCCGCAGTCTCGTCGCTGTCCGACCCGTGCACCGCGTTCCGGCCCTTCGACTCCGCGTACAGCTTCCGGATCGTTCCCTCGGCGGCGTCCTCGGGATCGGTGGCCCCGATGACCCGGCGAAAGTGGCCCACGGCATCGTCGCGCTCGAGGGCCATCGGCAGGCACGGGCCGCTGCTCATGAACGCCACCAGATCGGGGTAGAAGGGGCGCCCCCGGTGCACCTCGTAGAACGCCCCCGCCTGGGCCGGCGTGAGGCGGATGAGCCGGGCGGCGCGCAGAACGAAGCCCTCGCGCTGGAGATGCGCGAGGATCAGCCCCGCCGTGCCGCTTTGGATGGCGTCGGGCTTGATGATGCCCAGCGTCTGGGACACGAGGTCTCCTTGGGAGTGAGCAGTGGGCAGTGAGAGGGAGACGTAAGAAGTGAGAGGTGAGAGGTAAGAGGTAAGAGGGGCTTCGACCATCTCACCTCTCACCTCTCACGTCGATTTCAACCGTTTCCGGAGCAGATCCACCACGTCCGCGGGCCGCCGCATGATCCCGATCCCGGCCTCCTCGAACGCCGCGAGCTTCTCCTCCGCCGTGCCGGAGCTGCCCGAGATGATCGCGCCCGCGTGGCCCATGCGGCGGCCCTTGGGCGCCGTCTGGCCCGCGATGAAGCCGACCACGGGCTTGGTGACGTGCGCCTTCACGAAGCCGGCGGCCTGCTGCTCGTCGGTTCCGCCGATCTCGCCGATCATGACGATGGCGTCGGTCTCCGGATCGTCCTGGAACGCCCGCAGGCAGTCGATGAAGTTGGTGCCGATCACGGGGTCGCCGCCGATGCCGACGCAGGTGCTCTGGCCGATCCTCGCGCGGGTCAGGTGATTCACCACTTCATAGGTCAGCGTGCCGCTGCGCGACACCATGCCGACCCGCCCCGCCGAACAGATGTTGCCCGGGATGATGCCCACCTTCGCCTTGGCGCCCGGGGTGATGAGCCCGGGACAATTCGGCCCGATCAGACGCACGCCGCGGCTCCGCACGAACGGCATCACGCGGCTCATGTGCATCACGGGAATGCCTTCCGTGATGCACACGACCAGCGGGATGCCCGCGTCGGCCGCCTCGAACGCGGCGCCCGCCGCCGCCATCGGCGGCACGTAGATGACCGCGCAGTTGCCTCCGGTGGCGCGCACGGCGTCGGCCACCGTGTTGAAGACCGGGACTTTCCCCTCGAACGACTGGCCTCCCTTGCCCGGGGTAACGCCGGCGACCACGTTCGTGCCGTACTCCAGCATCTGCTTCGCGTGGAACGAGCCCTCGCGGCCGGTGATGCCCTGAATCACGAGCCGGGTGCGGGCGTCGGCGAAGACGCTCACTGGTGCACCTTCGGTATCGAGGGCGGTAGGTTGCCGCCTGGTGTGTGAGTGCTTCGGCGTCCGGGGAGAGACAGCCAGTGTCGCTTGCTCTGCGAGAGCCTGCATGAGACCCGCTGCTCT
>JBOHSY010000015.1:0-4440 GCA_050733355.1 Gemmatimonadales bacterium | reverse complement strand
CGCCGTCGCGCAGCAGCATCTGGCTGGAGATTCCACCGTCGAGCAGCACGGCGCGCTTCGCGCCGAGCGCGCCCATCACCGCGGCCATCTCGGGTGTGGTCAGTCCCAGCGGCAGGTTCTCGAGCGCGCCGCCCAGCCCCTCGAATCGGGTCATGGCGACGAGGATCCGGCCGTCACGGGTCTCGCCGAGCGCCAGACGCGCGTCCCGATGCCGGCGGTTCACACCCAGCCCATCAGTGCGGAGCGCCGCCGGCACCTCGCCGTCGCGCTCGAGCACCGTGGGATACGACTGGAACGCGAGCCGCGTGGCGGCGCGCACATGCAGCAGCGAGTCGGGCGGGACGAGACGGACCCGCCCCGCCGTGTCCAGCACGACGCCCGGCGCGAGCGGCCCAGTGCCGGGAGGCTGCCGCTGCACGCCGTCCTGCACCAGCCAGCCCCAGGGGCCCGCGGTGAATTGTCCCGCGTTCACCGCGAACACCGCCGAGTCGGGCGCCTCGTCGATGTCCCATCGGCCGGCGTACACCGGACCGTCCTCGGGCTTGATCAGCCGGAGTACGAGCTTCTCGGGGTCGAGCCGCGCGATGATCACCCGGACCCGGAACGCCTCGCCCTCGCCCGAGAGCGACACCTCGCCCCACTCGAGACCGGGAGCGGCCGCGCGCCACCGCACCCGGTTGGCGACCGCGGGGAGCGGCGCCTCCCACCGCGCCGGCGCCGCCCCCTCGCGCCACCACGTCTCCCACCCACCTGGCGCGCGCACGCTGAGCGACGGGCCCGGATCGAGCCCGAGCCCGAGGAGCGCGAGCGGCCAGGCGGAGCGGATCACGTCGGTATCTTCGCCTGCCTCATGGCGCAGATCTTCCCGGCCGCTTCCCTGATCGCCTGGTTCTGCGCGTCCCCGCCGCCGCCACCGCCCCCGCCCCCGCCACCACCACCGCCACCGCCACCCCCACCGCCCCCGGCCACGACAGTGTTGCTCGATGCCCATTGGATCACGAGCTCGCGGGCAACCAGGGAGTCTTGCGGGTCCATTCTGGCGCCCTTCGCGCCGGCGTCCAAAAGTGCCTTTTCCGGGCTGGTTGCGAAACCGGGTTCCTTGGGCGGCTGCGGCTCCTTGCCGCACGCCTTCTCGATCCGCGCAGCGGCGCCCTGGTCGAACGCGCTCGCCTCCTGCATCGATGCGCCCGCCGCCATGCCTTGAGCCTGGATTGGGGCCATCGCCGCCTGGAACTCTGCGAGCGTCTTCCGGTCCTCGGCGGTGCCTTTGCCCTCCGAGACCCGCCGCGATGCTGCCTGCGCCTTCTCCGCGAGGGCCATCAGTCGGGTCGTGTCGATGCCGCCGCCAAGCTGGTCGGTCGCCTTGTTGCTCTTGGCGTTCATCGCCTCCGAGGTGCCGCGGTCGGCAGTCTCGACCTTGTCCCTGCACTTGCTGTACTTCTCGTACGCCTTGTCATACTCGGCCTTGGCCTTCTCGTACGCCGTCTGCTCGGCGTCGGCCTTCTTCTGATCGTCGGCCGCCTTCTTCTCGATCTCAGGAGCCGCGGCGAGCTCCGCGTCGAGTCCCGCGCTCACCCGCGCGATCTCCGCCGCGCTGAGCGGAAGCGACGGCACCACCGTCGGCCGGCGGTCGGCGAAACAC
The DNA here is from genome assembly GCA_050733355.1 of Gemmatimonadales bacterium. Classification (GTDB taxonomy): domain Bacteria; phylum Gemmatimonadota; class Gemmatimonadetes; order Gemmatimonadales; family GWC2-71-9; genus DASQPE01. The sequence continues at coordinate 2,798 of JBOHSY010000015.1, read as the reverse complement.
GACCCGCCCTTCACCTCGTCGGTCGCCTTTCCGGCCAGGGCCTTCTTGACCCTGTCGCCGATCTGCGCGTCCGCCACGCTGGGAACCCCGGCCGTGGCGACCAGGCACAACAACAACGCGACGCCCCGACCTGGGGAGCCGATCATAGTGACCTCCCGCGGGCGCTGGTCGCCCGCCGATGAGGGACCCGGCGTCTCCGTGGCGCCGGTGGTGCAGGGGATGGGTAATAAGGTCGGTGAGTTTTGCCGGTTCGGCTAGGCTGGGTCTGACAGGGGGTTCCCGGCTGCGGCGCGAGCCCACGGGATGGGGGCTCCTTAAGGGGCGCGTCGGATCGTGCGTCGGAAACCGGCGCGACGGCCGCGGGGGCGAAGGAGCAGGATTGGGACGGCGCCGGCTTCCGGCGGTCGCGATCTGCAGCGCCCCGGCGGAGCCCTCCTCCCGTCGGGAGCGCTCAGCGGGTCAGGAGCCCCGCGTCGAGCACCAGCGCCGAGCCGGTCATGAACCGGGCCCGGTCGGACGCGAGGTAGAGCACCGCCTGCGCCACGTCCTCCGGCTCGATCCAGGGCACCGGCTGGAGGTTGCCGGCGGAACGCTCCCCGATCTCCCGCGGCGTGAGCCCCTCGAGTGCCGCGAGCCCGTCGTTCATCGGCGTGTTCACCCCGGTCGGGTGCAGCGACACCACCCGGATCCCGTGCGACGCCAGCTCGATCGCCCAGGACTTGGTGAGCCCGGTGAGCCCCCACTTGGACGCCGCGTAGTGGCTCAGGCGGTTCATCCCCCGGAGCCCGGCCACCGACGAGTTGTTGATGATCACGCCGGACTTCTGCCGGATCATCACCGGGATCACCCGCCGGGCCACCAGCCACGGGCCCTTGAGGTTGATGTCCAGCATCGTGTCCCACGCGGCTTCCGTCAGCTCGTGGGCCAGCCCGTAGGCGCAGATGCCCGCGTTGTTGAACAGGATGTCGATCCGGCCGAACCGCTCCACCGTCTGGTTCACAGCCTCGGTGACCGCGGCGTCGTCCCGGACGTCGCCCGCGAAGGTGATCGCGTCGGAGCCCGCCGCCTTCACCTCCGCCGCCAGCGAGTCGAGGTCGGAGGTGGAGCCCATCGCGTAGCCCGGATAGGCGAGCGGCTTCGCCACGTCGAGCGCTGCGATCCGCGCCCCGGCCTTTGCCAGGGCAAGCGCCGACGCCCGCCCCTGCCCGTGCGCCGCGCCGGTTACGAATGCCACTCGCCCCTCCAGCTCCCGCTCGCTCATCCCGCGGTCTCCGCGGCTCAAGCCGCATTCAGGGTTCGACTCCGTCCCTCATACTCGTCAGGGCATGCTGGGCCAATCTGGCGGCGGAACACGAGGCGAGGCAAATTCCACCCATCGCGACCCTATCCAGCTCCGACGATTCGACCGCCGCGCTGGCCGCCGGCCTCCGCGACCGCTACGCCCTCGAACGCCCGCTCGGGCGCGGGGGTATGGCCACGGTCTATCTGGCCCGGGACCTCAAGCACGACCGCCCCGTTGCGCTGAAGGTCCTCCTCCCCGAGCTCGCCGCCTCGCTCGGCCCCGACCGCTTCCAGCGCGAGATCCGGCTTGCCGCCCGGCTCCAGCATCCCCATATCCTCACCGTCCACGACTCCGGCGAAACCGCCGGCCAGCTCTGGTTCACCATGCCCTATGTCGAGGGCGAGTCGCTCCGCGACCGGCTCAAGCGGGAGCGGCAGCTTCCGGTCGAGGATGCGCTCCGGATCGCGCGGGAAGCGGCGCAGGCGCTCCAGTACGCGCACGAGCACGGCGTGGTGCACCGGGACATCAAACCCGAGAACCTGCTGCTTACCAAAGACGGCAACACCCTGGTGGCGGACTTCGGGATCGCACGCGCCCTCGGAGGCGACGAGCACCTGACACAGACGGGCATGAGCGTGGGTACGCCCGCATACATGAGTCCGGAGCAGGCGAGCGGCGACAAGGGGCTCGATGCCCGCACCGACGTCTACTCGCTCGGCGCCGTGCTCTACGAGATGCTCGCGGGCGAGCCGCCGTACACCGGCCCCACGGCGCAGGTGATCGTGATGAAGCGCTTCACCGAGCCGGTGCCGAGTGTACGGAAGATGCGGGCGAGCGTGCCGGCGGCGGTGGCCGAGGCGATCCAGTGGGCGCTCGCCGCGGTGCCGGCCGACCGGTACGCGACGGCGGCAGACTTCGGGCGAGCGTTGCAGCCGCCCGTAGTAACGACCCCGCCGGCCGTCACGGTCGCCACGCCGTCGACGACGCCTGCCGCCCCGACCTCCGCACCGATTGCTCGTTCCCGCCGGATTCCGATCGCGGCGATCACCCTCGCGCTCGGGTTTCTCATTGGGCTCGGCGTGCTCTTCGCCTGGCGCCGGAGCCACGGGGGCGCCGACGACAGCGCGGGTCCGAAACGGGTGGCCGTCCTCCCGTTCGAGAACCTGGGCGACTCGGCAGACGCCTACTTCGCCGACGGCATCACCAACGAAGTGCGGGGGATGCTATCGCAGATCGCGGGGCTCGCCGTGATCGCGCGGGCCAGCTCGAACGAGTACCGCAAGACGACCAAGGCCCCGCAGCAGATCGCCCGCGAGCTGGGGGTCGACTACCTGCTCACCGCCACCGTGCAGTGGGAAAAAACGCCGGGCAGCCCGAGCCGGGTTCGGGTGAGTCCGGAGCTGGTGCAGGTCGCGCCCGGCGCCGCGCCAACCACGAAGTGGCAGCAGGGATTCGACGCCTCGCTCACCGATGTGTTCCGGGTCCAGGCGGATATCGCGGGGAAGGTGGCGAGCGC
>JBOHSY010000014.1:0-2603 GCA_050733355.1 Gemmatimonadales bacterium | reverse complement strand
GTCCAGGGCGAAGACGTCGAACGTCTCGACTTCATCGGTGTCCAGAAGATCACCGTGGCGTGACTCGTCTTCCGCGGAGCACCGGGCGAGCGGTCATCGCCGCCTTGAGGAAGGCAGGCTTCGAGGTCGTGAGGATCAATGGCAACCATCACTTCCTTCGCCACGCCGACCGCCGCGGAACCGTTGTCCCGTCCACTCAGGTGAGACCATCGGCCCGGGGCTCCTGACGGCAATCCTCCGCGACTGCGAGTTCCAGCGAGGTGAATTCATCGCATTGCTGTAGCGCGACGTATCTCCGCGCGTCGAACTTCCGGGTTCAGCCGACCGCGGCTCGCTTCGCTCGCTGCGACGGCTGAACCGTGCGTTGGGCCGACGGCCGACGATGGGTGACGCAGGTGGCATGAGAGAGCCACCTTCGAGCAACACCTACCTGTTCGATCGTGGGCAGGGCGACCAGGAGCGCCTCATCCGGTCGTCCGAGGCTCTGAGTGCGTTCACGATCGAGGGTTGCCTGCGTGCCGGTCTTGGACCGGGTGGACGAGCCATCGATGTCGGCTGTGGCCCGCTCGGCGCATTGATTGCGCTGGCTGACCTCGTCGGCTCCGAGGGCCGAGTCGCCGGCCTCGACTCCAGTGGCGAGGCGTTGGCCCTTAGCTCGCGTGATCCTCACTCAGCGAGGCTACAGCACCGTAACCTCGGTGGACACCTGAAAACCGGCCAGTCGTGGACGGGTCAAAACCGGCCAGTGGGGCGAGCGCCCCAAGCACGAGGGTTCTACCGCATCGGAGCCCGAGTGCGCAAGAGCGTCGATACCGGCGTCGCCGGGGCGCCGCCGGGCGGGGTCGGTCTGGGGCCGGGCGCCGGCCGAAACTGGCCGGTTTCGGGGGATGCCGGGGTATGGGTCGGCCCGAGATCGTCGATCCTGGAGCCTCTGGAGAGCCCGTCGAGTGAGGCCGAGCGGCTCATCCCTCGCTCCGCTCGCCCTGAAGCCGGGTGCGCCAGCTCCGCGGCCCGCAGGTCAAGACATGGGCGTGGTGCAGCAGGCGGTCCAGGAAGGCGGCGACGGCCGCGGTGTCGCCGAGGAGCTTGCCCCAGTCCTCGACGGGCCGGTTCGACGTGATCAGCGTCGACGCCTTTTCGTACCGGCGCATGATGAGCTCCAAGAGGTCCTCGGCCGCGGTGTGCGGCAGCTTCCGCATGCCCAGATCGTCCAGGATGAGGAGCGGGACCGTCGTGACGTGGGCGAGGTACGGTTTGCGGGTGCCATCGAGTTGCGCGTCGGCGAGTTCGTCGAGCAGGACGTGGGCCTCACGATAGAGCACGCGATGGCCCTGCTGGATGACGGCGAAGCCGATGGCTTGGGCGAGGTGGCTCTTCCCCGTGCCGGGCCGGCCGAGAAAGAGTCCGTCCTCGCGCTGCGTGATGAAGCGGCCGGTCGCGAGCTCGAAGACGAGGGCGCGGTTGATCTTCTTGTTGAAGTCGAACTCGAAGGTGTCGAGCGTCTTGCCGGCGTCGCGGAAGCCGGCCTGCTTGAGCCGGCGCTCCAGCAGCCGATCCTGACGCTTCAGGAGCTCGTCCTGGACGAGGGTGGAGAGGAAGTCGATCGGGGGCAGCGTGTCGGCCTGGGCCTGGAGGAGGCGGCCCTCGAGGCCCGCGGCCATGCCGGAGCAGCGGAGCTGGCGAAGGGCGCGCTGCAGTTCGACGAGCGTCATGTCGGGACCTCCTGGGTCTTCTGCGCGATCACGGCGCGGTAGTGGGTGAGCTCGCGGATCAAGGGATCGACCTGGCGGAGCGTGAGCGGCGCCGAGGGACGGTGCTCGAGATAGCGGCGGACGAACCGGTAGGTGGTGGCGCCGCACTCCAGCGCCGCGGCACAGGCGTCGTCGACGACGGCGGGGCCGTACTGCTTGATCAGGGCGACGACGCCGAGGATCCGTCGGACGCCGGGGGCGCCGTCGCGGTGGTGGATCGCCTCGCACAGGGCGCCGATCCGAGCGCCGGCCCGGGTGGTCCGGGCCAGGAGCGCCAGCGTGGTCGGCGGGGTGCGGGAGGGCTGGTCCGCGGGGAGCGGGGCATAGCGGCCCGGGCGCTGGGGCCGGTGCTCGCGGAGCAGCTGTCCCGTGGCGGGATCGAGCAGGCGGACCTGGCGGCCGTCCCACTGGACGGCGACCGCGCGGCCGATCCAGCCGGGCGGGGCGGGGTAGTAGGCGCGGTCGATCTCGACGCAGCCGTCGAGGTGCACGGTGCGGGTGCCGTAGCGGTAGTAGCGGAAGGGCTCGACAGGGAGCGGGAGGAGGGCGGGCCGCTCCTCGGCGAACATGGCGGCGACCTGGCGTTTGGTGGTGCCGTGGATGCGGGTGTCGGCCCACCGGGCCGACCAGCGGTCCAGGTACGCCTGGGCCGCCGCCAAGGTCTCGAAGCGGAGTCCCTTCAGGGGCGTCGCCTGCGTGTGGCCGATGGCCGACTCGACTTTCCCCTTCCGATCGGGATCGCCCACCCGACACGGCAGGGCGACGGCGCCGTAGTGGGCGAGCACGTCGCGGTAGAGCGGGTTCAGGGCGGGGTCGTAGAGGTCCGGGGTGAGCACGCCCTCGCGCAAGTTG
>JBOHSY010000013.1:0-3198 GCA_050733355.1 Gemmatimonadales bacterium | reverse complement strand
GAGCTCGAGGTCGAGCTGAAACGCGGTCTCGCGGGATCGCTGGGCGTCACGGTGGGGCAGGTGGCGCAGGCGCTGCGGCCCGCGTTCGCCGGTCTCGACGCGGGCGACTGGGTGGACCCCTCCGGTGAGACGCGCGACGTGACGGTGCGGCTCGCGCCCGAGGCCCGGGAGCGCACCGGCGACCTCGAGCAGCTCCCGCTCGTCGTGGGCGTCGGCCCCGACGGCGCGCCGACCAGCATCCCGCTGGGCCAGATCGCCACGATCCGGCCGGGCTTCGGGCCGGCGCAGATCGACCACCTCGATCGGGACAAGGTGATCATCGTGCAGGCGAACGTCGCGGGCCGGCCGCTGACCGAAGTGACCAACGGCATCAACGAGCGGCTGGCCCGGCTCGACCTGCCCCCGGGGTACGCGATCACCCAGGGCGGCGAGGCGGCCGACCAGGCCGAGGTGTTCACCCGGATCTTTACCGCGCTGGGCGTGGCGGTGCTGCTCATGTACCTGATCCTCGTGGTGCAGTTCGGGTCGTTCATCGATCCGCTCGCGATCCTGGTCTCGCTGCCGCTCTCGCTCATCGGCGTGGTGCTGGCGCTCTGGGTCACCGGCAGCACGCTGAACATCATGAGCCTGATCGGGGTGATCCTGCTCATGGGCATCGTCGCCAAGAACGCGATCCTGCTGATCGACTTCGCCAAGTGGGCGCGGGAACGGGGCCAGCCGCTCCGGGAGGCGCTGATCGAGGCCGGCAGGATCCGGCTCCGGCCGATCATCATGACCACGCTGGCGCTGATCGCCGGCATGACGCCGGTGGCGATCGGGGCGGGGGAGGGCGCCGACTTCCGCGCGCCGCTCGGCCGGGCGGTGATCGGCGGAACGATTACGTCCACGCTGCTCACGCTGCTGGTGATCCCGACAGTCTACGAGATCATGGACCAGATGCGCGAATGGACGACGGAGCGACTGCGGCGGATCTTCGGTATCGGGCGGGCGCATCCCGCGCCGGCGCCGGAGCCCGGCGGCGGGATGGACTAGCAGGTCCCGCGCCAGGCAGTCGGACGGAGACCCCGCGCCGCCGGCAGCGCGGGATCTTCGCTCACGAGCCTTCCAAGCTCTATTGGGCCGCTCGAGCCAGGGCGGGCACTGCCCCCAGTTGCTGCATCAGGCCGAGGTTGTCCCAGTTGATCCAGGTCTCGGCGATCCTGCCGTTGGCGATGCGGTTGATCGTAATGCCGGTCACCGTCACTCGCTTCCCGGTGGATGCGACCCCGAAGAGGGAGCCCTTGTGGGTGCCCGTGGCGGTCCAGCGATCGACCACAAAGTCGCCCTCGCAGATCACGTCCTCGAGGCGCAGGTTGATGTCGGGGAAGGCCTCCCGATAGAGGGTCGCCAGCTGCTTGGCGCCGACGGCGCCGGGAGGAACCTCGGGGTTCATCGGGTCGTGGTTGACGTAATCGGTGGTGAGGAGCTCGTCGACCACGTCCAGCTTTCCGGCATTCCACACTTCCTCGACGTAGCGGCGGACCAGCGCCCGCTCCTGATCACCCAGGTTGTAGGCCTTCTCCCTGAGCATGGTCCGCACCTCCTCCTCGGAGGGCTTGAGGCTGAGACTGCAGGAGGCGACATGCTCCTTGGCCCTGAGGAGCAGCGCCTCGTCGGTGGCCGCCAGGAGCTGGTGGCCACAGGGACAATCAATCGCACGTACCATCGCTGACCTCCTAACCGGCGCAGGACAGTCGTTTCGGCGGGAAATGGCAAACGCCGAGCCAGCCTGCGGCAGCTCGGCGATCGCGAGTCCTTCGTGGCGTCAGATGGGTGGCGTCTGGGAGACCCAAAACCCCTAGCTTGGCATGCCCGGCCTCGGCCGAGTGTGTCGTGCCCGGCTGTGCGGACCGATCATAGGAGATTGCACCGGCACGGTCAAGCTCGGGGAGCCACCCAACCCACCCTCGCGGGCGTCAAGAATCACGCGTGGACGAGCGCTTCCAGGAACTCGCGCGTCCCTGGCGGCCCGGTGACGCCAGCCAGACCGGCCCGCCGTCTGGCTCAATCGCGACCTCGAAGCGGAGGAAGCGGCAGCAGCGCCGCTCGCCGTCGATGGTGGTGGCGAGTGCGGCGAGGAGCTCCGCCTCGTGCGCCTCGGCCCGCGCGACGAGCCCGGGCAGCAGCGCATCGCGCCGCCACGCGACGCCCGCCGCTGGCTGCAGCGGGTGGTTAGGCCACACCAGTCTCGGGCGCGACCAGAACCTCATAGTGCGTAACGTTGGGCTCGGGTTCCAAAAGACACTCTCGATCGTATGGAAAGTACCGTGCTTGCTCGATGTCCGGACCTGCGTATCCCTCGATGGCCTCGCGTGAGTCCCACAGTGAAATGAGAAGAAAATGAACTCGATCGCCCTGTACGCATCGCAGGAGGCAGACCCCACGATTTCCCGGTACCCTCTGGTAGTCACGCACGCCGAGGTCGGAGTCCGCGAGATACTTACCGTACCCATCTGCTTTCTCGAGCGGAACGACCCCATGCCAGACGCGAGCGATCATCCTCTCTCCTCATCGATTGTCATGTTCGACCAGTGTGGTCTAACGGATCGCGCACCAGCTGCAGGCGGCATCCTCCGCACAGACGAAGTTTATGTCGGCGCTCCCGTCCGCATGGGCGCCTGCCACCCAAGCGCCCGTCAGATTGAGATGAGAAGGCCAACCCCGTACCGGCGAAGGTCTCCCTGGGAACCGGGCTGTGACGCCCCAGACCCAGAGGTTGGCCCGATGTCTACCATAGCGATGGGACTCGATGTTGGCGACCGGTGGAGCGAGGGGTGTGTCCTGGACGCCGCGGGCACGGTGCGGCGCACCCGGCGGGTGCGGACCACCCCGGCCGCGCTGGAGCAGTGGTTTGGCGCGCAGCCGGTGAGCCGGGTGTGCTGGAGGTCGGGACCCATTCGCCCTGGATCAGTCGGCTGGTCGCGGCGCGCGGGCACGAGGTGCTCGTGGCCAATGCCCACCAGCTCCGGCCCATTTACGCGAGCCCCCGCAAGAGTGATCGCGTGCATGCCGAAACGCTGGCGCGGCTCGGCCGGCTCGATCCGGCGCTCCTCAAGCCGATTCACCCAGCTCATCAATCACGTGCGCGGGGCGGTGAAGAGCGTCGGCGAGCGGCTGCCGGCGAGCGCCGCGCCGGCGTTCGCCCGCGCCGCGCCGGGC
>JBOHSY010000012.1:0-2248 GCA_050733355.1 Gemmatimonadales bacterium | reverse complement strand
TGGGGTGGGTAGGTCGCCCAGGCGAGGTCCGGCTCACCGAACCAGAACCGCAGGACATCGACGTAGTGCACGCCGACGTCGATCAGGACGCCACCCCCCATACTCGCGCGCCGCCGCTTCCACTCCTGCTCGGGCTGGTAGGTGCCCGCGGCGGCGACCTGCGCCCAGCAGATCCGCCCGAGGAGACCCTGCCGGATGAGCGAATGCGCCGCCTGCACCAGCGGGCTCAGGCGGTATTCCTCCGCGACGGCCAGACAGCGCCCGGCTTCCTCGGCCGCCTGAACGAGGCGCTCTCCGGCCTCCATATCGATTGCGATCGGCTTCTCGATCAGTACGTGCTTCCCGGCGCGAAGCGCGCGCTCAGCCACGTCCGCCTGGAGATCGTGCGGCAGCGCGATCACAACCGCGTCGACCGCGGGGTCCGCGAGGGCCTCGTCCACCCGCTCGAATGCCCGGCCGTCGAACCGCCGCCCGAACTCCCGGGCATGCTCGACGTTCCGACTCACGTAGTAACGGCGGATGCGGCCACCCTGCCGCTTCAGCGCGAGCGCGTGAACCGCGCCCCACCAGCCGCAGCCCACGAGGCAGATGCCCGGGGTTGAGGCGACCGTCATGGGGATCGGGGAACGTCGTTCGACGCTCTGGGGACGTGGCGCCGGGTCCCCTCCTCGATCGTCATCGGGGGGCGAAGCCGGTGCCGAAGGCCCACGACGAGGTCGAACAGGCCGGTTTGACAGGCGAGTTGCTTGAGAAGGCGGCGCCCGGGTGGCGTGCGGCCACCGAACCGATGGGAGGGCTGCTGCGCCAGCGCACGAAGCCGCCGGCTCACGACCTCGCCGACGTAGGTACGGTGGTCCCCGCTGTTCCATGCCTGGTCCACGCGTACCTCGAGCGACTGGATGCAATCGAGCAGCAGCGGCGTGCCGCGCTCCGTGTGCTCGACGCGGAGGCCCAGCATCGCCGCCTTGTCCGGGTCATGGCGCGGCAAGGTATAACAGCGCCGCACGAGCGACGCCTGCGCCTCCGCCAGGAAGTTCAGCCCGAAGTATCCCGCCGCATCGATCCGGGCGCAGATGGGGTACTCGGGATTGGGGCTGATCGAGACCGTGGGCGGCTCGAGCCCGACCTGACAGACGGTGGCCAGGCGGTAGACCTCTGTCCCCTGCGGACCGGCCGCGGTGAGCAATGCGTCCACGTTCTGCACACGGGTATGCCAGATCGTCGTGTTGGGAATCAGCATCAGGCGCCGGCCTCCGAGGTGCCGAGGTAGGCTCGGAGCTCCGAGACCAGTAGCGGATCGCGAAACGACCGGCGGGTCTGGGTGAAGCTGGTTACGACTTCGCCAACGAAGAGTTTGTGGTCATGCAGCGGGACGCTGGCCAGGACGCGGCACTCCGATGTGGTCAAGGCATCGCGGACGAGTGGCACCCCGTTCGGGCTGAGCCGGTAGCGGATGCTCAAGCGCGCGAGCTTCGGAATCTCCCGACCGGACACCGAGCCGCATCCCAGCGCCAACTCCTCCTGTCCGTGGCCCAGCACGCTCAGCCCGAACCACCCCGACTCCGAGACGAGCTCGTGCGTCAGGGATCGTGGAGCGATCGCCACCCGGACGAGCACTGGCACGTGCGAGCTCTCCGCGAAGAACGTGACGGTCATCACGTTCAAGTGCCCGCGCGCCGCACTCGTGACCAGGCCCACCCCGCCGTCAACCACGGCTCGAGTAAGATAGGTGCTGACGTTCTGTGATATCGGCATAGTGGGCCATAAGCTAACTGGGCTCGGTCCTTCCGGTTCATGATCGCGCAATTGTTTGCGCGCGCAGATCGCCTTGCAAATCATCCGGATCTGCGGCAAGTCCCCAGCGGCTTCTCGGCGGTCGTCTAGAATACTGACAGCGACGACTTGTCGACAATGTGGGCGGCTGCAGAGATGATTGCATTGACCATCAATGTCTTATCGCGGGCACCGATCCGTCGGTGCACCCGACTGGACCAATCCTTGCCGGAGTTTACGGCAGCTTGCAAGACGGGCCAAGCGTCCGGTGCAACAGCTCCACACGCTGCCTCAGAGTAAAGCCGTCGAAAGGCGGTGACACAGAGCTTCGGGGCTACCGCGATCCCAGTGATCGTCATGCCAGCCGGGCCGCCAGCGAAGCGTTCCCTTTGGGGAACTCGGAGCTGGCAGCTTTTAGTCCTGTTACCACCTCACGTAACCACCTCAGGAGCTCGCGGGATGACCTACACCTACA
>JBOHSY010000011.1:0-9948 GCA_050733355.1 Gemmatimonadales bacterium | reverse complement strand
GACGCGTACGGGTCCTTGCGGAAGCCGAAGCCATACCGGCTCGCGCCGCCGCCGAAGAAGAGGCCCACGTCCGGCTCGTACGACAGCCACGGCACGAACCGCCACTGGTGGCCCCAGTCGCGCGGGGCCGGTTCGATCACGCTGGTCGAATCCGGCTGGCGGTACGGCTTGCGCGTGATCCTCGCGCCGATGGCGCGGCTGTCGGCGTCCGCGTCGTAGAGCCTGGCGCCGCCGTCCGCGGCGGTCAGCACGTCCGCGCCGTCCCCACCGACCACCCTGAGCGCGGGTCCGCCGCTCCCTTCGACCATCACGCTGTCCGCGCCGTCCAGCATGAAGAGCCTCACCTCCGTCGTCTCCGAGTCGAGGAAGCGCCGCCGGAAGTACGGCTCCTTGAGCGTGCCGTCCTTGCGCCGGTCGGCCACGGTCAGCTCGAGCGACCCGTCGCCGCCGCGCCGAGCGGTGGCGACCTCGTCCTGGCTGGTCGCTCGCACATCCACCTGGCCTGCGAGCAGGCGGTACAGCTTGCCCGCCGCTTCGGGGAGCTGGTCGCGCCGCGCCTTGAGCGCCGTCGCCATCCGCTCGCCGTCCTTCTCGTAGTACTCGGGCGGGAGCCGGCGCACCGCATCGTCGATGACCGCGTCCGCGAGCTTGCCCTGGAGCTCGGCCGCCACCGAGTCCCAGGTCGAGCGCTCCAGCCCGGTGAGCAGGCGCCGGTCGACGAATCGCGCGTTCCAGTGAAGCCCCGTCATGCTGGGGTAGGACTTCCCGAAATCCACCAGCTGGGGATATCCGCTCATCCGGGCGAGATCGAGCAGGAAGCCGTCGTACCGCACGAACGCCTGGTCGCGGTCGTACGCCACCGGCTGATACACCGCATCCTTGCTGCCGATCTGGATCCACTTCCACTGGTCCTGATGGCGGTCCCAGTCGCCCAGGAACAGATCCATCAGCCGCGCCGCGAGGAACGCCCGCCGGTCCACCCGCTCGTCCGTGGAGCGGTCCAGCTTCTCGAACATCTCGTCGGTGTCGTTGACGTCCACCGCACCGAGGAAGCCCGGCGCGCCGTCCTCCGCCTCGGTGGCCCGCTCCTCCAGCGTGCCCAGCATGCCGGCGAACTCCTGACGGAACTCGCCCAGCGCGGGATCGTCGGGCATGACGAGCAGACGAGGCGGCGCCGCTCGCACGCCCACGGCCTCGAGCAGCGGAGGCACCACGAGCGCGCCAGCCGGATGTGCCGCGCTGATCTGATCCTGAAAGATGCTCTCGACCAGCGTCTCCCGGAGCTCGGGCGGCAGGAGCGGGGCGGGATCCTTGTCCACCGAGCGGAAGGCGTACTCGCGCCCGTCCTTCCCCTTGAACCTGAGCGACTTGGTCTGCTTGCCGCCGCCTTTTCGAGTGGCCGTGAGCCCGCCGCCGTACGCGGAGAGGTCCAGCACCTCGACCCGGATGGGCGTGGTCCAGAGGTCGCGATAATGGTCGCCGAAGAAGAGCCGGTGGAGCCAGCCGGCCCGATACTGGCTGCCCGGGGCGATGGTGACCGGGCTGCCCGGCGTGAGGGCCGCCGGAGTGGGGGCGGTCGTCTGGGCCGCGAGCGGCGCGGCTGCGGCGGCCACGAGCGCCGCGAGGAGTTGCGCCCGCATCATCCACCCCCGGTCCCGTACGTTGTTCATTCGAGCCACCTCGAGTAGGCCTCCCGGCTGCGGCCGTCGCGATCCACCTCGATGACTCCCAGCCGCACGCGGCCGTCGATCAGCAGATCGAGTCGCATGTAGCCTGCTGCCGCCGAGGCGTACCGGGTGGCGCTGAGTTGTACCACGCGGCTGCCGTGTCCGAAGATTCCCGACCCGCTCACCAGCAGGTTTCGCGCGGTGCGGCCGGCGAGGACCTGGAGGTTGTGGTCATGGCCGCTGGCCCAGACCAGCGGCCGCGGCCGGAGCATCGCCCCCTCCAGCGCCTCCCGCATGCGGCGATTGGACCCGCCGGGGATGTCCTGACTGGAGATACCGCTCGCGCGCGCCTCCGGATAGATGGCGCCGAGCCCCGGGAGCGGGATCCAGCCGAGCCAGCTCGACACGTGGCGGAGCGGGAAAAAGTAATCCCGGGTGCTGAAATAGCCGCCGTGCTCGCCGCCCGACGCGAGCGGATGGTGCGCCACCACGACCACGTGGCGGCTGCTGTCCGTCGCCTCCAGGTCCGCGCGGAGGGAGTCGGTGACCTCCTCCGCCTTGTCTGCGCGGCACTCGGAGGTCGGATCCTGCGGCTTCGGACCGGCGTGGAGCCACCACTGGGTGTCGAGCGCGATGATCCGGAGCCGCTGCCCCACGTCGACCACGACCGGGCCCGGACACCCGTCCTCCGGCAGCAGCCGCACCCGCTCGCCGCCCCGCTCGGCGATCCGGCGCTGCTGCCGGCGGATCGAGTTCCAGCCGTCGGCGCCCATCCGCGCCCAGTCGTGGTTGCCCGGGACGAAGATGGCCTGCACGCCCGCGTCGCGCACGACGTCGATCTGCGCGTCGAGACGCCGGAGCGCCTCGGCCCGGCCCAGCGCGCCGGTGTCGGGCAGGCCGCGCGGATAGACGTTGTCGCCGAGATAGACGACGACCCGCTCGCCCGCGCCTTTCGCGAGGTCGGCCGACAGCGCGCGCAGCACCGGTTCGTTCGCGCGGTCGGGCGCGCCGGCGTCGCCGATCAGGAACAGGCTGGTCTCGATCTGCGCGGGTTCGACCGGAGGGACCGGCTTGAAGCCCGGTGCCGCCCCGCCGCAGGCTGCGACGAGGCTGGCGACGAATATCCATCGCTTCATTGCGTGAAGACGCGTTGGTGAATCTGCTCCCGGATGCGGGACAGCGCGGCCCGGAACTGGGGGTCGGTGCGCACCGGGTCGAACAGTCTCGAATCGATCACCCGGAAATCGAAGCCGAGTGGCGACAGACCGTACGCCCGCTGCAGCCACTGGACCGTGCGCGCCGCGTCCCCGGCCTGCGCAAAGTACGCGGCCGCGATCCCGACCTGGAAGATCCTGCCGTAGGAGCCGGCCTGGTATGCCGCGAGAGTCGAATCGATGAGGGTGGTGGCTTCGGCGGGGCGTCCGGCCGCGCGGAGACAGATGGCCCGGGTCTCGGGAAACGGCGCGAGATCCAGCTCGAGACATCGGGCGGCCTGCCCGTCGAGCACGTGCGCAAGCGCCTCGATGGCGTGCCCGCCGGCGAAGCCCGGCTCCAGCGCGAGCGCGCGCCGGTTCTCGGCGATGGCGATGTCGTGCCGGCGGGCGCCGAGCGCCGTGAGGCTCAGGACGGCGCGCACCGCCGGGGCGAGCGGATCGAGCTGCGCCGCCCGCTGCGCGGCCGCCAGCGCGTCGGGGTAGCGCCCCTCCCGGGCGAGCCCGAGCGAGTACGCCAGATGGGTGGGGCCGGAGTTGGGCAGCAACGCCACGCCGCGTTCGAAGTCCGCCAGCATGCTCGCCGATGGCGCCCAGCCGAACGCCCGCACCAGCCCACGCTCCATGTAGCCGGCGCCGGCCTCGGGGTCGAGTGCGATTGCGCGCTCCGCGTGCCTCCCCGCCTCGGCGAACGTGGCGTATGGCTCGCGGCCACCCGGATAGCCGAGATGCACCCACGACCGGAGCGCCTCGGAGAGCCCCGCGTGCGCCGGGGCATAGGTCGAGTCCAGTCGGATCGCTTCGGTGAACGCCTGGATCGCCTGGTTGAGCCCATCGGGAGTGGGCCGGCTGACCCAGTAGCCGCCGCGGAGAAACGCCTCGTAGGCCGGGCTCGACGCGACTTCCGCCGGCGAGACGTTCGACTCGAGCCCCGGCACCTTCATGCGGAGCGCCGTGCCTACCTTGCCGGCGATCTCCCGCCGGACCTCGATGACGTCGGACACGTTGCGGTCGTAGGATTCGGCCCAGAGGTGCGCGTCGGTCCGCGCGTCAATGAGCTGGAGCGTCACCCGGATCCGGTCGCCGGAGCGCTGCACCGAACCCTCGAGGACGTGATCCACGCCGAGCGTGTCGGCGATCTGGGGAATGGTCAGCCCCTTGCCGGCGAGCGCCATGACCGAGGTGCGCGAGATGACCTTGAGTCCCCGCACGCCGGCGAGCTGCGCGATCAGCTCCTCAGTGAGTCCCTCGCTCAGAAACGCGGAGTTCGAGTCGCTGCCGTAGTCGGCGAGCGGCATGACCGCGATCGACGCCGCACGGGGTTGCGCCGTCTGCGTAGCCGTTCCGGCGGTGCCGGCCGGCGGAGGGTCGCCGGTGATCATCGCGATGCCGAGCGCGAGCGCGGCGAGCGCCGCGCCGAGGAGCAGCCAGAGTCCGGTGCGACTGCCCCGGGGCGTTTCGGTCTCGGGCGAAGCCGGGACGGCCGCGACGGAGGGCGGCGTCAGCTGGCGGCGTCCCGCGCCGCTCGCCCGCGCCTCGGGCGGCGTGGCCTGCTCGACCACCTCGCTCGCGGCGAGGAGCTGGAGCAAGTCGCGGAATTCCTTCGCCGTCGGGAACCGCTCCTCGGGATCCTTGGCGATGGCGCGCTCCACCGCGTCCATTACGCCGGGTGACAATCCGGGGCGGAGCTCGAGCAGCGAGGGCGGCGGCGTGGTGACGTGCTGCGTCATGACCGTGCGCGCGTTCCGTCCCATGAACGGCGGCCGGCCCGCGAGCATCTCGAACAGGACGCAGCCCAGCGAGTACACGTCGCTCCGCCCGTCCACGTCGGGCCGGCCCTCCGCCTGCTCCGGACTCATGTACGCCGGCGTGCCGATCGGGAGACCGACGGCGGTGATCCCCGCCGACGGACCGCAGACGTTGCAGCTCTCGATGGCCCGCGCGATGCCGAAGTCGGCGACCAGCGCGTGGCCGCCCGAGAGCAGGATGTTCTCCGGCTTGATGTCCCGATGCACCACGCCCTGCGCGTGCGCGTACGCCAGCGCGTCGGCCACCTCGCGGGCGATCCAGATCGCCTCCGCCACCGGGAAGCGGGGCTCACGCGCCAGCCGTTCCCGCAGCGACTCGCCGCCCACGAACGGCATGACGTAGTAGACCAGCCCGTCTTCCTTGCCCGACTCGATCAGCGTGAGGATGTGCGGATGCTGCAGGCGGGCCGTGATCGCGATCTCGCGGATGAACCGCTCCACGCCGATGGTGCCGGTGACGGCGCGGTCGAGCAGCTTCACGGCCACCGTGCGGTCGAGCCGGATGTCCTTCGCCTCGAAGACGGTGGACATGCCCCCGTGGCCGAGCTCGCGCGTCAGCGAGTACCGCCCGGCGAGGGCGGCCTGGAGCCGCTGATAGGTGTCGCGCGAAGCGCTCGTTTCGAGGGCCATCTGGGTTCCTGAGTTGGCGAGTCGCGAACGACGGACCCGACCTCAACCTTCAACGACCGGGAGGCGGCCGGGGTTCCTCAACCGAGCTCGACGCGCGCCCCCTGGGGTCGTCCCCGCTCGCGGAGCTGGGCGAGCAGCAGGTCGGCCGGCACCTTCTTGCGGAGCCGCACCCGGTATTCCAGCCCCGGCATGCCGTCGGGTGCCTGCACGTTGCCTCCGTACCGCCATGCCTTGACCTGGCTCGCCAGCACCAGCTCCATGGCCTGCCGGAGCGCGTCCGGCTCCGCGGCGTAGATCCGCAGCACGGTGTCGGGCGGGCGGCCGTTGGGCTCGCTCGCGAAATCGTCGCCGGCGGCGCGCCGCCGGATCCGCCGCGCCCGCTCCGCCAAGGCGTCGAGTTGCTCCGGGGCAAGCGACTTGAGCACCTCGCGCTCCATCACCGACACGAACATGCCCGTGCGGTTCGCGCTGGCCAGCGCCCGGGCCCGCTCCAGCCGCGCCCGCGCCCGGGTGCCCTCCAGCGCCTGCGGCATCCGGCCGAAGTCGGTCCAGGCGAGCGCGAGGATCACCACATTGAAGAAGATCGATACCGCCAGCGCGATCGGGAGCGCCTGCACGCCCGCCGCGAGGCCGATCGCCATCGCCAGAAAGATGTACACCGCGTCCTTGGTGTCCCGGAGCGTGTTGCGGAAGTTGAGCGCCGCCACGATGCCGGCCAGACTGAACGCCAGCGCCAGGCTGTTCTTCACGACGATCACCACACCCGCCACCACACCGGGGAGGATGATCAGCGTCTGGACGATCGACTGGCGATAGCCCTTCTTCTGCCGGGTCATGGTGTAGATCCATGCCACCGGAATCATCAGCAGCGTAGCGCCCAGCATCGTGATCGCCGCGGCGAAGGCGGGATGGCCCGTCCCCGCGACGGCGGGCACGCCGGTGGTGAACGGCGTGCCGCCGAAATCCGATCCGCGGACGATGTCCTGCATCCGTTCCGACGAGAAGAACGAACCGAACGACGGGACCAGCCGCACGAGGAGCGCGGACCCCGCGACGAGGATCACGTAGTACGCCGTCACCTTGGCCAGCGGCATCTCGCTCAACCGCTCGACGAACGTACGCTGGGACGGCCGGGCCATGGGGTTACCTCCGGGAGCCGGGAAGAGGCGGAACGCCCATATGTAAACTATGATTGGGTTTCGCTTTCGGCGAGGCTCTCATGGCCGGACAGGGGTCGGGCGGGCGGCGGGCGGTGCTGTACTGGGTCGGCTGGGCCATCCTGCTGGTCGCGGTAACGGCCGTCGTCTGGGCGGTGTTCCAGCGGCCGGCAGACCTCGGCATCTAGCCCGGAAGAGCGGACGAGCAGCGGAGCAGAAGAGCGGATGAACCGCCCCCCATCTGCCCTTCTGCTCCTCTGCTCTTCACAGGTGAAACTCCACCATGTCTTCGGCAGCAGGCGTGGAGCTGCGCTTCCGCTGCTGGTGCTCGCCCCCCGTCACCACTGACCTGGGCGGCACGCTGGACGTAAGCCAGACGTTGCCCCCGATGATGCTGTCGTCGCCTACCTCGGTGTCGCCGCCGAGGATGGTGGCGTTGGAGTAGATCACCACCCGGTTGCCGATCGTGGGGTGGCGCTTGGTGCGGGAGAGGTCCTTCCGCACCGCGGCCGCGCCCAGCGTGACGCCCTGGTAGAGCTTGACCCCATCCCCCAGCACCGCCGTTTCACCGATCACCACGCCGGTCCCGTGGTCGATGGAGAACCGCGCCCCGATGGTGGCCCCCGGGTGGACGTCGATCCCGGTTTCCCGGTGGGCGTACTCGGCCAGGAGCCGGGCAGCGAGCGGCGCGCCCAGCCGGTGCAGCGCGTGCGCGATCCGGTAGAGCGCGATCGCGAAGAAGCCGGGGTAGGCCAGGATGACCTCGTCCCGGCTCTCGGCGGCCGGGTCGCCCTGGCAGATGGCGTCCGCGTCGGCCAGGAGCGCGTCGTAGATGACCGGGAGCCGCGCCAGGAACCCGTCGGCCACGCGGCCGGCGGCCTCGGGCGGGAGGTCCGGCCCGGTGAGCGCACGGGTGAGCAGGCGGCGGAGCCCATCGGCCTCCGATTCGACGGTCTCGGCCGGCGCCGGGCCCGGAGCGAAGTGCGGGAACAGGTAGCTCAGGACCGCGCGTCCGGCCTCCTCGACGGCCGTGGCGAGGCCGGGCGGCAGGCGGTAGCCCCGGCGCGCGGCCCGAAGGCGGTCCGCGAACGCGCCCTGCGTATTGACAGCCCCGTCCCCGGAAGTCACCTTGGCGCCGTCCTCCCTTCGCCCTCCTCAACTCCGGAGTACTCCATGGCTGCCCCTGGCCCGACCCCGAACGCCGGCACCGGCCTGGCCCCGAACGTCGCGGGCGCGCTCGCGTATCTCCTTGGCCCGATCACCGGCGTGCTGTTTCTCGTGCTCGAGAAGGGCAGCTCGTTCGTCCGGTTCCACGCGATGCAGTCGATCGTGTTCGGCGTCCTCTGGATCATCTTCTGGATCGCCCTGACGATCATCAGCAACGTCGTGCCGGTGCTCGGCTGGATCGTGGGGTTCCTGATCTCGATCGTGGCCGGGCTCGGCGGCCTCATCCTCTGGCTCCTCCTGATGTACAAGGCCTATCAGGGTCAGGAATGGGAGCTGCCCATCGCCGGCCCGATCGCCCGCAAGCAGGTCGGAGGCGTCACGGTCTAGCCTGTCGCCGAGCGCCCGCCGCGCCGCGGGGCCAGGAGCCGTTGGCGCGGTTCACGTCGGGCAGGTCGTGCGAGGGATCGATCTCCACCCCGGTGACCTTCGGGGCCCCGGGCACGGTGACCGTGTGCCTTTTCTCGCCGGCGAACCAGGCCCCGACCGGCACCGTCAGCGTATCGACGCCGCCGCCCTCCCGGGTCACAGCCAGGATCACCGGCATGATCGCCTTGCCCTGGTTCGCGATCACGATGCGGGTGGAGTCGCCCTGGGTCACGACCTCCTCCAGCGCCTGATCCAGCTGCCACGTCTCATAGAACCAGGTCTTCCAGAACCAGTCCAGGTCGCGGCCGCTCACGTCTTCGACAGTGTTCCAGAAGTCGAACGGCGTGGGATGCTTGCCCAGCCAGCGCCGGCCGTACTCGCGCATGCTGCGCTCGAATGTCTCCCGCCCCAGAATCTCGCGGAGCCCCACCAGCACGCTGGCCGGCTTGTAGTAGCCCGCGACGCCGAACGCCGGCTCGCTGTAGTAGCGGTCGCCGTGTTTCATGAGATCTTCCTCGAGCCCCGCCTCGGAGACCTGGAAGTAGATCCGGCGGTTCTCCTCCTCGTCGTCGATCGTCTTGTAGAAGTCCGGAATCGACTGCGACTGGAGGTACTGGGTGAGCCCCTCGTCCTGCCAGGTGTACCGCTTCTCGTCGGAGCCCACCATCATCGGGAACCACATGTGCCCGATCTCGTGGGTGACGACCTCGTACATCGTAAGGCTGTCCCACTGGCCGCCGATGCAGGTCATCATCGGGAACTCCATCCCGCCGCAGCCGACCGGACCGTCCATCGCGGTCATGTGGGGATAGGGATACGACCACAGCAGCTTCGAGTAGAACTCGATCGAATGGCGGGCGTAGCGGGCCACCTCGTCCCAGTAGGAGCGCCGCCCCTCCGGGCGGTACAAGGCGTTGATGGCGGCGGTGTCGGCGCCGGTGGCCGCGCCGGTGGCATCCCAGACATACCGCGGCGAGGTACCCCACGCGAAGTCGCGCACGTTGTCGGCGCGATATCGCCAGGTGAGCCGCCCGTTCGTCCCTCGCGCCGTGGCGGCGCTGTCGGCCTTGTCCTGCTCCGTGACCACCCGCACGACCGCCGCCGCCGTGCGCGCGGAGTCGAGCCGCGCCCGCGTCCGGGGCGAGAGCACCTCGGCCGGGTTCTGGAGCGTGCCCGTGGCGCTGATCAGCCAGCCGGCGGGGACCGTGAGCGCCACGTCGTAGTCGGCATACCCCATGTAGAACTCGGCCTGGCCGAGGTACGGGTCGGTCTGCCATCCGTTCACGTCGTCGTACACCGCCACCTGCGGGTACCAGTACGACAGATACCACACGTCGCCGTCCTGGCCGCCGCGGGGCGCGGTCTCGGAGGGCACGCGGAACCGCCACTCGAAGTCCATCGAGACCGAGTCGCCGGGGAGCAGCGGCTCGGGCAGCCGGATCTGCATGACCGTCCCGTCCACCGAGTAGCCCGGCTCGTCCGCCTCGGCGATTCCGCTCATCACCCGGCCCTGCACGGCCACGCGGTCGAACTCGACACCACCGAGCTTGGGCGTCTGCTGGTTCCGCTTGGCGTCGGGCGCGAAGAGGTTGTGGTAGGCGTGAACGTAGACCACGGGCAGCGTATCGGGCGAGCGGTTCAGGTAGGTCACCGTGCCGCGCCCCTCCAGCCGCTTGGTACGCGGCTGGAGCTCCGCCTGGAGCCGATAGCGCGCATACTGCTGCCAGTAGCGCGACCCCGGCCGCCCGGTAGACGTGCGGGTCCCCCGCGCCACCGCCCCCGCGAACGCGTCGCTCGGCTGGATCCGCCATCCCGGGGGGATGCTCGAGGCGGCGGGCCGGGCGGTGGCCGCAGTCCCGGCGGCGGGCGCGGGGCCCGGCGC
>JBOHSY010000010.1:0-21298 GCA_050733355.1 Gemmatimonadales bacterium | reverse complement strand
GATGGGTGTGTCCGTAGACCACGCGCTGGATGCCGCGGGAGGCCTGCGCCTCGGTGAAGACCGCCTCGCGCCCGGCGCCTTGCACCAGCTGGTCGCTGTCGGGGGCGAGGAACGGGAAGAGCCGCTGCAGCTTCTCGAGCGCCGTCACCCGCCCCCTGAACGAGTCGAAATCGGGGCCCAACAGCACGGCCTTGGCCTGCTGCAGCCGGTCGACCAGGTCGCCGCTGAGGATGAGGTCCGGGGTGATCCGGTCCCACAGCCTGGCGAGGTCGGACGCGAGCAGCCCGTCGAGCGCCTCTCCGAGTGCCTGGTGCAGGATTCGGCTGTGGGCCTTGCTCTCCGCGCTGCCGAGCCACTCGAGCCAGGCGAACACGTCGAGCGTCGGCCGCAGGTTGTTCACCTCCTTGAGCTGCTCAACCAGGGGCGCCGGAGCTCCCAGCGCCCGGGCGTGATGGATCAGCCCGCCCATCAGCTCGGCGGTGACCGCCTCGCCGATCGCCATCACCTCGTACCCCTCGGGTGCGAAACGGTCGACGTCCTTGCCTCCGCCGAGCACGTCGCGCAGGAGCCGCCAGCCATGGCAGTTGTCGTCCCATTCATGACCGTGCCGGGCCAGCACGCCGTATTCCGTGCTCTCGACCGCTCGCGCGAACGTCGCGATCTCGGGAATGGCCGCGGTGATCTGCCGCCGGAGCCCGGGGAAATTCCACAGCACCCGCTCGTGGTTGCCCGCCACATAGGTGACCTGGAACGGCACCCGGCCGGCCATCGCCGCAAGCTGGTCCCGAAGCTCGACGGCCAGGTCGGTTGCGAGAATCGCCCGGAGGATCTCGGAGAACTGCTGCTCGATGAGCCGCGTCTGCACGTTCATGGCCGTCCGAGGATCGAGCGTGCCACCCCACGGCCGGTGCTGCATCGGAATCGACTTCCGGTGCCAGTAGTCGGTTCGAACCAGGTCGAAGATGTCGCCCAGGAGCACGAGGTGGACTTCCTTCGCGCCCCGGCGGCCGAACGTGTCGTGAATGTTGCTGAAGAGGAGCTTGAGCGCCTCCGGATTCACGTTCTTCGCCGTGCGTTCGTCGCTGATATGGAGATCGCTGATCAGGACGAGCATCGCGCCTGCTAGGACGTATGCCCGCCGCGGCTGGCCTCGAAGAGGAACCAGATCCGCTTCTCGGTCTGGTCCAGAATCTCCTGGAGCACGTTACCGGTCGGCGTGTCGCCATGCTCGTCGCACACCTCGATCGCCGCCCGCTGGCGCTCGGCCATCTGCCGGTTGTCGTCCAGCAGCCGCTGCAGCATCTGCCCGGCGGACACCAGCTCGTCGTTGTCATCCTCGATGGTCTGAAGCCGGCTCACGTGGGTCACGCTGCGGAGGGTCGTGCCGCCGATCCGCCGCACCCGCTCGGCCAGCAGGTCGACGGACGCGAGCGCAGACTCGGCCTGCTCGTCGAACAACAGGTGGTAGTCGCGGAAGTGCGGGCCGGCGACGTGCCAGTGGAAGTTCTTGCACTTGAGGTAGAGCGCGAGGGCGTCGGCGATCAGCGGGTTCACCGTGTCACCGATCGCCTCCACCGCCTCGGGCTCGAGATCGGTCGGGGTCGCGAGCGCCCTGGGCGCAACTGCCGACTTGACCGCGCGGGTAACCATGGCTCCTCCTTGTTCGACGCGTCCCTGGGGCCGTTCCGGGATCACGTTAAGCGGGTCCGCACCGCACCGAGCGGGCGCGCGTCACACCCCTGGCGCGAGCACGGCGAATCAGAGCGCCTTCAGCAGCTCAGTGCCCCCTCGAATCCAGCCGTGCCCCCGCGACGGCTCGCTTGATCCGCGCGGGTTCGCGAAGATGCCCGGAATCCGCGCGCCGCACTCCGGGCACGACCCCGCGGTGCCGATTCGGTTCGTCAGGATCTGATAGCCGAACCGCTCGATCAGCAGCGCCTGGCACGCGGGACACCAGGTGTGCTCCCACCGTCCCACCCGTCCCGGCAGGTTCCCGGCGTACACGAAGTCGAGCCCTGCTTCGGCGCCGATCTCGCAGGCCCGGACCAGGACGTCGGCCGTCGTGTCCCCCATCCCCCAGAATTTGTAATCCTGGTGAAACGCGGTGACGTGCCACGGGATGCCGGGGTCGATCGCCGCGATGCACCGCGCGGCCTCACGCAGTTCAGCGGGATCGTCCGAGAACCCGGGTACCACCAGCGTGAGCACCTCGAGCCAGATTTCCCGCTCGTGCACCAGCCGGATCGCCTCCAAGACGTGCGCCAGCACCCCGCCGAGCTGGCGGTAGCGGCGGTCGCTCATGGTCTTGAGGTCGATCTTGTAGCAGTCGGTAAGCGGCCGGATGAAGTCGAGCGCTTCGGGCGTGGCGTTGCCGTTCGAGACGAAACCGGTGACGAACCCGCGGGTCCGCGCGAGCGCGAAGATCTCCGCCGCCCACTCCGCCGTGATGAGGGGCTCGTTATACGAGCTCACGATCAGCCGCGCATCCTGCCGCTGGCCGAGTGCAACGAGCATCTCGGCCGTCACATCGGTCGCGTCGGTGGTGGCGTGGTCGTCCCTGAGCGACTGGGACGTGACCCAGTTCTGGCAGTAGCCGCAATGGAAGTCGCAGCCCAGCATGCCGAAAGTGAGGGCGTCGGCGCCGGGCAGCACGTGGAAGAACGGCTTCTTCTCGACCGGATCACACTGGAGCGCGGCGGCATAACCGCGCGGTACCCGGAGGCGACCCGCATCGTTGTAGCGCACCCGGCAGATGCCCCGCCGCCCCTCGCGGATCAGACAGCGGTGGCCGCAGGCCACACAACGGACGGCACCATCGGAGAGCGGCTCCCAGAGCCGTCCTTCCACGGTGCGGGCGTCGAGATGGGAGGCGAGTGTATCCGGCATGGTCAACGCGAAGGCGACCCGTACCGCAATCTATATTCCGGCATGCGACTGGGTAGGACCGAGCTCCACCGGCGCGCCGAGCGGGCGCTCGCGACCCTGGCCGATTGCCGCGCCTGCCCGCGTGACTGCGGCGTGAACCGGCTGGAGGACAGGTGGGCCGCCTGCAAGACCGGGCGTTACGCCGTCGTCTCCAGCCACTTCGCTCATTTCGGGGAAGAAGACTGCCTCCGCGGCTGGCGCGGCTCGGGAACCATCTTCTTCGGGCACTGCAACCTGCGCTGCGTCTTCTGCCAGAACTACGACATCAGCCAGGCGATCCGTCCCGGCGCCACGACTCACGGCCATCGTCCGGAACAGATCGGGAGCATGATGCTCGAGCTGCAGGATCAGGGCTGCCACAACATCAACTTCGTCACGCCGGAGCACGTCGTCCCTCAGGTGATCGAAGCGATCGCCGTCGCTGTCGACCGCGGGCTTACGCTGCCCATCGTCTACAACACGAGCGCGTATGACTCGCTCGAGAGCATCGAGTTCATGGACGGCATCGTGGACATCTACATGCCGGACTTCAAGTACTGGTCGGCCGAGCGGAGCCGCACCTACCTGAAGGCGGAGAACTATCCCGAGGCTGCGCGGGCGGCAATCAAGGCCATGCACCGGCAGGTCGGCCAGCTCGTCCTGGACGGCAGTGGGTTGGCGAAGCGGGGGCTCATCGTTCGCCACCTCGTCATGCCCGGCGGGCTGGATGAGACGGAAGCGATCCTCGAGTGGATCGCCGAGGAGCTGGGGCGGGATACCTACGTAAACCTGATGGATCAGTACTATCCCGCGGGCAAGGTGAGCGCCGAGCACCACCCCGAGATCAACCGCCGGCTCAGCTCACGCGAGTTCATCGAGGCCCGTGAGATCGCGCGCAAGCTCGGCCTCCGGCGCCTGGACGCGCGACGGCCGCACCCGGAGCTCGTACGGCGCCTGGCCGGTTGCTGACTCGGCCAAGCGCCGGAGCGTCACTCCAGGCTCGGCTCGACCCGCTCCTCCTCGCTCGGCCTCAAGTGCGGGTCGCGGGCCAGAATCCGGGCGCAGGTGTTCCACCGCAGGATCGCCTCGTCGTTGCCGGCCGGCCGCTGGGTCTGGGCCCGCTCGTACCACCCCATGGCCTCGCGGAACCAGTCGTACGCCAGCGCGGACGATCCCGGCGCCCCGCCGGCGAGCTGGGCCTTGGCGCACCGCTCGCAGATGATCCCGGCGTAATACGCCTGCTTGTACGGGTCCTTGAGCCGCGGCAGCAGCGCGCGCGCGCGGCGCACGCCCTCGGTGGGCCCTTCGTCGAACTGGTCGGTGATGGCGAGCAGCAGCGTGACCAGGGCCAGCGGGTTCTCGCCATCTACCTCCAGCACGTCGAGGCAGATGCTCTCGGCCGACGACGGGTCGTTGATCAGCCGGTATCGATCCGCCTTCTGCAGCGCCGCGGCCACGCCGTCCGGCGAGATCGGCTTGAGCTCGAACATGAGGGTCAGGGCTCCGGACTCCGGCTGAACACCTTCATCAGCCGCCGCAGCGGGTCGTAGAACTCGTCCACCACCCGCTCCTTGAGGGGGATGATCGCGTTGTCCGTGATCGTGATGTGCTCGGGGCAGACCTTGGTGCAGCACTTGGTGATGTTGCAGTACCCGATCCCGTGCGCCCGGCGCAGCTCATCGACCCGGTCGTCCGTGTCCAGCGGGTGCATCTCCAGCGCCGCGACGTGCACCAGGAAGCGCGGACCGATGAACTCGTCGTGCAGGTGATGGTCGCGCAGGACGTGGCAGACGTCCTGGCAGAGGAAGCACTCGATGCACTTCCGGAACTCCTGGACCCGGTCCACGTCCGACTGCGCCATCCGCCAGGTGCCGTCGGGCGCATCCGGCGCGCGCGGCTTGAACGGCCGGATCTGCTGCTTGACCCGGAAGTTCCAGGAGACGTCGGTCACCAGGTCTTTGACCGGCGGGAAGCTCCGCATCGGCTCCACCGTCACCGGCTGGTCCAGCGGCAGCTCGTTGAGCCGGGTCATGCACATGAGCTTCGGGGTTCCGTTCACCTCGGCCGAGCAGGAGCCGCACTTGCCGGCCTTGCAGTTCCACCGCACCGCGAGGTCGTTCGCCTGCTCCGCCTGGATCTGATGGATGGCGTCGAGCACGACCATGCCGGGCGAGACGTGGGTAGTGTAATCCACCAGCTTCCCGCCCTGGCCGTCGCCCCGCCACACCCGGAACGTCGCCGTTCCGTGCGGCTCCTCCTTGGGCTCGGGAGGCTGCTTCTCCTCGACCGCGCCGGTCTCGACCAGGTCGGGCTTGAGCGTGTCGGTCATGGTCGCTACTTCTGCTCCTCGATCACCCGCTTGAGCTCGGCCGGCATCTCGGGGATCCCCTCGCGGGAGAGCCGCATTCCGCCGTCCTCACCCTTCCGGATCACGATGTTGAACTTCCCGTAGGCCGGATCCTTCTCCGGATAGTCTGCGCGGTAGTGCCCGCCCCGGCTCTCCCTCCGCTCGATCGCGGCCCGCGTGACCGCTTCGCTGACGACGAGCAGGTTCGCCAGGTCGAGCGCGGTATGCCAGCCGGGATTGTACTCCCGGTTGCCCCCCACGCCGACCTCCCGCGCCCGCTCCCGGAGCTCCTCGATTCCGCCGAGCGCGCGCTCCATCTCCGATCCGGTGCGGACGATTCCGACCAGGTCCTGCATCATCAGCTGGAGGTCCTGCTGCACCTGGTAGGGTCCCTTGCCGTTGATTCCGGCACCCCGCTCGAATGGCGCCAGGGCGGAGCGAGCCGCGTTCTCCACCTCCGCCACGGCCACGCCCGCCGGCGCGTGCTCCCGCGCGAACGCCGCGGCGTACTCCCCCGCCCGTTTCCCGAACACCAGCAGGTCGGAGAGTGAGTTGCCGCCGAGGCGGTTCGCGCCGTGAAGGCCGGCGGCGCACTCGCCGGCGGCGAACAGCCCGGGCACCGTGGACATCTGGGTGTCCCCGTCCACCCGCACACCGCCCATGACGTAGTGCGTCGTGGGACCCACCTCCATCGGGGTCGTGGTGATGTCGATGTCGGCCAGCTGCTTGAACTGGTGATACATGCTCGGCAGCTTCTTCATGATGTGCTTCCGCGCCTCGGGAAGCCGCCGCTTGATCCAGGAGATGTCGAGGAACACGCCGCCGTGGGGCGAGCCGCGGCCCTCGCGCACCTCGCGCACGATGCAGCGGGCCACATGATCGCGGGTGAGCAGCTCCGGCGGCCGGCGGGCGCTCTTGTCGCCCTGGGTGTACCGCCACCCCTCCTCCTCGTTGTCGGCGGTCTGGCTGCGGTAATTCTCGGGGATGTCGTCGAACATGAACCGACGGCCCTCCCGGTTCAGCAGGACCCCGCCCTCCCCCCTCACGCCCTCCGTCACCAGGATGCCCCGCACGCTGGGCGGCCAGATCATCCCGGTGGGATGGAACTGCACGAACTCCATGTCCTGGAGCGCGGCCCCGGCCCCGTACGCCAGCGCCTGGCCGTCGCCGGTGTACTCCCAGCTGTTGCTGGTGATCGAATACGCCCGGCCGATCCCGCCCGTCGCCAGCACGATTGCCTTGCACTTGAACAGCCGGAACCGCCCCCGCTCGCGCTCGTATCCCACGGCGCCGGCCACCCGGCCGGCATCCGTGAGCAGCCGGAGCACGGTGCACTCCATGTGCACCTCGATCCCCTGATGGATGCTGTGGTCCTGCAGCGTGCGGATCATCTCCAGTCCGGTGCGGTCGCCCACGTGGGCGAGCCGGGGATACTTGTGCCCGCCGAAGTTGCGCTGGAGGATGCGGCCATCCGGCGTGCGGTCGAACAGCGCCCCCCAGGCTTCCAGCTCCCGCACCCGGTCCGGCGCCTCCTTCGCGTGCAGCTCGGCCATCCGCCAGTTGTTGACGTACTGCCCGCCCCGCATCGTGTCGGCGAAATGCACCTGCCAGCCGTCGCGGTCGTCCACGTTCGACAGCGCCGCCGCGATGCCGCCCTCGGCCATCACGGTGTGGGCCTTGCCGAGGAGCGACTTGCAGACCAGCCCGACCGAGACGCCCGCGGCAGACGCGGCGATGGCCGCCCGGAGCCCCGCGCCGCCGGCTCCGATGACCAGGACATCGTGCTCGGAGGTCTGGTAGTCAGTCATATTAGGCTAGCCGCTATCCGCTATCCGCTATCCGCTATCCGCCCGCTCGGCCGCCGTTCGGTGCACCGCGCGGCATTCCGAGCGACCGCGACACGGCGGATAGCGGATAGCGGATAGCGGATAGCGAATAGCATCAAAGAATTCTCCAGTCGCTCCAGATCCCCACAGAACACAGCCGGACGTAGAGATCGGCGAACATCACCGTGAACAGGCTGGTCCACCCCCAGCGCATGTGCCCGCGGTTGAGGCAGCTCGAGCAGTCGTAGGCCGCCTTGCGGACCGGGGAGCGCGAGATCCGGTCGAGGTACCCACCGGCGACGTGGCGCATCGAGTGACAGCCGAGCGTGTATCCCGCGAGCGCGGTCACATTGGCCGCGAGCACGAGCGTCCCCACCCCGATCCCGAACGACGTCCCCCCGGTGACCGGATCGGCGAACCAGAGCGCCTTCCACACATCGTACGTGAGCACGCACAGAAAGCCGAGCGCGACATAGAGGAAATAGCGGTGGATGTTCTGCATGATGAGCGGGAACGCCGCCTCTCCGCAGTACCGCTTCCGCGGCTCGCCCACCCCGCACGCGGGCGGGTCGGCCCAGAACGCCTTGTAGTACGCGCCGCGATAGTAGTAGCAGGTGAGCCGGAAGAGTCCCGGAAACGGCAGAATCAGGAGCGCCGGCGAGAACGGCAGCCACGCCGGCCACCAGCCCGGCTTGGGTCCGAGCCACGCGTGGGGCGAGCCGCCGAACAGCTCGGGCGAGTAGAACGGTGACAGGTACGGCCCATGGGTGTAGTGCTCGCCCTGGAACGCGGCCCAGGTGGCGTAGACGATGAAGCTGGAGAGCAGCAGGAAGACGATGGCGGGCTGCAGCCACCACGCGTCGCGGCGCATGGTCTCGCCGAACCGGCGCCGGACGAGCGGAAGCGGCGCACTGGCCATGAAGGCTACCCGGTGTCGGGAACGTACCAAGCCGCGGCCGGAAGCGTAGCCCCCGGCCGAAGCGGGACCCAGCACGGATATTCAGGCGCGACAAGCGGGGTGTCAATCCCGCCTGTCAGCTAGCGCGCGCTGAGCACCCTGGCCGCGCGAGCATGGTCCCGCGGCTTCACCCAGAGAATCATCCCGTATCGGCCCTGCCCGGCGGCCACCGCGTCCGCCGCGGTGACGTTGATCCCTGCCTCCGCGAGCCTTCCCAGGTGACGGTGCACGGCGCCGACCCGATCGGTCCCCTGCACGAGGAATCCCTTCTTCGTCTTGCTCAGCCGCCAGCCGTTCTTCCGCGCCGCTCGCTTGAGGGCGCTCATGTCGTCCAGCACGAGATCGATCTGCGACCTTCCTCCTCCGATCGGGAACCCCGAGTAAGCGAGCAGGTTCACCCCGGAGCGCTCGAGCTCGCTCAGCATCCGCGCGCCCTGGCCCGCGCGGTTGGGGACGACGGCGTAGCAGTAGTTGACCTTTCTCACGCGGTCCGCCATGAGAGCCTCCCTTGGTTGGCCGGTCGTCTCGGATACGCGCTGAAGCCGCAACGACACCAATCTAGCCTCCCGGGACCGCGATGATGTTGGACGGGGCAGGTGCCGGGCCCGAGGGCGATCGGATGCCGGTCCATCTGTCCGCTTTCATCTCGCGCGTCCGTTCTCTGACATACAAGCAACGTCGGAGGCGGCCGATGAGAGCTGCGACACGTTCGCACGGACGCGCAAGGTGAGGCCATCTTCTCACCGTAGTGCTCGGGTGCGGGGGTGGAGGCGACGGCGGCATCGGTCCCGGCGATGATGGCGGCAACGGACCGGACGGAGAGCTGCGGATCGTGGCTGTCACCCCCGCGGAGGGAGCAACCGACGCGGAGCCCGCGGGCCAGGTCCTGGCCCGCTTCGACCGGCCGATCGACGCGGCGACTCTGACGCCGAGCACGTTCACCCTCACGCGTGACGGCACCGCTCTCGCCAGCGCTGTGTCGTACGATCCGGGGAACCTTGCGGCTCGACTCGTCGCCCCCCTGCTCCCTGAACGACCTACCAAGCGGAGCTGACCGCGGCCGTGGCGGGAGCGGCGGGAGACCCGCTGGCCGCGGGTAAGCAATGGAGTTTTACCACCCGTCGGTGGGAGAGTGTGCCGGTGGTTCCCGGCCTCGGCGAGTACATCTCCATCGCGCTGGACGGCGCGGGCCGGGTCCACCTGACCTACCGTGATCGAGCGACGGACGGCCTGGGCTACGCAAGCTGTGCCGCCGCCTGCGACGACCCGGGCAACTGGGAGCAAAGCGTTGTCGAACTCGGAGGGAACACCGGCTTCGCCACCTCGCTTCAGGTGGAGGCCGACGGGCGCCTGCACGTGGTGTACACCGACTTCGCACTGCGAAACCTGAAGTACGCTCCCTGCGCGGCGAGCTGCTGCGGTCCGGCGAACTGGACCATCGTCACCATCGACCAGACGACATCGTTCACCAACTCGCTTATTCGCGATGCCGCCGGGCGGCTCCACGTTGCCTACGAACTCGCCCAGTTCAGTCAGCCTTCATACCTCGGGTACGCGACCTGTTCAGCGGACTGTACGACGTCGGCCGGCTGGCAGACGACGACGGTGGACCCGGAGGATGCCGGGCTGATAGCTGCGGCACTCGCGCTGGACGGTGCCGGTCGGCTTCACGCGAGCTATGTCCACCGACCGCTGGGTGCGGGCCGCGGTAGCCTGAGATACGCGACCTGCGCCGATTCCTGCGCCGAGCCCGCGAACTGGACGCTCGCGACCGTGGATGGGTCGGGTGAGGTGCAGCCCTACACATCGATTGCGACGCCGGATGGCCGCGTCCACGTCGCGTTCATCAGTCAGGATCCCGGGCGGCTGCGCTACGCCAGCTGCTCGACCGAGTGCGGATCGCTTGCGAGTTGGACTGCGATCCCGATCGACCCGGCGACCGTGGTCCTGAACGACGTCCACGTTCGCGCGGGACCGGACGGTCGGATTCACCTCGTCTACTCCGATGACGATGCCGTCGATTTCAAGTACGCCACCTGCGTCGCCGACTGCGCCAGCCCCGCGAGCTGGGAATTCACCACGCTGGCATCGGAGGGAAACGTCGGTACCTCGTCCGCGCTCCTGATCGACCGGGCAGGCGGCGTGCACATCGCCTATCGGGACGCGAGCAACGGGAGCGTGAACTACATCGAATAAGATGGGAAGCCACTGATGCGAGCCTTGACCGTAGCCGCGGTGGCCGGCCTGCTCTCCTGCAGTGGTAGCGGCGGCTCGGTGACCGAACCACGACCCGGCGAACCTCCGCCAGGCGGGACCCCGCCGGCGTCCCCGCAGTCGTGTCGACGGAGCCACGCAACGGGGCGACCGACGTGGAAATCGGTGCGACCGTGGCGGCGGCGTTCTCCGTCCCGGTGGACCCCGCGACGCTCACCGCAAGCACGTTTACCGTGAATCTCGGCGGCGCCCGCCTGGCAGCGCCGGTGAGCTACGATGCAGCGACCCGCACGGCGCGCACGCCGGCCCCGCTACTTCCCGGACAAACCTACGAGGCGATTCTCGGCACCGCCGTCCGCGGCACCGATGCGACCGCGCTCACGCAGCCGCACCGCTGGAGCTTCGGGACCCGCGCCTGGAGAGCGGTCGAGCTGGATCGTAGCGGCATCTCGACGTTCTTCTCCTCGCTGACGATCGATGCCACAGCGCGCCGTCACGTTACGTTCGGCTCGCGGGCCCGGCTGCTCTACGGCACCTGCGCCGCCGAGTGCGACACCCCCGCCAACTGGCAGACTCTCGCGGTCGAGGACGGTTCCGGGGGCGTCACTTCGGTCGCCGTCGATCCGGAGGGGCGGGTGCACGTCAGCTACTACGACGCAACGAGGGCCGATCTTCGCTACGCCGTCTGCGCGTCCGCCTGTACCACGCTCGAGAGCTGGCAGAGTGTCGCGGTGGATGAGACCGGCGACGTGGGGTTTCTCAGCTCGCTCGTGGTGGACCCGGCCAGCGTGCGCCACATCGCGTACTACGATGCCGCCCGCCGGGCGCTGCGCTATGCCACCTGCGCGAGCGGCTGCACCACGGCGGCCAACTGGGCGCTGGTGACGGTGGACTCGCGCGACGACGCAGGACGTTCTCCTTCGATCGCGGTCGACGGAGCCGGGAGGCTGCACCTCGCGTACTACGCAGGCGCCGCCGCCGATCTGCGCTACGCCACCTGCGCGCTCGGCTGCGGGCTCGCCGCGAACTGGCAGAGCGTCACGGTAGATCAGCTGGGCGACGTCGGCGCCTACGCCTCGCTCGCCCTGGGCCCGGGAGGCGGCCTCCACGTGAGCTACGTCGATGCCGGCGCGGGGCGGCTCAAGTACGCAACCTGCCGGAGCGGCTGCGGAACCGCCGCCAACTGGCGGAGCCTCGCCGTCGACCCCGCAGGGGCCGCACCCGGGTGGACGTCGATCGCGGTTGACGCATTCGATCGGGTCCACGTGAGCCATCACGGAGGCGAGCACTTGAAGTACGCGACCTGCGCCACTGCCTGCACCGAGGCGTTCAACTGGCAGGCGGTGGAGAGCGGGATCCCAGCCGACTCCCGGTCGAGCATCGATCTGGTCGTGGACGCAGCCGGCCGCGTGGGGATTGCGACGGCGGGTGCCTCGGTCGAGCTGGTCTACATCGAGTGATCCCGGGAACATGTCCGGAATCGTGGCTCCGCTCCGTTCCAGGAATGAAGGCTACGGACGGAGGAGCCGATGCGCACCGCAGGCGCGAGCCTCATTGCCCTTACCAGCCTCCTGGCCGCATGCGGCGGGGGCGGGGACGGCGGCATCACCAACCCGCCGCCGGGCGGGGAGCCTGTCGCGGCGGTCGTGGTCACCCCCGCCGAGGCCACCGTCGGAGTGGACGAGCAGGTGGAGCTCACAACGGAGACCCGCGCGGGGGACGGCACGGTGCTCGCCGGCCGGGCCGTCACCTGGGCCTCGAGCGACGAGGCGGTGGCCACGGTCGATCCCACGAACGGGGCGAGGACGGTGGTCACCGGACTCGCCGAGGGCACCGCGACAATCACCGCCACCAGCGAGGGCCGGCGGGGCGCGGCCGAAATCAGCGTGCAGCGGCTGGTCGGGTTTCAACTGGCGGTTGCGCCCTCGGTAGATACCGTCGTGATAGGTCAGGCGGTCCAGTTTCGGGCGGAGGTTCGGGAGCTCGACGGCACTCCGGTGCCCGAGACGTTCACCTGGTCGGCGAAGGATCAGGATCCCGCGGCCGTTGTGGCCGAGGTCGATCCGGCGACCGGGGTGGTGACCGGCCTCGCTGCGGGCGAGGCGGTGATCGTCGCCACCCCCGCTGCGCGCGGTGGGACCGGATCGGCCCGGGTGCTCGTCCTCGCGTTCGAGCAGGTGAGCGCTGGGCGGCGGCACACATGCGGGGTGACCACGGCGGGCGCTGCCTATTGCTGGGGTGACAACGAGCAGGATCAGCTCGGGGACGGAACCACCATCCCCCAACGGATCAGGCCCAGGCCGGTCGCGGGCGGGCTGAGCTTCGAGGCGGTGAGTGCCGGCGCCGAGCATACCTGTGGCGTCGCAACCGGCGGGGCCGCCTACTGCTGGGGCCGGAACGAGATCGGGTGGCTCGGCGACGGGACCACGACCGACCGGCCAGCCCCGACCGCCGTCAGCGACAACCACAGCTTCGCCATGGTGGACGCGGGCACCACCCATACGTGTGGGGTCAGCCGCTCTGGGATCGGCTACTGCTGGGGCGAGAACCGCTGGGGCCAGCTGGGGGACGGCACGACCAACAACCATAGCGCGCCGGTCGCGGTCGCGACCGCTTCGCCTCCTCCCCTGGCACTGGACTTCGTGCAAATCGGCGTGGGACCCGCCCACACCTGCGCCGTCTCGCCCAGGGGAGCCGCGTCCTGCTGGGGGAGAAACGACTTGGGCGAACTGGGTGACGGAACGACGCTCACCCGGCTCACGCCGGCGGCGGTGGCGCCGCCCATGGGGCAATCGACCCCGCTCGCCTTCACCGCCCTGAGCCTCGGGAACCTTCACACCTGCGGCCTTACCGGAAGCGGCGTCATCTACTGCTGGGGCTCGAACACCTCCGGTCAGCTCGGGGACGGGACCACCGTGAACCGCCCCCGGCCGGCGCCGGTGCAGGCGCTGGTCTCGTTCGTCGCCACGGCAGCGGGGGCGACCCACGCCTGCGGCCTCGGCCCGACCGGGCGCGCCTACTGCTGGGGCAGCAACCATCTCGGCGAGCTCGGCGACGGCACCACCACCAGCCGGACAACCCCGGTCGCAGTCAGCGGTGATCTCTCGTTCACGTCGCTGACCGCGGGCAGCGGCCACACGTGCGGCGTCACCGCGGACGGCCGCGCTTACTGCTGGGGCAGCAACAGCGGCGCAAAGCTGGGGACCGGAACCGGCGACGACAGTCTCGTGCCGGTCGCCGTCGTCTCGCCCTGAGAGCGGAGCCTCCTACGGCTTCCGCACGGGTGCGCTCTCGAGCCGCGCCCGATATTGCTGGCTCTTCTCCGGCTTACCCCACGCCTCGTATAGCGCGGCCAGCGCCCGGACTGCCTTCACCGTGCGCTGATTCGACTCCCCGAACTTGGCCTGGAGGATCGGGACCGCTTCCAGCAGGAGCAGCTCGGCCTCACCGTACCTGCGTTGCGCGCTCAGCGCGTCCGCGAGCCGCTGCCGCATGGTGGCGAGCCGGTATTCGTACCCTCGAGGGAGGTACTGCCGCAGCAATCCAGTGGCCTCTCGGAAACGGGTCTCCGCCAGCCGGGCATCGCCGCGCCTCAGCGCGATGTCTCCCAACCCACCGAGCGCCGTCGCGACCCATATCTGGTCGAGCGGCCCCGAGTGCTTCTCACCCCTGAACCTGATGATGTCCCGATAGAGAGACTCAGCCGGCAGGAGCTGGTGCCGGGCAACCAGGTGATTCGCGAGAAAGTACATCGCGGGTGTCACGTCCTTGTGCTGCTCGCCGAGCGCGTGCCGGTGGATTGCGAGCGCGCGTCGCAGCATGTCCTCCGCGCCGGTATCTCCACGGGTGTGGAGGATCTGGCCGAGCCAACTGTAGAACGTGCCGACGTGGGGGTGATTCTCTCCCAGCGTATCGCGGGCCAGCGCGAGTGCTTCACGGTAGAGCGGCTCCGCACCCGCGCTGTCGTCCCGCTGCATTCGCAGTCGCGCCAGCTCGTCCAGCACGCCGGCGATGGAGAAACGCTGCACCGGTTGCGCGCGCTCCACGGCCAGCGCCTCGGTGAGGGCCGACTCCGCCGCTGCCAGACGGCCGAGGTAATTCAGCGAGCGCGCCAGGTTGATGAGCGGCGACGGAGACGAAGTCAGGCTGCCGTCCAGTTTCCCGAGGTGTCGGCGGGTGATGGCGACGCTCGCGCGGGCGAGCGACTCGGCAGCGGTGAACTCTGCCCGATCTATCGAGAACGCTGCGCGCAGCGCCAGGTCCTTCGCGACCGCGGCCTCGGCCCCGGGGACGCGCCGCCGCAGCGCGATCGCCGAGTCGAGGAGCGCCCGGGCCGGGTCCAACAGCTCGAGTCCCCAGTAGGAGCGGCCCATCGCCGAGAGGAGGTCGGCTCGTACCTCGGGCTCGTCGGTCAGCTCGCGGTTCACCCGCGCAACGGCGGTGTCCAGGAGCTCGCGGACGGTGACCGACGCCCCTCGCCCGCCGTACGGATCGGGCGCGGCCAGGAGATTGGTGAGAAAGCCGCCGAGCCTCGCCGCCTTGTCCCGCTGCCGGGCCGTTCGCTCGGTCTCGGCTTTGATCCGCGCCGACTGGATGGCGGTGAAGACGCTGAAGCCGGTGAGGACGAGGACGAAGACCGCGGACGCCGCGACCGCCAGCCGGTGCCGGAGCACGAACTTGCTCACCCGGTAGCCCCGGGTATCTCGTCGCGCGTTCACCGGGCGGCCGTCCAGGTGCCGCCGCACGTCCCCCGCGAGCTGTTCCACGCCGGCGTAACGGCGCCCCAGCTCCTTCCGGAGCGCGGTGAGGACGATGGTGTCGAGATCGCCGCGTAGCTGTCTCGCCAGCCGATCCGGCGCGGTGCCCCGGGCGGCGGCCACGGGATCGCCGGCGCGAGCCACCACCTGGGACGGGCGGGCCGGCTCGTGCTCGAGAATCGCCCGCTCGATCTCGAACGCCGACTCGACGTGGTAGGGTCGCTGTCCGGTCAGGAGCTGGTAGAGGATCACACCCAGCGAATAGACGTCGCTCGCGACGGTGATCGCCCCGCCGCGCACCTGCTCGGGGCTGGCGTAGTCGGGCGTCATGACCCGGAGCCCGGTCTGGGTGAGCGTGGTGTCGGCACCCTGAGCGACCAGCTTGGCGATGCCGAAGTCGAGCAGCTTCACCTCGCCGGCCCCGGTCACCAGGATGTTCGAGGGCTTGAGATCACGGTGCACCACCAGGTTCCGGTGGGCGTACTGCACCGCGTCGCACACCTCCAGAAAGAGCCGCAGCCGCTGCTCGATCGAGAGCCGGCGCCCGTCGCAGTAGCGGTCGATCGGCTCGCCCCGAACGTACTCCAGGGCGAACCACGGAACGCCGTCGTCCGTGACGCCGCCATCGAGGAGCCGCGCGATGTGGGGATGATCCAGCGAGGCCAGGATCTGCCGCTCCTCCAGGAAGCGGCGCGTGAGGTGCGGATCGAACGCGATGCCGCCGCGGATGAGCTTGAGCGCCACCTGCTGGCGGTACTGCTGGTCGGCCCGCTCGGCCAGATACACCACCGCCATTCCACCCCGGCCGGCTTCGCCCACGATCCGCCAGGGGCCGATCCGCGCGCCGATCGCCGGGGGAACGGGCTCCGGGCTCGCGAGGAGCGCCGGGTAGGCGACCACCGCGGGACTCTCGAGAACGCGCTCCGCCCGCTCGCACGAGGCCAGCAGCCGCTCGACCTCCGCCCGCAGCTCGGGATTGCGGTCACACGCGGTGGCGAGAAAATCCGCCCGCGATGCGGGGTCGAGGTCGAGCGCCGCATCCAGCAGCGGCCCGACCGTTCGCCAGCGTTCCTGCGCCAGGGCATCCAGCATCGGCAACGCCCATCCCTGAGCCGTCGGCGCGAGACGAGATCATCATCGCGCCAGCACAAGATGCGCGCCGCGCTTCGCGGCGGCAATTGCGGCCGATCATCAGGTCCCGGCTGTCCGGTCCCTTCCACGTCCGCCGTTATGGAGGGCATGGAGACTCGTCCCAGCCGGAGGTTGCCATGACGTCTCGTTCCGTGCCGTGGGGTCTGCTTCTCGCCGCGGCGCCCATGACCTCGCTGCTCCTGTCCTTCGCGCTCGGCTGCGGGGGTGGAGCGGGGGCTACCGCGCCCGACGACGACGCTGGGACGGGCGACACCGACCCTGCCGGGTCCTTCCTGGTCGTCGGTACCGAGCCTGGCGCCGGCGCGAGCGACGTCGAGACCGGAGTTACGGTGGTCGCCACCTTCAACCGGGCACCGGACCCGGCCACGCTGACGCCGAGCTCGGTCACCATCGCGCGGCACGAGCCTCCCGGCCCGAGTTCTCCATGAGTCCGGCTCGACCCGCGTCACATTGATCGCCCCCCTGCTGCCGGGCGTGGAGCTCGACTACGAAGCGACCGTGGGCACCGGTGTGCGCGACCCGGCCGGACAGGCTCTCGCCCAGCCGCACCGGTGGAACTTCCGGACCCGCCGGTCGCGGGCAGTCGTCATTCCGACGGAGGGAGACGACGGGGAGCAGACCTCGCTCGCGCTCGACGAGGGGGGCGGGGTGCACGCGAGCCACGTGGGCGGCGGGAACGTGGTCTACAGCACCTGTGCCTCCCGGTGCACCGATGCGGCCGGCTGGCAAAGTGCCGTGATCGATCGCGGAGGCCGCTCCAGCTCCCTTCGGGTGGACCCGACTGGACAGCGCCATCTGGCGTACTACGGGGGCCTCGACGAGCTGCGCTACGCAGTGTGCCCGGCGCTATGCGACCAGCCTGCTGGCTGGACGGCAATCACGGTCGATCCGGCCGTAGCGGGCGGCTCGCGGGTGTCCCTGGTGCTCGATGCCGGGGGTGGCTTGCACCTGGCCTACTACGATGAAACTCGCCGCTTCCGCAAATACGCAGCGTGCTCGGCCGATTGCACCAGCCCGGGAAGCTGGTGGTTGAACGTGCCGGACGAAACCGGGGACTACGGCCGCGCGTCCTCCCTGGGAATCGACGCCGCCGGGCGACTGCATCTGGCCTCTCACGAGGCGTCGAACGGCGAGCTGCGGTACTCGACCTGCCAGAGCGATTGCACCGGTGACGGATGGCAGACCACGACCATCGATGCGACCGACGACGCAGGAGCGAGTACGGCGCTCGCCGTCGGCGGCGACGGCCGGCTGCATGTCGTGTATCACGCGGACGACACCGACGACCTCCGGTACGCCACCTGCGCCGGTGCGTGCGGGAGCGCAGCCACGTGGCAAACCACGATCCTGGACGCGGTGCCGGACGCAGGCGAGTTCGTGGCGATCGCGCTGGACCGCTACGGGCGTCCCTACCTCACCTACTGGCACTCCAGCGGCGGGGTCGAGAGTCTGCGCTTCGCGACCTGTGCGACCGACTGCGCCGACGCCGCGAGCTGGCAGCGCACGACCATGGACGGGAGCGGCCGCGTGGGGCGGTACAGCGCCCTCGCCGTCGATCCGCTGGGGCGCGTTCACGCGACGTACTACGACCAGGATCGCCGTGACCTGAAGTACGTCGAGTAGCGGCTGCGATCGTGCGCTGCCGCCGGCCCTGTCCGCTCGACCGGCGCGATTTCGTTTATGAGATAGACGGACGAGACTGCGCGATGGGCGCCCGCCAGGGCGCCGGCATGAGGAGGGCCCCATGGAACTCGACGCTCTGGTAACGCCCGGAACGATCGCTTACACCGCGCTCGTGGTTCTCGCGACTTTCGTGCTCACGCGCTCCCGGTGCCCGCGCGCCTTGGTCGACGAGAACGGAGTCGGAGACGTCATCGGTGAAACGGGTCTGGACCCGGACGCGTGCCCCTGGAAGATGCGCGTGCTCGCGCTCGCGAAGCGCAGGTGCACGATCCACGTCTCCGGCAGGCCGGTGCAACTGAGACGAGGCGATGTCCTGGTGGCGCTGCGTCCGCAGCCACGCGGGCGCGGTGGCGGCGATGCTCCGGCTCCGCAGGCTGCGGTCGCCGTGAACCCCGCGCACGAAACGGTCCGCCGCTAGGCGCTCAGCTCCTCGTAGAGCAGCCCCTTCGCCTTCACCCAGTCGCGCCGCACCGTGCGCGCGGTCACCCCCAGTACCTCGGCGGTCTCCTCCTCGGTGAGCCCGCCGAAGAACCGGCACTCCACGACTCGGCCGAGGCGCTCGTCGAGCCGGGAGAGCTTGGTGAGCGCCTCGTCAAGCTCGAGCAACGTCTCCGCTTGCTCCTCGACCGACAACTGGGTCTCGTCCAATGACACACGTCGCCGGCCGCCGCCGCGTTTGACCGCCGACCGGGCCCGCGCGTGATCCACCAGAAGCTGCCGCATCGCGGTGGCCGCCACGGCAAAGAAGTGCGCCCGATCGTTCCACTCCGCCCGGCTCTGGTTCACCAGCTTGAGATACGCCTCGTGCACCAGCGCGGTGGTGCCCAGCGTCTCGCCGGTGCTGCCGGGTCCCAGCGTCCGATGGGCGATTCGCCTGAGCTCGTCGTACACCAGCGGAAGGAGCCGGTCCATCGCTTCGCGGCGGCCGTTTCGCAGCTCGGTGAGGAGGTCGGTGATCTCCAGCTCGGTACCCATCGAGGCGTCCGCCCTGGTCACGCCTGCATCCGCGCGACCACCACCGTGACGTTGTCGGTCCCGCCCTCCGCGAGTGCCGCATCCACCAGCTCGCGGCACGCCGCTTCGGCCGACCCCGACCCGCCCAGGATCTCGGCGACCCGTTCGTCGGGCACGTGCTTGCAGAGTCCGTCGGTGCAGAGCAGCAGCGCGTCGCCCGGCTGGAGGTCCACCAGGCCGATCGACGGCATCATCTCGGCGGCGCCCACCGCGCTGACCAGGATCTCGCCGGTCCGCGCCCGGCGCGCCTGCTCCTCGGTCCACGCGCCCGACTCCACCATGAACTCGGCCATGTTCTGGTCCCGGGTGAGCTGCCGCAGCCGGCCGCGCCGGAGGTAGAACGCCCGGCTGTCCCCTACGTGCACCAGGTACGCGCGCGGCCAGACCAGCATCGCCATCGTGAGCGTCGTCGCCGGCCCGCGCGCGCCTCCTTCCTGCCGCGTGATCCGCTCGTGCGCGCTCCGCACGGCGCTCTCGAGCTGGTCGAGGAACTCGTGCTCCCGGCGCACGTCGAGGTTGTGGTAGCAGCCCGCCGCCTGGCCCAGATACTCGACCAGCGTGGTGATCGCCGTCTCGCTGGCGAACGCGCCGCCGGGCTGGCCCCCGACGCCGTCGGCCACCACGAAGAGGAGCGCCTCCGGCCCCTCGTACCGGGTGAAGACCTCCGGATCGGCGATGCTGCACTGCCGGAGCTCCACAGCCTTCCGGAGTGCCACGATCACGAAGTGATCCTCGTTGATCTTTCGCACCCGGCCGATATCGGTCAGGCCGGACGCGTCCACCCGGACCACCGGCGTCGTCGCGGTCGTCATCGGTTCGCCTCCTTCTGGGCCAGCGTGCCGCGGCCCAGCCGCCGGAACACCTCCTCCACGCCTTCGCCAGTCTTTGCGCT
The DNA here is from genome assembly GCA_050733355.1 of Gemmatimonadales bacterium. GTDB lineage: Bacteria > Gemmatimonadota > Gemmatimonadetes > Gemmatimonadales > GWC2-71-9 > DASQPE01. The sequence goes on along the minus strand of JBOHSY010000010.1, from coordinate 1,551 downwards.
GGTACGGACCAGGTCCCACTCGCCCGCGAGCTTCTTCTCGTCGCCCCGGTCGAGAGCCCATTGATCCGTGAGATCCATCTTGTTGAGCGCCAGAACCGAGGGCACGTCGCCCGCGGCGTCCCGCGCCAGGTCGCGCAGCGCGCCGAGCTGCTCCCAGGTGTCGCGCCGGGTGCCGTCGGCGACGAACAGGATGCCGTGCGACCCGCGGAGGTAGCTCGGCGTGATGTCCTCGAAGCCGTCCCGGCCGGCGAGATCCCAGAGCAGGAGCGTCACGGCGGCGCCGTCCACCTCGACCTCCTTCCGGTCGATCTTCACGCCGACGGTCGAGAGGTAGCGCTCCGAGAAATGCGAGTGGACGAACCGCTGGACCAGGCTCGTCTTGCCGGTCGCGAACAAGCCGACCATGCACACTTTCTTCTGGATCATTCCGCCGCCTCTGGGCTTCGCGTGCCCCATCCGACCCGGACGTCGAACGACACGCTGCGGTTGATGGTGGGGCGCTGCGCCGTGTCCTCCGCGGCGAGCGGGCTGGTCGTGCCGAGTGCGCGCGCATCGAGCTTCGCCGGGTCCACGCCGCGCACGGCCAGCAGGGCCCGCACGCCGTCGGCGCGGAGCCGGCTCAGCGCCTGATTGGCCGAATCGGATCCGCTGGGATCGCTGCGGCCGACCAACCCGAGCGTGGCATGCGCGCCCAGCGCCGTCGCCGCCCGGTCCAGCCGCCCGAACGACTCGGCCACCCGCGCGGCGGCGCGACCCCCCGCCGATCCCGGGGCCGCCGATCCCACGGCGAACAGTACGCGTTCCGTCTCGATCGCGCGCTCGAGCTCCACCAGCCGCGGCGGCAGCTCGGCCTCGACTCCGCTGAGATCGAGGGCGGATGTGCCGGGCGGCAGCGCGACCCCGCCGGCTGCCCGCGCGACCCAGGCGAGCGGCGCCGCCCCCCGGGCTTGAACCGTGTCACCCACCAGCGCGAGCGTCACCGACGGCGGCGGCGCGAGGCTCCTCCGCGCGCGGGCGATGACCAGGTCGGGCTGGAACGAGAGGTACGGCTCCCATTGCCCCACCACCCGCAAGGTGTCCACCCCGGCCTCCGCCAGCAGGCGCGCGGGGTCGGCGGCGAGCGGATCCCGGAGCCCGGAGAGGTGCCAGCGGCCGCCCTCGCGCTCGGCCCGCACCAGCACGATGCCGGGCTCGGAGCGCAGCCGGGTCAGCGCTCGAGTCCACTCGCGGTTGGATCGCAGCACCAGCCAGCCCACGACGAGCGCCAGCACGGCGAGGCCGATCGCCCACGGAAGCCAGGCGGCGCGGCCGCGCTCCTCGCCGGCCAGGCGGTCGGTCGAGAGCCGGGTCTCGATGCAGTCCTCGAGGAGGGGGACGGCTGGCTCGAACGCGGTGGTGTCGCCGTCGAATTCGGTCAGCGGGTTGGTGAACTGCAGATGGACCGTCTCGAGCGTCCCCTGGATTTTCCGGAGCAGCGTCTCGGGCGCCTGGCCCCGCACCACGCACGCGAGCATGGCGCGCGGTCCCTGCTCCACCAGCACCGTCAGCTCT
>JBOHSY010000009.1:0-5838 GCA_050733355.1 Gemmatimonadales bacterium | reverse complement strand
CGCGGTCGCTCTCGAACACGATCCTCGAGCCGTCGGGAGACCAGTCGGGGTCGACCTCTCCCGCCGGATGATCGGTGAGCCGGATGAGCCCCGTGCCGTCGGGGTTCATCAGGTAGATGTCGAAGTTGCCGTCGCGGTCCGTGGCGAATGCGATCCGCTCCGGAGGGGGCGCGCACCCGACCTCGAACGTGGTCTCGGTCGTCTGAGCCGCGGTGACCGTGACGCTCCGCGGGTTGCTGCCGGCCACCGCGCAGTCGAAGTGCACCCCGGTGAGCTCGACGGTGTAGTTGCCCGGCGCGAGGTCGCCGAAGACGGTCGCGGCGTTGACGCCGAGCGGCCGGCTCCGGCCCGCGGTTTGGACGGTGTAGCCGTCCGGGTCGAGCGGCTGGCCCGTGGTGGCGGCGCTCACCTGGATCGCTCCGTCGGTGGAGGGCGCCGCGTTGTCGTCGCCGTTGCAGCCTATGACCGACAGCGCGGCCGTCACGGCCAAAGCGGCGACCGCGGGGAGCGTTCCGGTTCTTCCTGGCAGCAGGGCCATGCGTCCTCCAGTGCCGGGGGCCTCGCGGTGGTCGTGACCACCGCTGGCAGGCAGAACGCATTTTTCCGGAGAGATCGGACATCACCACCGGCGGGAGGCGGGCACTACTGAGCGGGTGAAGTCAGTACAGAGGTTTACTGGGGTGGCGGGGGCTCACTGATCGGCCTTGCGCCGGGCCTCCTCGACGCTGTTGCGCAACTCGGGCTCCGCGTCGCGCCACAACTCGTCCACCCGACGATAGTGTTCGGCCGCTTCCCCCGGGCGGCCTTGAGCCTCGAGCACGGCGGCAGCCCGAAGATGGGCCGGCGCCACGTAGGGGAGGTCGTGGACCGACGCATTCCCCACGGAGGCGTACCAGCTCAGGGCTTCATCCTGGCGGCCGAGCTGGCTGAGCAGCTCGGCCCGGAGGAACCGCTCCCGGACGCCGGCGTGGAAGGGGGAGGCGACGGCCAAGGCGTACGGGCTGTGCCTGCCAGGCGCCTCCAGCGCTGCCAGCGCGTCCCGGCCGCGGCCAGCCCGACTGAGCGCTTCCGCCCGGAGCCCGCGGGCCAGATTCGCGGCCAGGGGAGTGTCCACTGCAGGTCCCTCCGTGCGTTCGAGATTCGCCGCCGACCGAGCGGCAGCGTCGGTTTCCCCGCGCCAGGTGTCCACCAGACCGATCAAGTAGGTCTTGAGCAGGCGGTGTGCGCCGGCATGGGCGCTGAGAAAGGCGCTGGGCGCCGGCGACGGCGCCACTCCGGCCGGGTCCCAACGGTCGAGCGCGACCCGCAGACTGTCGAGCCCCCATTCCCCGGGCATCATGCCGGAGACGGCCCAGATGGTCCCGAGCTCCAGGGCCCAAGCCGGGTTTATGTCTCCGGCCTCGGCCAGCTCTCGCCTCGCGCTTCGCGGCCGGCCGCGGCTCAACTCGGCTGTGGCCAGCAGCAGATGGCCGGCCGCGCGGACGTCGCCAGGGCGCTGGTCGTCGGTCAGCAGGCGCGCGAGAGCGGCGACCGCCGCCGGGTCGCCGGTGTAACTCACGGTCCAGATGCCGGTGAAGACAGCGTCGGAGCGCAGGCGGCGGTATTCCTGGATCACCTCCTGGGCCGCGACCCGGTCTCCGGCGGCGAACGCTCGCAGCCCCCTGGCCTCGACCGCGATCTCGCTCCCGGGATGCGCGGCGACCAGCCGGTCCACGACTCGCTGGAGCTCGGGCAGCGCACCCTCCCGCGCCGCGATGCGCGCCAGGTGAAGCAGGGCTCCCTCGTGAGTCGGCTCGAATGAGAGCGCCCGCTCGAAAGGGGTCCGCGCCAGCGCCAGCGGCCGGCCACCCAGCGGGCCATAGTGGAACAGGACCTCCCCCAGCTGGATCCACGCTTCGACATCGTCGGGATAGCCGTCGAGTATCCGGCGATAGTCCCGCTCGGCCTGGGCCGCGTCGCCGGTGGCATACGCATGCCACCCGCTCACCAGGAGCCGGTCGTGCTCCGGCAGGGAGGTCGCCAGCCGGTGGGCGCGCTCCGCGGCCGCGCCCGCAACGGTCGGCCGCACCGTCCACTCGGCCGCGACGGCGAGGCGGTACCACGCCAGGGCGAAGGCGCTGTCCTGGTCGACGGCCTGCCGGAACCTCGCCAGCGCGTCCTCGAAATGCCCCTCCCGCAGCGCCCGCTCGCCTTCCAGATATGCCTTGAGCGCCGGCAGCGACGAGGTTGTGGCCGCGGCGAGGCGGGTCAGCCGTTCGTCCCGCCTTCCATAGCGGCTGCCGATCAGCTGCCGCGCCACTTGGTCCACCAGCTCGAAGAGCCGGCTCTCGTCACCCGCCTCGCTGGACGCTGAGGCCTGAACCCGGCCCTGCGCGTCGTACAGCGTCGCGCGAATCCGCAGCCGACCTCCCGCTTCCACTACACTGCCGGCGAGGAACAGCGCCGCGTCGAACCGTCGGGCCACGGCCTGGCCGTCCGGCGGCGATCTCGTGTCCGTGCCGCCGCCGTCGCCCTCCGCGCCGGCCCGCAGGAATGCGAGCAGGGCTCGGGGATCGACGCTGCGCAGCGGACCGGCGCCGTCGAGCTGGGTGCTGAAGAGGTCGACCATGCCCTGTTCCAGGTAGGCGAGCCGTTGGTCGCCCAGGACCCCGAAGGGAAGCACCGCGATGCGCAGGGGAGCGCCGGAGGCCGGGTGCGCCGCAACTCCGGGTTGGCCGGAGCGCGCGACCCGATCGCGTACGGTCGTGTAGCCCAGCGGGGCGAGTCCCAGCACGGCCACCGCGGCCAGAACCAGGGCAGCCGGGTGCCGCCGGAGTCGCGCCAGGAGACGACCGCGCCTGGTCCACGGCTCTTCGCTGATGCGTCCTTCGTCGCCGGCTGCTCGGAGTGCCTGGACCAGCGACTCGGCATCGGGGAAGCGATGGTCGGGCTGCTTGCCGAGGCAGCGCTCCACGATCCGCGCGAGCGCTTGGGGAACTTCCGGCCGCAGCTGGTGGATCGGCGGGGCCTCGTCGTGGCGGATGGCGTGGATCACTGCCGCGTCGTCGTCCGCGGCGAATGGCCGGCGGCCAGTCAGCGCCTCGGAGAGCACTACGCCCAGCGACCACAGGTCCGTGCGATGATCGACCTCACCGGCCCTGGTCTGCTCCGGGCTCATGTAGGCCACGGTGCCTGGCTGAGCCGAGGGTCCCGTGACCGTCTGCCCCGCCATCTTGGCGATGCCGAAGTCGAGGATCCGAACCCGTCCGTCCGGCGCCACCAGGACGTTGGACGGTTTGATGTCGCGATGCACGATGCCAGCTGCATGGGCGACCGCCAGCCCTTGCGCCATCTGGATCGCGATGGCCAGGGTGTCAGACACCGGGAGCGGCCCACGCTCGAGCCGCCGGCGGAGGGTCTCCCCCTCGTAGAAGCCCATGACGATGAAGGGCCGGCCGTCCTCCGCCTGGGCGGTGTCGTGCACCGTGGCGATGTTCGGGTGATCGAGCGCCGAGGCCGCCCGCGCTTCGTTGCGAAAGCGGAGGATGGCTTCGGGGTCCGCCGCCACAAAGGAGGGAAGGAACTTGAGAGCGACGGTCCGCCCCAGGGTATGGTCCCGGGCGAGGTAGACGGTGCCCATACCTCCGCTGCCCAGCGGCCGGATCAGCTCGTAGCGGTCGAGCACGACCTGTCCGGGCGCGTCGAGGAGCGGCGGGGCGAGCTCCACGGCGGACCGCTCCAGGATGCTGTCCCGGGCGAGCTCGCTCGAGCGCAGCAGGCGTTCGACCTCGCGCCGCACCGCGGGGTCGTCGCACGCCTCGGCGAGGTACGCCTCGCGCATCGTCGCCGGCAGCTCGAGCGCACGGTCGAGGACGGGCTGCATGCGGGCCCAGAGCTCCGGCGTGATCACGGCGGCGACTCCCCCTCGGGCGCGAGCCACGCGTACAGCAGGCCACGCGCCTTCACCCAATCGCGCCGCACGGTCCGGGGGGTCACGCCCAGGGCTTCCGCGATCTCCTCTTCGGTCAGCCCGCCGAAGAACCGGTACTCGACCACCTGGCCGAGGCGCCGGTCCAGCTCGCTCAACCGCTCCAGGGCTTCGTCGAGCCCGATCAACGTGTCCGCGCGCTCGTCCAGGGACAGGCTGTCGACCTCCAGCGAGACCCGGCGTCGCTCTCCGCCGCGCTTGGCCGTGGCGTGCCGGCGCGCGTGGTCCACCAGGACGCACCGCATCGCCCGTGCGGCGACCGCGAAGAAATGGGCGCGGTCATGCCACGCGGCGCGGGTCTGATCCACCAGCTTGAAATAGGTTTCGTGCACCAGGGCGTTGGTGCTCAGCGTGTGGTCGGTACGCTGTGCCGCCAGGCGCCTGTGTGCCACTGCGCGCAGCTCGTCGTAGACCAGGGGGAACAGCCGGTCGAGCGCTTCGCGGTCGCCCGCGCGGGCCTCGAGCAGGATGGCGGTGACGTCTCCCGGCACGGTCCTGCCTTGCGGGGGAAGGGCAGGAAAGCCGAACGCCATTCCGACCCTGACCGCGAGAGTACATGGTTTTCTCGGGCGGCGTCAAGCTGCCTGCTCGGAGCTGCTGGGCTGTCGCGCTTGCGTCGGGGCGGAGGCTCCGCCGGGGCGCTGCAGAGCTCGACGCTCGGAGCCCTCTGGAGCCTCCGCCCCGATCGCGCGCGCATCGTTTATCGAATTCCAATACCCCACTTGACGATAGTCGATAAATAGATTATCGATATTCGATAATCCAGCGAGTGGTGAATAATGTCAGGGCCAACCTCGTCATCCGCCGCGCTGCCGATCGCGTACCTCCTGCTGCGGATCCTCATCGTTCTGAATTGGCTGTTCGGCGCCGCGATCCTCGTTCTGCTGGTCGCCATGCCCACGTCGCAATGGATCAGGAGCGCGCTCGGAGTTCCTCCTTGGGCTGAGGCACGCGGGCTGATCATCGGGTTGCACGCGATCGCGATCCTCGGCCTGGTCGCGGTCCCGCTCAACAACGCCGTCCTCAACCGGCTGCTCGCGATGGTGGAAACGGTGCGCGCGGGTGATCCGTTCGTCGCCGCGAACGCGGATCGTTTGCAGGCGATCGCCTGGGCGCTGCTCGCGCTGCAGGTTCTCAGCCTCATCATCGGCGCGATCGGCAAGGCTGTTTCCACTCCGGCGCATCCGGTCGATGTCGATGCCGGCTTTTCGATCAACGGCTGGCTCGCCGTATTCCTCACGTTCCTGCTGGCTCGCGTGTTCGCGGAAGGCACGCTCATGCGCGAAGACCTCGAAGCGACGGTGTGACATGGCCATCGTCGTCAAGCTCGACGACCTGCTCCACGATCGGCGGATGACGCTGACCGAGCTGGCGGATCGGATCGGCATCACGCTGGCCAACCTCTCGATCCTCAAGACCGGCAAGGCGCGCGCGATCCGCTTCTCGACGCTCGACGCGATCTGCGAGGCGCTCTCGTGCCAGCCTGGCGACCTGCTCGGGTTCGAGCCGGAGCAAGCAGAAGGCAACCAGGAGTCCTTCACATGAAACAGAACGTCACATTGACCATCACGTCTCTGCTCTCCATCCTGTTCCTGACTTTTCACTTCACGGACGACATCGTCCGCGGGTTCGAGCCGGGAAAGCTCCCGACCCTCATTGGGGTGCTCATCCTGGTCGTCTGGCTGTACGGAACGCTGGTGCTCGCCGAACGGCGATCGGGGTACGTCATCATCCTCATCTTGTCGATCCTTGCGTCGGGCGTCCCTGTCCTCCACATGATGGGGGCGGGACTGGTCGGCGGCAGGATCGCGGGCTCCAGCGGAGTCTTCTTCTGGGTCTGGACGCTCCTCGCGCTCGGCGTGACCGCGAGC
>JBOHSY010000008.1:0-10735 GCA_050733355.1 Gemmatimonadales bacterium | reverse complement strand
GGACTGGGCCGATCAGGTCTGGCGTCCGGGCGCGGAGGTCGCCCTCGCAAGCTTTCGCAAGGACATCATCATCGAGGTGTGCGACGAGGGGGGTCAGCTGATTCTGGCATACAAGGTCCACCGCTCCTGGGTCTCCAAATACCAGGCCCTCCCGGATCTCGCGGCCGATGGGAGCGCTACGATCATTCAATCGATCACCCTCGAGCATGAGGGGTGGGAACGTGATACCTCGGTTCCCGAGCCGAAGGAGCCATCCTCCAGCTGACCCAGAGCGAGAACCACAGCCGCTACGACCGGCCGGGCTTCGCCGTCGGCGGAAGGAGTCCATTCAACCGGAGATAGACGGCGAGCTGGCTGTAGTGCCCACCCCAGTCCTCGACCGCCGCGAACATGGCCTGCGCCCGGGAGATCTCGCTGTCCCTGAAGTACGGCAGCTTCGTTCCCAGGTTCGAGTCGTTCACCTTGGCGAGCGCCGAGTCGCACAACTGGAACGTTTCCTTGAGCCGGCGGACCAGCGTCGCTTTCGAGGCTCCCGCGGGCAACTCGGACCGCTTCGGCGCCGCTGCTCCGCCGATCTGCGAGCAGAGGTAATCGTTTCCTTGAGCGACGTGGAGGATGACCTGGCCGACGCTCATCTGTGCCGGGGTCGGCTTGAAGCCGTATTTGTCGGCCGGCATTTCCTCGGCCGCGGCGATGAGGTTCTTCGCGAAGCGCTGCGCAATCGAGCGAAAGGCGTCAGAGACCGGCGCCGCTGGATCCGGCGCCGCGCCGGTCGCCGAGAGGCAGCAGAGGGCGAGGGCGGTGAGTCGAAGCGGGGCTTTCATCGGGGGACTCCAGGTGGGCGGTGATCGCTGCTCAACCTGATGCCCGCGCCGAGCTACGCAAGGGGTGGGGCAGCCCGGTACGGGATCGGTGATCGGCTGCTCACGGTCTTGTATCCTGGCCGTTATCCGACTTTGTGTAGGCGATAGACGACTGCTCCATGATGATCGCGACTCACCGTTGGCCGTCGCTGCTCGCGCGGCTTCTGGCGGGCTCGGGTACACGACGCCAGATTGGCTGGCGGCCGTACCAGGAGGCCCCATGCCCGTCGAAGCGCTGCGCGAGTTCCTCGATCGCAACCGCATCAAGTACGTCATCATCTCCCACTCCCCCGCCCACACCGCCCAGGAGATCGCCGCGTCGGCCCACATCCCCGGCCGAGCGATGGCCAAGACGGTGATCGTGAAGCTCGACGGTCGGCTCGCGATGGCTGTCCTGCCGGCTTCGGAGATGGTCGATCTCGAGCTGCTCGCCGACGCCGCGTTTGCCCGGCAGGCGGAGCTCGCCGGCGAGGAGGAATTCGGCGACCGCTTCCCCGACTGCCCGCTCGGCGCCATGCCGCCGTTCGGAAACCTGTACGGCATGGATGTGTACGTCGCTGACAGCCTCGCCGAGGACGACGAGATTGCGTTCAACGCCGGCTCCTTCACCGAGCTGCTGCAGATGGCTTATCCGGATTATGCCCGGCTGGTGAAGCCGCGGATTCTGCGTTTCGGCGCCCCTCGGTAGCGGGGGCGGAACCGCCGCTACTCCCCCCGATTCCCGATCGACGTAACGACCGCGGGCTGAGTCAGATCGGCGAACGCGACGAAGTCCTCGTTCGTGAGCGGCCCGAGCGGGAACCCGTTCACGGCGGTGCGGAACAGCCTGGTGCCCGGCGGGTTCGGGGTCCCGCCCAGGCTGTTCGTGTGCACCCGCTCCCCCGCGTCCCACCCGGTGAGCGTCGGATCGGTCCCGGTGAGCACCAGCCTCACCTGCGGCGTGCTGAGATCGAAGTCGTTCACCACGTCCGAGAAGAAGGTCCCGTCATCCACGTTGAAGAGGTTGACGTTCACGCGGATGGCGCCGCGGAACGGCGCCTGCCCGGCCGCGAAGAAGATGATCGGTAGTTGCCGGTCGTCTTGTCCCAACGAAGCTGCATCTTCCGGACGTCCACCGGCCCGGTGTTGTCGCCGCGCGGATCATCGACCTCGAGCAGCGAGTGTCCGGGGAATCCAGGCGCCTCGGCCGCGCGCTCCCCGGTTTGGAGATCGGCGGTTGGGCTGCGGCTGGGTGAGCCAGGTGCGCGCTCCCGCGAGATCGCCTTCGAACAGCTCCATCCCGCGTCCGAACACGCGCGCCGCGCGCACCAACCGGTCCGACTCTTCGGGATCGAGGGTGCCCTGGTGCTTTCGGCGGGTCAGGGTGCGCGCCGGGATCCCGGTCAGCTCCGAGACGGCAGCGGTGGAGAGGCCGGTATTCCTCTGGAAACGAGCCAGTACAGAATAGGAGAAGCCTCGGCGCACCCGCCGGTCCAGCTCGAGGGGGCCGTAGGCGCGGAGACCGAGCAGGGCCACGAGTAGTGGCCCTGACGGTCACCGGCGATCCGCCTAGCATGGGTGCGGGTGCCCGCCGAGGTGGACAAGGACCACCTTACAACCTAGATTAGCACCTAGCTACCTACAGAGAAGATAAGTTGGCCCTCAGCATCAAGAACGCTCAGGCGGACCAGCTCGCCCGCGAACTGGCGGAAACCACGGGAGAAACGATCACCGATGCGGTGGTCCAGGCTATCCGCGAGCGTCTGGAGCGCGAGCGGTACCGCAGGCGGGCGGCTGCAGGACAAAGTGCCGCGCGAATTCGGCGGATTCAGGAGCGGATCGCAAGACTTCCGGTGCGTGATCGCCGCCCGCCCGACGAGATCATCGGCTACGACGAGCACGGATTGCCGGGCTGACGCGTGGTCATCGACACGTCAGCGCTTTTGGCCGGGCTCCTCCGCGAGCCCGCGGCGGACCGCCTTCTCGCGGCCATTCAGGCATCGTCCGCCCGGCACGTTTCGGTTGCGACCGTTCTCGAAGCGAGCCTCGTCCTGCTTGCGCGCATCGGAGACCAGGGCGACCTCGAGCTGGATGCGTTCCTGAGAGAGCTTGCTGTCGAGGTCGTGCCGGCGACGGCCGAGCAGAGCAGGATTGCCCGCGATGCCGCCGTGCAGTTTGGAAAGGGGCGGCACCCCGCGGGCCTGAACTACGGCGACCTGTTCAGTTACGCCCTTGCCGCGAGCCTGGGCGAGCCGCTGCTGTTCGTCGGCGATGACTTCAGCAAAACGGACGTCACGGTCGCGGGCTGGTAGCGCTCGCTCCGCTCACGCGCCGCCGGCCACGAGTTGCACCAGATGGCCCTGGCACCCCACGCCCAGCCAGTGATCCCGGAGACGCAGCGCATCCGGCAGCGAGATCGGGTCGGAGTGTGCGGCCGGGTTCCGATACCGGCTTAAGTTTTCGAGCGCGTGGGCTCCCTCGTTCGCCAACCAGCGCGCCCCCCGGCCCCGGCCGCCAAGGGCGCGGCGCAGGGCCTCCTCCTCGCGGAGCGTCCGCGCGAGCTCGCCGAGTGAGAGCGGGCCGTCCATCACGACGTCCACCGTGCCGGCCTTCCGCTTGACCTGGCGTTCCTTGAGCGGAGCCTTCGCGAGCGCCACCCGCACGACGTGATTCGCCTGCACCTCGCACGCCTTGGCAAGATTGAGCACCACGCCCGCAAAGTCGAACCCCGGCGCGTTGCGATTCGTGCGGAGCGTCTGTTCCGCCGCGGCGATAAACGTGCGCGCGCTGGGCTCGAGCGCCGCCCACACCGCCTCCCCAAGCAGGTTCTCCCTGAGATCGCGCTCGATCGCGCCGAGCCCGGTCCGGCTCGCGTCGATATCGGCCCAGAAACGACCGTCGAGCAGCCCAGTGCGCTCCGACCGGTCGAAGTACCGCACGCCATCGTCCCGGGTCACGATGAGCGGCAGGTCCACCATTCCGCCGTAGAGCGATACCGGCCGGTCGTTGTAGTGCACGTTCCGGAGCTCTCGAAGCTCGGCGATTACCTGGACCGTATCGTCCTGCACCAGCCGGCGCACGTCTCCCAGGCGGAACCAGTAGTCGCACTGGTAGTCGGCATAGTACGCCGGGACGTGCGGCCCGTCGTCCACCCGCACGTCATCGTCGGTGATCTCCAGCAGCTCGCCGACGTACAGCGAGCGGTAATCGGTGAGGTAGAGGTGCGCCTCGGCGTCTCGCTGCTCGAGCGACTCGCCGAGCGAGAGCACGTCGTCCAGGTGCACCAGCGGCTTCTGGCGGTTCCCGGACCGGATCCGGCCCCACCAGACGAACACGTCCTCCACCGGCAGTTTCCCGTCGCGATGCTCGCCGATGAACCGGAGCAGCAGGGCGAGATGCTCCTGCATCGCATCGGTCGCGTACGATGGGTTCCACACCCCGACGAGATGCCGGTCGCCGCTCACGGCGCCGTTCACCCGCCGGTCCGCCCGATGTCCACGGCATCCTCGGGCAGCGCGGCGGGGAGCAGCTCCCGCAGCGGCTTCTGGCGCATCACGAGCTCGGGGGCTGCGGGAGGCCGGGCAACGCTGTCCACCGGCTCCAGCACATCGATCGCGTCACCTCCCGCGCCCGCGAGGTCGCGGAACTTACGTGCGGACGGCAGGACTCGACCCTCGAGCGACCCGACCGACGCATTGTACGCGTTGACCGCGGTTTCCAGCCCGCGCCGCACCCTGCCGAAATGCTCGGCGAAGTTGCCGATCCTGTCGTACAGCTCGTGTCCGAGGTCGCGGATCTCCTCGGCGTTCCTGGCGATGCGCTGCTGTTGCCAGCCGTAGGCGACGGCCTTGAGCACCGTAATGAGCGTCGTCGGGCTCGCGGGAACGACCCCCTGCCGTACTGCGAACTCGATCAGGTAGGGATCGCGCTCGCACGCGGCGCTGAAGAACGACTCGCCCGGCAGGAAGAGCACGACGAAATCCGGTGCGGCTGTGAACTGCTCGGCGTACTCCCGCGCGGCCAGCGTCGTGATGTGATCGCGCACCTGCCGGGCGTGGTGGTCGAGCAGCTGGGTTCGTCGCGCGTCGTCGCCCGCTTCCAGTGCGTCGAGGTACGCCGTCAGCGGCGCCTTTGCGTCCACCACGATCACCTTATCGCCAGGCAGCCTGACCACGAGGTCCGGCCGGAGCCGGCCGTCCGCGGTGGTCACCGTGAACTGCGACTCGAAGTCGCAGTGCTCCTGCATCCCCGCGAGCTCCACCACCCGCTTGAGCTGCATCTCGCCCCACTGCCCGCGCACCTGCGGGCGGCGGAGCGCATTCACCAGGCTGCCGGTCTCGAGGGCCAGCTTCACCTGCCCCTCCATCACGCTCCGGAGGTGCTCCTGGATGGCGGCGTGCGCGACGGCGCGATCGCGATCGAACGCCTGCAGCTTCGCGTCCACCAGCTTGAGCCCGTCTTCGACCGGCTTGACCATCGCGCCGATCGCCGCCTGGCGCCCGGCGAGGTCGGCCTGGGCAGCACGGTGCAGCTCCGCGAGCCGGCCGTTCGCCAGGTCGAGGAAGACCTGACTGTTCGCCTGGAGTGCCTGCGCGGAGAGCGCGGCAAAGGTCTCGCGGAGGCGCGCGTCCGCCTGCTCGAGCGTGGCCAGCTTCTCCGCAGTCCCCTTCCGCTCGGCGTCGAGGGTGGCCGCGAGCCCGCTCGCCCGGCGCGACACGATGGCCCAGACGAGGACGGCCGTCACCAGAGCGGTCACCAGCCCGACGATCACCAGATCCGACATAAGCGCCCTCCCGCTTCAGCCGCGTCGGTTTCCGCTTCCAGCCGCCAACCCGGCCAGCCGATCCCGCACCATATCGCGGAGCTCGGCCGGCTCCAGCACCTCCGCGTCAGGGCCGTACTGGAGCACATGCCTGAGCGCCCAGTCGGTGTCGGCGAGCGGATGGTCGAGCGTGAGCGACCGCCCGGCCGAGCTCGGCCAGCGCGCGGAACGTGGTGACCTCGGCTTCCTCGAGCCGGCGGACCTGGCTCCGGGTGATGTTGGCCACCCGGCTCAGGTGGTCGCGAGCGGCCAGACGGGCTTCGGCAGCCTGACTCCAACGGCCGTGGGTCCGATCGAGCCCCGGGTCGGGCACCGCATCGGGCCGCCACGCGTCCTGGAACGCCAGAAACGAGCGGGTGAGCTGGCGATAGTAGGCGATAGTAGTGGAAGAACTCCTCGGTGAGGAAACGCCGTATGGAGCGGTCGCCGAGGACGAAGACCAGCTCGGCGGGGCGGACGCCCTGCACCACCTTGAGGTAATCCGCGTAGGCGCAGAGCTGGATCAGGAAGTAGGGCCGGGCCGAGCGGGCGAGCTTGGTGTCCCACGGGACGTAGTGGTAGGAGCCGAGCGCCGACTTCCCTCCCGTTTGGACCAGAAAGTCCGGATACCCGAACCATAATCCCTCATCCAGGCACGGCTGGTAGATGACCGGTGCGCCGTCCCGCATTGCCGCGAGAGTGTTCGCCGCGGCATCGTCGCCGCGCTGAATTTCGGCGATGCCCTCGCCCTGCATCCGCAGGTCCGCGAGGTACCGGGCCTCGTGCTCTTGGCCCATTCTGGCCAGGAGCTCCCGCTCCGGGTCATCGTCCTCCTGGAGGTCACCCGCCGCGCCGGCGATCTCCGGTGACAAGCGAGTCCGCTCGGCAGCAAAACGCTCGCACCACGCGGCGAAGTCCCCCTCGAGGTAGGCGATCAGATCCTTGGGGGAGTAACGGCGCGTGCCATCCGGCAATACCTGCATCGAGGACGCCTCGCGGTGGAGAAACGGACAACGCTGTCGCTGAGTCGCCCAACAATAGCATGTGGATATGACAACGCGAGGGTGGTGGAGCCCATGTGCCGCCGCGGGAGTTCGGCCGCCTGTCGCATCAGCAGGGAAAATTCCGCCGCCCGCGTCAACGTCGCCGACAGCCTGGCGGCATGGCACCGGAAATCGAGGTCAAACGCGAAAGAGCGGCCGCATCCGGGGCGCACGATTCGGCCTGGTCTCGGGTTCGTCGGATCCGGAATGCACCGTCATCATTCGGCAGCTTCGGGCGGATGCAATTCGAGGTTATCGGCCCAATCACAGAGCAGCGTACGATCGCGGTCGGCCGCCGCATACGCGAGCTCGGCAGAATCCTGAGGAGGCATGGGCCGGGGTCATGGCGTAAACGGTCGGGAATCGCATGGGTGCGTGAGCCGGATGGCACGACCCGACTGGCCGAACTACATTGGTACGAAGCAACGGGTGTCGGTCGCCGCGAGTTCAAAATCAAGCGCTATCTGGACATCGACCCGTGAGAACCCCGTCAGTGAAGAACCGCCGCTACGCGGTTTGCGTGGATGCCGGCGAGTATGCCGTGAGCCTCGAGGCGCGCAAGATCTACGAGGTCTGGCCGGACACCGACGCCGAATCGCACGGCCAGCTCCGGGTGGTGGACGAGAGCGGCGAGGACTATCTGTTTCCCGCCGAATACTTCCGTATCCTGAGTCTTCCGCCGGGGGTGGACCGGCTGCTCCGCGCGTCGAGCCGTCCGGTGGAGCGCCGCCGCCGGGCCGCGTCCAAGGCCCGGCGGTAGCGCCCTGCGGTTCTACCGCTTCTCTACCGCCTCGCCGCCGCCCACGTTCCGTTCAGCGTCACTACACCGTAAGGCGCGCCGACATCCACCCGGTAGTGCGCGGTCCCGCTCATGGAATTGCCCGAGACCGTGCCGTTGACCACCACGCCCTGACTCATGACCGACACGCTCTCCCCGGCGGCGTGGCAGGTGAGCTCGGCGGGGCCGTAGGTGCCGGTGAACGCGGCTCCGGTCTGGCTGAGAGCCATCGGTGCGCCGGTGAAGAAGCAGCTCACGCCCACGCCGGTGACCGAGCCGGACTGGTTGGTGATGCCTGATCCGGCCAGCGCGGCGAGGGGCAGCAGGACGAGGGAACTCAGGTGCATGGCGGACTCCAGTCGCGAGCGTGACAGGTGGCAGCGAGCACGCGAAGGATGCCGCGGGGGTGTGACATCGACGATGCGGCTCCCGATTGCACAAGTCGGCGCAGGTCGATGGCTTATAGTTTCCAGAAACTGGAAAGCAGAAGGTGCCCCCGCGTCAGTCCGCCCTGCGACCACAAGATGTTGCCGTCGCTCTCGAGCTCGCGCTCCGCCCCCGCCAGGGCTATGAGCCGCTGGCGGACGCGGTGGGGCTGAGCCTGAGCCAGGTGCACGCGGCGGTCAAGCGGCTGATCCTTGCCAGGCTGGTCGCACCGGACGAGCGGCGGGTCGCCGTCTCGACGTTCGTGGACTTTCTCGTCGCCGGCGTGCCGTACGCATTTCCCGCTGGACTCGGACCGGAGACGCGCGGCGTTCCGACGGCACACTCGGCCCAACCGCTCGCCGCCGACTTCTCATCCCAGGGCGCCGTGGTCTGGCCCAGCGCGCGCGGAACAGCTCGCGGCCAGAGCCTCACCCCGCTGTACCCCCAAGCGATCCGGCTTCCGGCGTCCAATCCGCCCCTGTACGAACTGCTCACTCTCGTGGATGCGCTCCGGGTGGGACGCGCGCGTGAGCGGCAACCGGCCAAGGAGCTTCTGCGGAAGCGCATCCAACCGGGATCGACCGAGTGACCGCTGCTCGGCCCAGCCCCAGCCGCGGTCCGAATACGCGCAACGGACGATGTAGATGTGATCGTCGCCGTGACAAGCAGAGTGGACTACCAGCGGCTGGGCGAAGAGCTTCGCTCGCTCGGCTTCACCGAAGACATAAGGCCCGGTGCGCCCATCTGTCCTGGAGAACGGGTGAGGACTGGGTGCTCGACGCGATGCCTACGGAGGAGTCGATCCTTGGCTTCTCGAACGAGTGGTACGCGGACGCGATTGCCCAGGGGATTCCGTTTGCCGTGGCGCCGGACGTGACGATCCGCATTCCGCCTGCACCCGTGTTTGTGGCTGCGAAATGGGCAGCATACGAGGGCCGCGGGGCCGGCGATCTCATCGGAAGTCACGATTGGAGGACATCATAGCGGTCGTAGCGGGACGTCCGGAGGTACTGGCGGAGATCGGCGTAAGCGAGATGCGGCTTCGCGTGTGGCTTGCCGAGCGAACCGGGCAGTTCCTGGCCGACGATCTGGCGGCTGACGTCATCGCCGGCGCGCTTCCCGATGCCGCGCTGATTCCCGGGCTGATCGCCGAGACGCGGGCCCGCCTTCAGGCGATTGCCGACTCGCCTCGCTGAGACCCCTGGCAGGCAGGATGGCCGCGCCCAGGCCGGGGCATTGTCGCATTCGGCGGCCGGAATGCGATAGGCGCCCCGGATGGGACGCCCTTCGGTCGTAATCAGTCGGATCAGCGTGCGCGTGCGACACCATTCGGTTCAAATACCAGTTGATGCCGAGCCCCACCTGGAGCACGTTCACGGTGGCCTCGTTGATGTCGCCGAACGACCAGTTGGCGAACGGCGCCAGGGCGGTCTTCGCGCCGATCGGGATGTCGTACCCTCTAGGCCGAAGCTCCAGCCGAGTCCGGTCTCGGTATCGAGGTCCTCGATGTCGAAGGTCGCGAGCCCCACCCCGCCCCGGAGGTAGAAGTTCGCGCTTGACGCCGGATAGACGTACACCATGCCGGTGAGCGTCCCGAACGTGATGCTGGCCCCCTCCTCCGATTTGTACCAGCCGTTGCTCTCCACGCCCAGCACCACCTGCCGGCTCACTGCGCCGCCCAGCTTCAGGTAGCCGCTCAAGCCGCTCTGCCGGTCCAGCTCGCAGCCGTCGCACGTGATATCGAGGCTGCCGTAGCCGGGGCCGAGCCCGATGAAGAAGCCGCTCCGCTCGAGCGTTCGTTGCGCGCTTGCCTGCGCAGCGCCTGCCAGCAACGCCACCACCGCAATCCCGATTGCACGAACCAGCCGGACGCGAGAGAGCATGCTCCGCTCCCGGTTGGAGTCCCCCGCCGCTTCATGACTGCGCGAGCCGGCGAAGGTGGCGGCAGCGTGGGACACTCACACCTCCCGCGCATCATCGCTCCACTTCACAGGATTCCAATCCAGGGAACGGAGGATGTGCCATGGGATGGGTACGTGTGGGATCGTGCTTGCTGCTGGCGACAGTTATGGCCGGATCGTGGTCGTGCGCGACGATCATGCAGGGATCGCGTCAGGAGGTGTCGATCGCGAGCACCCCGACCGGCGCGAAGGTGACAGTCAACGGCAAGGAGATGGGAGACACACCGTTGGTGGCCAAGTTCCGGCGCAAAGACAAGCATGTGGTGCGGATCGAGATGCGCGGCTACGCGCCGTACGAGATGGCGCTTTCCCGCTCCACCAGCGGCTGGGTGTGGGGCAACATCGTGTTCGGCGGGATTCCGGGGCTGGCGGTGGATGCCATCACCGGCGGCCTGTACAAGCTCAAGCCGGAGCAGATCGAGGGGACGCTCGGCGCGAACGCGGCGCAGGTGCGGCAGGAGAAGGATGTGCTGGTGGTTGCGGTGGTACTGCGGCCGGATCCGTCGTGGGAGAGAATTGCGACGCTTGCACCGGCCAAGAGCGACGCTAGGCGGCCCTGAAGCGATCGAACCGTGCTGCCAGGTACTCCCGGTTGGGCTTCAGCCGCTCCGACCGCGGTACCTGCAGCCGCGCGCCGTTCATCTCCTGAAGGCCGTGCTGGAGCATCGGCCCGTCGTGCTCCTCGAGCACGTCGGTGCGGACGTGCACCCGGTAGTCGGGGTCCACGCCGAGGATGTGCACGTCGTATGCGCCGTGGTGGATCTTGCAGAGGGCGAGGCCGTTCGGCACCTCCGGAAGGCCTCGTTCCTCGCGATCCGGGATGATGTGCGCGGCATCGAGCAGCGGAACGTGCCGGAGCCGGCACATGGCGCACTGCTTCCCAT
>JBOHSY010000007.1:0-4563 GCA_050733355.1 Gemmatimonadales bacterium | reverse complement strand
GAGTAGTAGTCGTTGGACCGAAGATGTGACGTGGTCACGTGCCGGAGCCCGCCGTGCCGGTCGATCGCGAAGATCCCCACCTCGGTGCCGCCCCGCCGATAGCTGTAGCCGATCACGATCACCCGGTCACCGGCGATGAGCATCTCGTCGTACCAGTCCGCCGGCTCCGCGCCGGCGGGATATGCATCGATCGTTGTCACCGGCCGGAGCGCGGCGTCGGCGAGCGACACCGTGAACAGCCGCCCGCGCCTCAGCACCACGAGGTGGTCGCCGTGCAGCTTCACGATCCCACCCTCGTCTACCCCGGCGTGCTGGGTATTGGTGATGGACTCTTCGTCTTTGGCGTCGGACGCCGCCGCGGCGGCATCACCGAGCTTCATCAAGCCGTTCGCCTCGCGTGCCCTGCGCGACGGACGCGCGCGCTCGAGCTCTGCGAAGAATTGCAGCAGCTCGGCCTCAGAACGGAACGGCTGCATGGTACGGCGCGGCCAAACGGGGTACTGGGCCAGGGCGTCGGATGGGGCGGACGGGAGCACCGCGAGGAGGAGGAGCAGAGGGCTGATCCGCATCGGGAGAATCCGGTTCGGGTCCAGGGAACGGCCGGGAGCGAAACGGGAGATGCGCGGGCGGGAGAGACTCACACGCCGGGGACGGCTGTTGCCAGACCGGGCGGTCGCGTCCGTCTGGCGGCCGGCCTGCAAGCCCTGGCGCGCCGCAGCCTGCCGCACCAGCTCGTACCTGCAGGCCGTAGGGCAGAGACCTGAACCGCCGTCAGCACATCGCGACTGTCGGCGGCGATTTAGCTTGGGCCTGCATGGACCCACGCGCCGAGTCCCGAGGCTACTTCCTCTCCCGCTGGCTCTTCCTCCGCCTGCTCGGCGTCGTCTACCTGATCGCGTTCGCGTCGCTCGCGCTCCAGATCACGGGCCTGGTCGGCGAGCACGGCGTTATGCCCGCCGGACGGTTCCTGGAATGGGCGCGCTCGATCTACGGGGGCGAGGCGTACCGGCTTCTCCCCACGGTCTTCTGGCTCGGCTCAAGCGACCTCGCACTCCGACTGGTCTCCTGGGCCGGCGTCGGCCTCGCGCTGCTCCTCGTCATCGGCGTGGCGCCGCTCGCGACCCTGATCCTCCTCTGGCTGCTCTACCTCTCCCTCACCGTAGCAGGGCAGGACTTCCTCTCATTCCAGTGGGACGCACTGCTGCTCGAGGCCGGTCTCCTCGCCCTCCTTTGGGCACCGACTCAATGGCTGCCCCGGCGCTCGGAACCGAGTCCGTCGTCGCCCGCACGGTGGCTGCTCGTCTTCCTCCTCTTCAAGCTGATGTTCCTCTCCGGCATCACCAAACTCGTGAGCGGAGATCCGACGTGGCGCACTGCCACCGCGCTCGACTACCACTTCGAGACCCAGCCGCTGCCGCCCTGGACCGCGTGGTACGCGCACGATTTCCCGAGCGGCGTGCATCGCGCGGCTACCATCGCGATGCTCCTGACCGAGCTGTTCGCGCCCTGGTTGCTCTTCGCGCCGGCTCGCCTCCGGTCGCTCCGGATCGCCGGGTGCGCAGCACTGGTGCTCTTCCAGCTCGGCATCGCCGCGACCGGCAACTACGGCTTCTTCAATCTTCTCACGATCGTGCTCTGCGTGCCGGTACTCGACGACGCGCTCCTCGGCCGGCTCCTTCCGCTCCGTCTCGCGGCCGATGGGGTCGAGTCACGAACTCGGCGGAGGTTGATCGCCGTCGCGGCACCGCTGGTCCTGTTCCTGAGCCTCCTGAGCCTCGGGCGGGAGATCGCCTACACGCTCCCGGGTGCCCGCGGCCTGGGATACGTACCCAGGTGGTCCGAGCAGCTCATGGAATGGGTGGCGCCGCTCCGCTCGATCAACGGTTACGGCCTCTTTCGAGTGATGACCACGGAGCGGCCGGAGCTCGTGATCGAAGGCAGCGCGGATGGCATCGAGTGGACCGAGTACGAATTCCGTTATAAGCCGAGCGCAGTGACGCGACGGCCGCGGTTCGTGGCGCCGTTTCACCCTCGGCTCGACTGGCAGAGGTGGTTCGCGGCGCTCGATCCGGTGGGGAACTACGAGTGGCTCCAGTCGCTGGCGGGCCACCTGCGCGCCGGCACGCCGGAGGTGCTGGCGCTGCTGGGCCGTAATCCGTTCAGAGACGCGCCGCCTCGGTTCGTCCGCCTGGTCAAGTACGACTACCGCTTCAGCACACCCGAGGAGCGGCGGCGCACCGGGGCCTGGTGGGTGCGGGAACCCGTCGGAGATGGTCGAGAATCTTTAGGCCTTGCTCCTAGCCCGGAGCCGGTCCAGAAGCGCCCGGAACCGGGGCGACTCACGCAGCGAGGCGAGATCCGGATCGTGTTCTCGCCCGGTCGCACTCGCCCCTGCAGCGCCTGCATGCAGGCGATGCCGTATGAACACGCACCCATCATCGGGATCGAGCGACAGTGCCCGCAACTCACCCCAGAGCGGGGCCCGGCTGCCGCTCTATGTGACGGCGAGCCCGATCATCATGCCGAGCTCGCTCAGCGTGAAGAAGGTGACGAACGACCGCGTCGGCGGCGGGTGCCCTGAACCAAAGAGGCGAACGCCGGCAGCGTCGCGCCGCCGAACGTCAGCACGGCACCGCTCGGAATGCGAGGTAGCCCGACCCGAGGCCGTGCCGGTCGCCGCCGCCATCTCTGTCGTCGCCCGTCGAGTCTCCGCGTGCGCTTTCGTACCGTGATGCGCGAGCGCGGTGAGGGCCTTCCCCCCGGCGAGCGATACCCTGTACCGTGCCCCGGTCTTGCCACCTGTGTGCCGAGGAGCCCATCCTATGGGTATGGCCGCGCCGATCTACTACACCGCGGAGATGGTTCGCGCCCTCCCGGACGACGGGAACCGCTACGAGGTGGTGCACGGGGAGCTGCTGGTGACCCCGGCGCCGCGGCCCTGGCACCAGGAAGTGATCCGCCGCCTTACCAACACACTCAGCGCGTACCTGGACGCCGAGCGTGTGGGACATCTCTTTTTTTCCCCCGCTGACATCTCCTGGGGACCCGACACCCTGGTGCAGCCCGACCTGTTCGTGGTGCCGCTGGAGCAGGCTCGGACGCTCGAGTGGGCCCGGATAACCGAGCTGCGGCTGGTTGCCGAGGTGCTGAGCCTGTCCTCCCGGCGCGCCGACCGCTTCACCAAGCGACTCGAGTACCAGCAGCGGGGGGTGCCGGTGTACTGGATCGTGGATCCCGACGACCGGCAGGTGGAGGTCTGGACGCCCGCCGACACGTTCCCGCTCTTCGAGCGGCATCGCCTCGTCTGGCATCCTGCCGGCGCGCGCAACGCGTTCGAGCTCCCCCTCTCCGAGCTGTTCAAGCCTCTCTGACCAGCACGTCCCTCACGAAGCGGCGGTCACTCGGGGCAAGGGGGAGCGTCATGAGCTCGTCCAGGCCCGCCCAGCAGAGCGCATCGTGCTCCAGACAGACCGGCTCACCCGCGAGCCGGGCCGGCACGAACACGATCAGGTAGGCTGAACCGGGATCCTCGACCTCCAGCAGCGGCTCGCCACCCAGCTCCGCCTCCACGCCGAGCTCCTCGAGGAGCTCCCGGCGGAGCCCGTCGGCCAAGCTTTCTCCAGACTGAAGCTTGCCGCCCGGGAATTCCCACAGGCCGCCGTGACGCTTCTGCGCCGACCGCCGGCAAACGAGGTACCGGCCCCCGCGCTCCACGACCGCTGCGAGCACGGGCACCGTGCGTGACTCTTGCGCGCCGTGCGCGGCCGAGCGAGCATGCGTGCGATCCCCACCATGTCTCTCGATCTGGACTTCGAGCTCCGGCTCGCGCTCTTCGATCACGTCCGCCGCCTCGCTCCGACAGGTGGTGAGACGATCGCCGCGCGCACCCTGAACGAGGGGATGGTGTTCCGCGGCGAACGGGTCCCGATCTGGAGCCAGCAGAAGGGGATCTTCCGCCCGGCCGTACTCCGCGACTTCGGCGCGGCGCTCACGATCCAGACCTCCTACGACAGTCCCTACGACGATCACGACGACCGGGTCACTAACCGCGTAGTCTACCGCTACCGCGGAACCGATCCGTCCCACCCGGACAACGTCGCGCTCCGCCGCGCTATGGAGCTCAGGCGCCCCTTGCTCTACCTGGTGGGCATCGCGCCCGGCGTCTACAAGGCGCTGTTCCCCTGGTACGTCGTCGGCGACCGGCCCGACGACCTCGCCTTCGAGCTGGTCACCGAGGCCATCGGGCGGGACATCCCCGGAGGCGACGAGGACCCGCTCGTCAACATCGGTCTCTAGGAGTACGCGACCCGTCTCGTGAAGTACAGGCTCCACCAGGAACGGTTCCGCTTCTCGGTGCTCAGCGCCTATGGAAAGCAGTGCGCCATGTGCCGGCTCCGGCACGTGCCGCTGCTCGATGCCGCGCACATCATCCCCGACCGCGAGGAGCGCGGCCTGCCCGAAGTGCCCAACGGCCTGGCTCTCTGCAGGATCCACCATGGCGCCTATGACGTGCACATCCTCGGCGTGGACCCCGACTACCGGGTGCACGTCCGCACCGACGTG
>JBOHSY010000006.1:0-8261 GCA_050733355.1 Gemmatimonadales bacterium | reverse complement strand
CCAGAGCGCTGGCCGCGGTGCATCGGGCCCGGCAGGTTCTGCAGCGCGTCTTCGCGCGGCGGGCCGCGCACGGCCGCCCGGCCCGACGGGATCTCGCCGCGCTCGACGCGCTCCTGGCCGACACGCTCACGCATCTCGAGCTCCGGCCCTCGGTATCGGGCACGGAGCTCGGGTGGCGAGGCCTGGCTACGGAACTCGAGGGGCCGCTCTGGCCGGTGGTGTGGTCGGCCGCGCGGCTCCTGACGTCGGAGGAGGCCGCGCGGATCCGCCGCTGCGCGGGACCGGAGTGCGGCTGGATGTACGTCGACCGGAGCCGCAACGGGCTCCGGCGGTGGTGCGAGATGGATACCTGCGGCATGCGCGAGAAGAACCGGCGCCGCGCTGGCGCGAGGTGAGGCCCGCGGCATCCGCCTCCCGCAGGGCGCGGCGCACGTGGTCCATGGTCGCCACGCCGCGATCGTGCGTGCCGTAGATCCGCTCCGGCGGGAGCCCGGTCGGCTCGAGCCACCGGCCGAAGTGCGCCATGGTGATCAGCCGGTCCCGTTGGGGAAAGCCCGGCTCGCCGCCGTAGTAGAACATGTCCCCCTGAAACAGGATGCGCTCCGCCGGCAGCCAGACCACGAGGGCCTCCTCGGTGTGCGGGCTCGTTCCTGCGTTGATGAGCTCGACCGTGCGGGCCCCGTCGGTGAGCACCCGCTTCCGGGCGATCGTCTCGATCTTGGGTGCGCCGCCTGTGCGGGAGCGACGGTCCGGCACCCCGGTCGTCGGCGCGCGAGCGAACGCCTCGAAGAACGCGCGCGTGCCGGGAGTGGTCAGCAGCGTCGCGCCCTCGGCGAGAAACGCCCGCGCGCCGCCCGCGTGGTCGCCATGGTGGTGCGTGACCACGAGGTGCTTGATGGGCTTGCCGGGGAGTGTCTGGCGGTCGAAGGGGATCTCGCCGATCGCGCCGACCTGCCCCGGCGCCTCCACCGCCAGCACGTGATCGCGGAACTCGACGAACAGGCCTTGAAACCCTGCGGGGAGGTGTAGACATACACACCGGCGGCGATGGCGCGGGCCGAATCGCGTGCCGCGGGTGAATCTGCGCATCTCCTCCGGCACCTCGAACGCGGCCGCGGACGCCGCGTCGTTCACCGCTACGCGGGTGTACCGCACCTGCTGGGACACCGCGCCGTTCACCCGCAGCTCGTGCCCGCCGGGGAACCAGCCGAGCGCAGCGTGCCGCGTGTGGGTGTCGTTCGCGATCTCCACCACCGCGTCGCCCACGCCGGGAAAATCCACCCGCTGGGTCACGGCCGCGAGCAGTGACGTTCCCCGCCTCGAGCAGGAGGCGAATGGTTGCCTTGCGCCCCGGGATCGCGTACGACACGACGTGCAGGCGCCGCGCCCGTCGTCGTGTCGGGAAGCATCCGCAGCCCTTCCGGATGGTCCCAGGCTTCGAGCGGCAGATGATGGGGGATCCGGCGGAACAGCTCGCGCCGGTCTTCGGCCGCCCGCGGGTGGGGGCGCCGGTCGGCGATCCGGTTCGTGAACTCGATCCACGCGCGCTCCTCGCCGGCGTACATGAAGCGGCGCCAGCGGGTCGAGCCGTCGTGCCGGCCGGTCCGGTACTCGTGCGACACCCGCTGGTTCGGGAAGTCGGCGACCAGCGTCTCGCGGTGCTCGGACCGCATCCGGCTGCCGGGCTTCCAGCCCTGTATCTCGGCGGCCCGGAACTCGGCGCCCGTGCCCTGGATCTCGATCGTCGCGATGGCGCGGACCTGATCCTCACCGCCCAGCGCCCGCAGTGCCAGCCGGATCTGCTCGCGTGCACCACGCGCGCCGGTGGTGTCGGTGGTCGCGGGGGACTGCTGCGCGTGGACAGTGGTACCCTGGATGCCCAACGCCAGGAGCAGGACGGCGCGGACGGTCATTCGGGCTCGAGCGCTGGGGACCCGAGCCCTACGGAGGAACGCGGCGGCATGATTCGTCGCGGATCAGCCGCGCATGCGACGATGCCAGACCCAGTACACGGGCATGCCGGCCAGGATGACGCCGAAGGTGATGCCCGTGTTGACGGGGTCGGTGATCAGCGCGTTGGCCATCAGCCACGCCGAGGCGCCGAGGAAGACCGCGGGCACGATCGGGTAGCCCCAGGTCCGATACGGCCGCTCGAGCGCCGGGCGCCTCCGCCTCAGCACGAAGACTGCGATCACCGCGAGCGCGTAGAACGGCCAGGTGCCGAGAATGAACCGGTCCGCGAGCTCGCGGAAGTCGCTCGCCAGCACGAAGCCGACGCCGAGGACGGTGGCGCACCCGATCGCGACCGAGGGTGTGCCGAACCGCGGCGACACGCGTGCCACTGCACGGAAGAACAGCCCCTGGTCCGCCAGGCCGAAGAACACCCGGGGCCCGGTCATCATCGACCCGTGGAGCGCGGTGAACGTCGACAGGAGCACCAGCGCCGACACGATGGCGCCGCCGCGACCCATGAGCAGGGGGATCCGCTCCGCCGCCGTGGCCGCGATCAGCCGCGAGCCCGCCATCTCCGCGGGCGTCAGGAGGTGCATGTAGGCGACGTTGACCAGGAGATAGACCGCGGTCAGCGCTCCGGCGCCGGTGACGATGGCCCGTGGAAGCAGGCGGCCCGGGTCGCGTACCTCACCCGCGACGAAGGTCGCGTCGCCCCAGCCGTCGTACGTCCACATGATCGGGATGAGGGCCGTGCCCAGGAGCGAGAGCGAGAGCGCCGGTGCCGACGGCATGGCCGGCGCCGGGCTATCGACGCCTGTGGTCGTGAACGCCAGCAGCGCGAGCAGCAGGATAGCCGCGTATTTCGCGGCGGACAGCGGCGTCAGCACCGACGACGCGGTCCGCATGCCGGCGTAGTTGAGCAGTCCGACGAACAGGATCGCCGCGGCTGCAACCGGCTGGACCCGGTCCGGACCATAGCCGGCGAAGTATCCGAGGTACTCCGCAAAGATGGTGGAGATGCCGCCCAGGGCGGCGCCGCGAAGGACGACGAGCTCGGCCCAGGCGAAGAGAAACGCCGGCATGGGGCCGTAGGCCTCGAGCAGCCACGCGAGCAGCCCGCCGGAGCGCGGCATTGCACCGGCCAGCTCGGCAAAGCTGAGCGCGCCGCACACTGCAATGACACCGCCGAGCACCCACGCGAGGAGCATGAAGCCGGGCTCGCGGAGCGTCGCCGCGACGTCGGCCGGCACGCGGAAGATCCCGCTTCCGATGGAGACGCCCACCGTCACCCCGACCGTGCCCCAGAAGCCGAGGCTGCGCGTCAGCCGTTCTCCCCACGCGTCGCGCGGTTCGGTGGTCATGGGCGGGGATAATGCGGCCCGCTCGTTCGGCTTGACAAGGGTGCGGTCCGGGCCGTTTCTTCGGGGGTTTCCCGCTTCGTTTCCTGGAGGATCGCTCTTTGGAGGCTCACGCTCGGACCGCCGGCCAATCGGCCGGCCAGGCCGTCGCCGTTCGCCGGCCCACGCTGCTGGCCGACCTGGTCACCCTCACCAAGCCGCGCGTCATCTCGCTGCTCCTTCTCACGACCGTCGCCCCGATGTATGCGACCGGCCGCGGAGCGCCGCCGTTCGCCCTGGTGTTGCTGGTGCTGGTCGCGGGTTACCTCATGGCGGGTGGCGCCAATGCGATCAACATGTGGTTCGACCGCGACATCGACGACAAGATGGCGCGCACGCGGCTCCGGCCCCTTCCGGCGGGACGCATCGCACCGCCGGTGGCGCTCGGCTTCGGCATCGGACTCGGCGCGGTGTCGTTCGGGCTGTTCTGGGAGCTGGTCAATCCGCTGAGCGCCTGGCTCGCGCTCGGCGGGCTCTTGTTCTACGTGTTCGTCTACACGGTGTGGCTCAAGCGGTCGAGCCCGCAGAACATCGTCATCGGCGGCGCGGCGGGCGCGTTCCCGCCGCTGGTAGGATGGGCGGCGGCGACCGGCACGCTTGATCTCGCCGCGGTCTATCTGTTCGCCATCGTGTTCTACTGGACGCCGCCGCACTTCTGGGCGCTCGCGCTGATCAAGCGCGCCGAGTACGCGCGCGCCGGGGTACCGATGCTCCCGGTGGTGCGCGGCGAGCAGCGGACGAAGGTGGAGATGCTGATCTACTCGCTGATGCTGCTTCCACTCACCATGATGCCGGTGCTGTTCGGGGCGTTCGGATGGTTCTATGCGGTGGCGGCGGCGCTCCTCGGCGCGCCGATGGTGTGGTACTGCGTGCGGCTGCTCCGCGAAACCGGGGTCACTCCCACGGCGTGGAAGCTCTATCGTTACTCCCTGCTCTATCTCGCGCTGCTCTTCCTCGCCATGGCCGTGGACCGCAACCTGCCCGGCGCCGAGATCCGGCCGCACCGGGTGATGATCCTGAGCAATCCGGTGCCGGCAACGTCGGGAGCCACCGCGCACCACCGCATGCATTAACGCACGTTGAACCCCAAAGGGAGGAAGCACACAAAGGGCGTCCCGCACCGGGCCGGTCGGAGCCGGGACCCCTTGGTGTCCCTTCTCCCTTGGTGGTTGGTTTACACCCATGCCTGACGTGACGACGATCGCCTCCGACTCGAAGTCCCGCTGGCGCCTCCGGCCGCCCGGGCGCCTCAGCCGGCTCTGGCCGCGAGTGCGGCCGTACCGTGCCGGGTTGCTCATCGCACTGGTGGCGCTCATCGCGAGCGCCGCGATCGGCCTTGCGTTTCCGCTCGTCGTCCGGGAGCTCCTCGATGCGGCGTTCCTCCAGGGCGACCGCTCGCTTCTCGATCGCATTACCCTGCTGCTGCTCGTCCTGTTCAGCGTCCAGGCGGTTTTCAACTACGTGCAGGCGTACTACCTGAGCGCCACCGGTGAGCGCGCCGTGGCCGGGCTGCGGCGCGAGCTGTTCGAGAAGCTGCTCGAAATGCCGCCGGGGTTCTTCGCTGACCGCCGGACCGGCGAGCTGACCAGCCGCCTCACGACGGACGTCGGGCTGCTCCAGGGCGTGCTGAGCCACCAGATCGCGGAATTCTCCCGGCAGGTGCTCGCCCTGGTGGGCGGGATCGTCCTGCTGACACTCATGCAACCGCGCCTCACGCTTACGGCCCTCGGCGTGGTGCCGGTCGTCGTGGGCTCGGCGGTGTTCTTCGGGCGCCGGCTCCGCCGGATGACCACCGGCGTGCAGGACAAGGTCGCCGAGGCCACCGCGGTCGCCGAGGAGGCGATCAGCCAGATCCGGACGGTGCAGAGCTTCACGCAGGAGCCCATGGAGCGCCGCCGCTACGGGGAGCACATCCTCGAGAGCGTGCGGGCCGCGCTGGCCCGGGCGCGGGTCCGCGGCATGTTCTTCGGCGTGCTGACGTTCACGACCTTCGGTGGCATCGTGTTCGTGCTCTGGCAGGGCGGCGTACTCGTGCTCGAGGGAGAGCTCACGGCGGGGGCGCTGGTCTCCTTCCTGCTGTACACGATCACCATCGCGGCGGCG
Source organism: Gemmatimonadales bacterium (assembly GCA_050733355.1). Classification (GTDB taxonomy): domain Bacteria; phylum Gemmatimonadota; class Gemmatimonadetes; order Gemmatimonadales; family GWC2-71-9; genus DASQPE01. The sequence continues at coordinate 2,808 of JBOHSY010000006.1, read as the reverse complement.
ATCGGCGCGCTCGCGTCTTTCTTCAGCGCGTATCAGGAAGCCGTGGGCGCCGCGGAGCGGGTGTTCGAGCTGCTGGAAACCGGTGCACCGATCACCGATGCTCCGTCCCCGAAGGCGCTGCCCCGACCGGTCCTCGGCGAGGTGGCCTTCGAGGGGATGTCGTTCCGCTATCGCGACGACCCCGAGGCGCCGTGGACGCTGCGCGACGTCGACCTCAAGGTCGCACCCGGCGAGGTCGTTGCGCTGGTGGGTCCCTCGGGCGCCGGGAAGACCACGCTGGTGTCGCTCCTGCCGCGCTTCTGGGACGTGACGCAGGGGCGAATCCGGCTGGACGGGATCGACGTCCGCGACCTCCGGCTCGCGGATCTCCGCGGCGCGGTGGGAGTGGTGCCTCAGGAGCCGGCGCTGTTCAGCGGCACGGTGGGGGAGAACATCGCGTACGGCCGCCCTGGAGCCACGCCCGCCGAGATCGAGGCGGCCGCCAAGGCGGCGCACGCGCACGAGTTCGTGGTGCGACTCCCGCTGGGCTACGCGACGCTCGTGGGCGAGCGTGGCGTGAAGCTTTCCGGCGGGCAGCGACAGCGGGTCGCCATCGCGCGCGCGCTGCTCAAGAACCCCGCGGTGCTGGTGCTCGACGAGGCCACGAGCAACCTCGACACCGAGAGCGAGCGGCTGATCGAGGATGCCATGGAGAAACTGCTGGCGGGCCGCACCACGCTGATCATCGCGCATCGGCTCTCGACGGTGCGCCGCGCGGACCGCCTGATCGTTCTCGACCATGGGCGCATCGTGGAGGAGGGCACCCACGCGGCCCTGCTCGCGCAAGGCGGACTCTACGCGCGGCTGTACCAGCGGCAATTCAGAGACGAGCTGGTGACGAGTGAGACGTAGTTACGAGTTACCAGTTACCAGTTACGAGGTTCAGCGGAGGCTGCTCTCGAGTCTCGACAGCATCCTGCCGCCGTCGCCTGCCATCAAGCGCGCCTCGGCCGCGGCGCCGGCCCGAAACGCTTCAAGCTGAACGCCAAGCACCAATGGTGTCTCCAGCTCTCGCACGGAGCCTCGAGCGATTCCCGCGTATTGGCGGAACTCGCCGCGAGAGTGGCGCCCGCCCCTCCGGCGATGTTCGAAGGGACAGAGATCGCTGCCCGATTCATCTGCTCTGCCAGACTGAATCGAAAGCGTCCCGGTACGCACCTCGTCAGTTGATGCACTCGTACCGCCAGATCCATCGACCGTTGCCACACGATGAGCTGCCGGAAGGGACTTGAGCCCGGAGGTGGGATCGCCATTGAGGCGGTGTAGCCAACCGGAGCGCTTGACGCGGTGGCGGTTTGCCGCATGCCTGCGGCGCCAAAACTCGTACTCGTAACTCGAAACCCGTTACTCGTTACTCGTCACCAGCTCCGCCTGCGGCTCCTTCGGCGTAACGACTGGTCCGTCGGGCCCCCAGTACATGTTGATTTCGCTCCGCACGCCGAACTCTCCGGGCAGATAGATCCCAGGCTCCACCGAAAATCCGATCCCCGGCCCCAACCGGCGGTCGTCGTGCGTCTCGTAGTCATCGAGGTGCGGGCCGGAGCCGTGCAGATCGCGATCGATCGAGTGGCCGGTGCGGTGCACGAACCACTCGCCGAAGCCCGCCTGCTCCACCACTCGTCGCGCGGCCGTATCCGCGTCGGCGCCGGTGATAGGCCGTCCCGCGGCCGCGGCGGACTGGATCGCCGCGATGGCGGCGTCGCGCGCCGACCGGACCGTGCTCCACACCCGCTGCACCTGGGCGGGCGGCTCGGCCCCTGCGAACCCCATCCATGTCTGATCGGCCGAGACGCTGCCGGGCCGGCTGCCCCACAGATCGATCAGCACGACCTGCCCCGCGGTGAGCGGTGCATGCCCGGTCTCGTAATGGGGGATGGCGCTGCCCGGACCGAAGGCGACGACGGGTGGATGATCGAACCCGAGCCCGGCATCGGTGAGGCCGCGGATCACCCGCTCCTGCACCGCACGCTCCGGGGTCCCGATCTCCTGCACGGCGCGCGCGAGCTCACGCCGCGCGACGGCGGCGATCGCCTCCGCGGCCTCGCGATGCTCCACGATCTCGGTGGCGCTCCAACGGGCGGAGAAGCGGGAGACGAGCGGGCCGGACGGCACCACGTGCGCGCCGAGGCGGCGTAGCAGCTCGACCACCCCGAACGGCACCCGGTCGAGGTACGGCACGGCGTCCTCGGGCGAGATCTCCATCGCCAGCGTGCGCCCCCGTACCAGCGGCTCCAGCGCCGCGTGCAGCTCCTGCCAGCGCGCGTACGGCACGACGCGGCCGGGAAACCCGTCGAGCGGCTGAAGCTCGATGCGATGCGCCACGGCCACCGGCTCGCCGTCCCGCGGAAAGTACACGAAGAGCCGGCGCGACCCGATCCCGCCGAGCCGGAGCACCCGCTGCGCCACGGGATTCAGCCCGCGGAAGTCGAAGAGCAGCCAGGCGTCCGCGCCGGCTTCCTCGAGTCCGGCCCGGAGCTCGGCCCGGTCCAGTCCCGCGAACGGCCTCATTCGTACCCCGCGGCGCGTTCGGTGCGCCAGACGCACTCGGGGTCGCCGCGTCCCTCGCATTGCTCGTGCGCCAGCGTCCCCTCGAAGCCGGCGAGCGAGCGGAAGAGCTCGCCGTAGGCCGCGCCGTAGAAGCCGCAGGCCGCGCCGTCGGGCATCGCGCTCACCGAGAGCGGTCGCGACATCCGGACCAGCGCGTCGGCGCCGTCGGCGGCGACCACGCCGCGGAAGTAGGCCGCGGCGAGCCGGCGCACCGCGCGGGAC
>JBOHSY010000005.1:0-3900 GCA_050733355.1 Gemmatimonadales bacterium | reverse complement strand
CATGCTGGCGCACGCGGTGCCGCGCCTCGCGGTGGATCGGGCGCGGAGTGGCGCCGCGCTCGCGGGCGGTGCGCTCGCCACCGACGAGGTGATGCGGCGGGTGGAAGCCGGTCGCCCCTTCCGGCTCGCGTATCGGGAGGTGGCGGCGGCGATCCGGGCCGGCGAGCGTTTCGCGGAGCCGGCACCGGCCCGTTTGGCGGCGCGCCGCCGCTCGACCGGAGGCCTGGGCAATCTCGGCCTCCCCGCGGTGAACGCGCGGTTGCGTGCGGCACGGCGCTGGGCCGCTGGAGAGCGGCGCCGGTTCGACCGCGCGATGCAGGCCCTCGCCGGTCCGAGGCCGCGCAGGCGCCGCAGATGACCAGCGACCGGAAGAAACGGCTGCTCCGCATCATGGAGGTCATCAGCACCCGCTCGGTTCGGACCCAGGAGGAGTTGGTCGAGATTCTGAACGCCGAGGGCTGGGAGGTGACGCAGTCGTCGGTGAGCCGGGACGTCTCGGCGCTCCGGCTCGCGAAGGTCGACGGCGCCTATCGGCGTCCCGCGCCCGCGCCGAGCGTTGCCGATCCCGACGAGCAGCGGATCGCGGAGGGCGTGCTGGCGCTCGATCCCGCCGGCGAGGTCTTGCTCGTGCTCCACACCGCGCCGGGCGAGGCCAACCGCGTCGCCGTGGCGATCGACCGGCTGGCCTGGGCCGAGATCGTCGGCACCATCGCGGGGGACGACACGATTTTCGTAGCGGTGCGGGACCGCGCGGCACAACGGCGCGTCACCCGCGACATCCGAGCGCTCCAGACGCAGAAATGAGAAGGGCGGCTCCGGGGAGCCGCCCTCGTTCAGGTCGTTCGCACTGGTCACGGAACCGGCGGGGGTCCCGGAGGGTCGGGCAGCTCGTCGCCCTCGTTGAAGGCGTTCGGAGAGGCGCACTCCGCCGGATTGCCTATCGAACCGTTCTTGACGTTGAACAGACCGGTTGTCGGCTGCGTTCCGGGTGGCAGCTGGGGCGTGCCCGGTGCCGACGTCGATTCGTTGGTACCGACCGTCTTCACCGTCACAGTGTATCCGCCGGCCTTGTTCAGGAAGGCATTTTCGAACGTGAACCGGCCGTTCTCGTCGGAGAAGTCCCAGTTGTTGCACACCTGCACAAAATTGCCGCTATTGTTGGCTGCCACCAACCAGGCAAAGACCTGGGTCTGCTTGAAGGGGGTTCCGCCGTCGCTCTTGGCGATGACGCTGAGCGGTTCGCCATCACCCCCACGCAGTGTCTGGCCCACTTGGTGACCCGACTTGTTCGGCGGGTTCTCAAACTCCAGGTTGACGCTCTCCGGGCTCACGGCCGCATCCGGGCTCAGCGCGCCCTTCTGACCGCCGCTGGTCGGGAGGAAGAAGGAAGCGTGGGCCGTGGCCGGACCGAAGAACCGCCACATCCGGTCGACGAATCCAAGCCTCACCGAACGGAATAGAGCGGCGGAGCAGTCCGGGTTCACGAAGTCGAGAATCTCCGCCGGTCCCGATGACGACGGATGCTGCTGCACCGTGTTGTGCTGGATGTACGTGGCAGTGACGGTTCCCCCCTGCTCACAATTCCCGACGATGACGTTCGGCACGAAGGCCACGCCGGACGGATGACTCCGCCAATCGAAGATGTTGCTCAGGATCGGTGGATCCGCGGTGAAGGTGGCCGGCGCGATGGTGATCGGAGCGCCGTAGATGACGAGCGGGTCCTTGGTCGAGATGCCCGCCCAGGTCTCACCGGCGGGTGGGTGCAGCACCCACCGGGAGTTGTCACGCGACGCCACCGTGCGATTGTCGTTGTCGTAATACCCAACCGCCGCGAACGCGCCGGTGGGTCCGAACGCTTCAACGAACGTCGTCGCGTTCAGCCCGGATGCTCCACCGCTGGTGCAGAGCAGCGTCTGGTAGGCCAACGTGGACGCACCCTCCACCGTGCCCTGCCCAAACTGCGCCGAGAGGGTGTCGAGCGCCTCATACAGGAGCAAATCGGCCGCGGCCGGGTCGCTGTCCTCCAGCTTGGCGTCGTTGACCAGTCCGCTGACGTACGTGTCGGTTGAGCCGGTGAACTGGTCGTTCACCCCCTGCTGGATCGTGGTGAAGTTGCAGCCGGTCCGGTTGGGCCTGAACTCGGGTGCCGTCGGCGTATCCGCCGCCTTCTCACTACAGGCCGCGACGCCGGCCACCACAAACAGCGCGAGCCACCTAGTGGGCCGACGCATGCGAACCTCCGTTGGGGGGAATCGGGCAAACATACGGCCTGTATAGGAACTCGACAATAGCCCCGGCGGCCCGGGGGATCAGGAGCCGACCAGGGTCCGCCACCGGGGGTCCGTCCTGAGCCCCCGGAGCTCCCACGACTCGGCATCCTTGGCCATGGATCCGCGGATGCCAGGATTGCTCGCGATGTAGGTGCTGAGCAGCCGGAACGCGTCGTCCGAATCGCCAAGGATGGACCGCGCAACGACTTCCAGGAACATGACCTCGCGTCCTGGGTCCAGCGACGGGTCGGCGCGGGCGCGGAGCGCCACGCTGCGCGCGCTGTCGGCGAGACGCGCCCGCCCCAAGGCCGCCGCCACCCGCATCTGCCCCTTCTTCTTGTTGAGCTCGCGCAGCCCGGGCGGACTGGCCTCCACGTAGCGGTCGAGCACCCTCCAGGCGGTCGGAACGTCGGGCTTGGCGCCCTCGAGCGAGAAGTACCAGAGCTGGCATTCCAAGAACCGGTAGTCCTCCGGGAAGCGGCGCTGCCCCTCCTCGCACCAGTTCTTCGCTTCCACGACATCCTCCAAGTCGTAGGACGTCGTGAACAGTCGCCAGACCGTGACATTGGCGTTGGTGAGATACGGGTCGGCGTCATAGGCTCGCAGGGCCGCGAGCTTGGCCTCCGCCAGTGCGGGCTTGTTGATCAGGAGATGGCTGAGCGTGGTCCACGCGGATGCCTGACCAGGGTTCGCCCCCACCGATGCCCGTAGATCCTGCTCGGCGCCGGTGAACACGGCATCGACCTCGGTCGGCGGCGCCAGGTTGTTGAGCCAGCGCCAGTATCGGAGCGTACCTCGGAGCTCGAGCGCGTCGGGGTCGTCGGGCCGGATGGCGAGGGCGCGCGCGGCGTGCTGGAGTCCGCGGTCGATCCGCTCGCGGTGGTACGCCGGCGGGGCGGACAGCGCCAGCCGCGAACGGCGGAAATCGAGCCAGCCGCGCAGCGTGGGCGGCCGCAGCCACGTCGGGTCGAGCGTCTCCGCACGGGCGAACAGGGAATCGGCCTTGGCGAACTTCGCGGCGGCCCCGGCGCTGTCGTCGGCGGCGCCCAGCGCGTCGGCATCCTGGCTTTCCTGGAGCCCACGCTGCAACTCCTCCCAGGCCGCCACGTGGCGCGTCCCGGCCCGGCTTTCCCTGACCTCGATCTCCTGCCCGAGTCGTGCGCGGAGGAAGAACGACACCTCTTTGGCGAGATCGTCCTGGAGGGCGAAGAGCTCCGCGCGCGGACGCTCGATCGTCTGGTTCCCCAGCTCCGCGCCCGTCACCGCATTCACCAGCGCGACGTTCACCCGCAGCCGATCGCCTGACTGGGCCACGGTGCCCGACACCAGCGTTCCCACCTTGAGTGCCCGCGAGATGCTGTCCGGGGTGACGTTGCCGTTCCGGTACGGCGTCACGCCATTTCGCGATATCACCTGGAGCGCCTTGACCGCGGAAAGCTCGTTGATCAGCGCTTCGGTGAGACCGTCCGCGAGATACGCGAGGGAATCGGAGCCACCCCGGCTGCTGAAGTAGAGCACCGCCACACGCTGCGGATCCGGCGCGTCGGGCACCTCGCTGCGGGAGACCGGCCCCGCTTCTCGGCGCCAGAGGAACACACCGGCGGCGGCCAGCAGCAGCGCGAGCCCCGCG
>JBOHSY010000004.1:0-7928 GCA_050733355.1 Gemmatimonadales bacterium | reverse complement strand
CCACTACGGCGGGTGAGCGCGGCGCCGCGGGCGCGGCCCGCAGGGCCGCGGGCGCCCGGGTGGACTCGGCCGTCGCGAGCGCGCTCCGGTCGATGGCCACCCGGTGGGAGGCGAGCGCCTGCTGCAGCATGATCTTGGTGAGCGGCGCCGCGGTGAGCCCGCCGTAGTAGTCACCCTTCGGATTCTCGATCTTCACGATGACCACGAGCTGGGGATCCTCCGCCGGAAAGAGCGCCGCGAACGACGCGGTGTACTCGTTCACGTAGCGCCCGCCGACGAACCGCCGGGCCGTGCCGGTCTTGCCCAGCAGCGGGAAATTGGCGAGCTGTCCGCGCTCGCCCGTGCCGCTTTCGGCGACGGCGCGACCGAGGAACTCCCGGAGCCGGGCCGCGATCTCCGGGCTCACCGCCCGCCGCACCGGCTCCGGCTCCCGGCGGTACACCAACGCACCGTCGGCCCGTCGCACTTCACGGAGGAGCGTGGGCGTGAGGAGCACGCCGTCGTTCGCGATCGCGCCGTAGGCTGCGGCGAGCTGCACCGGCGTCACCCCGAACTCGTAGCCCATCGCCAGGCTCGCCCGCGTGTACATGGGCTGCCAGCGGTCGGGCCGGGCCAGGCGGCCCCGCGACTCCGATGGGAACTCGACGCCCGTCGGGCTGCCGAACCCGAAGTCGCGCAGCACCTCGTACTGCTCGGCCGGCGCGAGTCGCTGGGCGAACTTGGCCATCGCGATGTTGCTGGACACCTCGATCGCCGCGGCCAGCGTGAGGTTGCCCGGCTCCCGGTGCGTGTCGGTGATCCGCCGGGACGCCCCGCGCGCCGTCGGCATGATCCACTCCCCGTTCTCGCCGCTCACCGCGTCGTCGTCATCCACCTTCGACGCCCGGAGCAGCGCTGCCGCGGTGAACAGCTTGGCGGTCGAGCCCGGCTCGAACGGGTCGGTGAGCGTGGAGGGGCGCGGCAGCACCTCGTCCGCCTGTCGCGAAGCGATGGCGAGGAGCTCGCCGGTGCGCGGGTCGAGCAGCACCACGTCCCCCGCCTCGGCGCGGAACGTCCCCAGCGCGTCGGCCAGCGCGCGCTCCGCGATCTCCTGGAGCGCCGCGTCGAGCGAGAGGTACACGTCGTGACCCGCCACCGGCTCCCGCACCCGTCGCGAGGGCGAGTCGTAGCGGCGGCCCGAGCGATCCTTGAGCAGCACCGCTTCCCCCGGGACGCCGGTAAGCACCGAGTCGAGCGCGAGCTCGATGCCCGACGCGCCCTGCGTCGTCTCCGGCGAGAGGTCGCCGACCACCGCCCGGGCGAGCCCCCGCGTGGGATCGAAGCGCCGGTAGTTGCCGTCGAGATGGATCCCCTTCACGCTCCGAAGCGGCTGCACCTGCGTGGCCGTGTACGGGCCGTGCCAGTACGCCCACCGCTTGCGCGCGAGCTCCCGCTCCACGGCGGCCGGCGGCAGCCCGAGCTGACCCGCGACGAGCCGCACGGCGCCCCGCCGGTCGGTGAGCTCGTTCGCCGCCACGCCCACGTGGTAGAACTCCTGGGTCACCGCGAGGGGGACGCCGTGGCGGTCGTAGATCGCGCCCCGTCGCGCGGGCAGCACCGAGCGCTCGGTGCGCTGGTTCTCCGCCTCCGCCGCCCAGCGACCGCCCTGGACGAGCTGGAGCTGCGCCGCGCGGGCCACGATGGCAGCAACGCCCAACGCGAAGCAGACCTGCATGGCGGCGATGCGGGCGGCGGAGCGGGTCATCGGCGCGGGTCGCCCACCGGCGCGGTGGGCACGACGAAGAGGGTGAACTCGTGATCGGCCGGGTAGTGGAGGCCGAGATCCCGTTCGGCCTGGGCCTCGAGCACCCGGCGGCCCGACGCCTCGCGGATACGCCGCTCGAGCTCGGCGCGCTGCGCCTCCAGCGCCGTACGCTGCTCGCGCAGGTCCCGGACGCGCCGCGCGGCGTGGAACGCCGACGTCTGCCGGCCGATCACCAGCGCCGCGGTCAGCAGGAAGATCCCCAGCCAGACCAGCACCCAGTGGCGGCCCCTAAGTCGCATCGCCCACCCGGAAGAGGCGGAGCCTCGCGCTGCGCGCACGCGGGTTGGCTTCGATCTCGGCGGCCGCGGGGAGGATCGGCTTCCGCGGCTCGGCGCGGCCGAGCGGCCGCCCCCGGCAGGTGCAGACCGGATGCGCCGGAGGGCAGATGCAACGGCGGCTCCAATCCTGAAAGGCATGTTTCACCAGGCGATCTTCGCCGGAATGATAGCTGATCACGGCCAGCCGGCCGCCCGGCGCCAAAGCGTCACGAAACGCGGGCAGGGCGACCGCGAGGCCCTCGAGCTCCGCGTTCACCGCGATCCGCACCGCCTGGAACAGCCGCGCGAATTCGGCCGGGCCGGCCCGCGGTCCGAGCACCGCGCGAATGGCGTTGACCAGATCGTCACTCACGGCGAACGGCTTGCGCTCGCGGCGGCGGGCCACCTCGCGGGCGAGCCGCCGCGCGCGGGGTTCGTCGCCGTAGTCCGCGAACGCCGCGGCGAGCGCGGCCTCGCTCGTCGCGTTCAGGAAGTCGGCGGCATTCCGCCCGCCGGCGCTCATGCGCATGTCGAGCGGCGCGCCGGGCCGGAAGGTGAACCCGCGGGCCTCGTCGTCGAGCTGGCGGGATGACACGCCGAGGTCGAGCAGCACCAGCTCGGGCGCGAACCGCGCGACGGCCCCGCGCGCCTCGTCCGACGCATACGGCGCCTCGAGGTACCGGATGCGCGCGTCGCCCAGCCGCCGGCGGGCGATCGCCATCGCATCGGGATCGCGATCGATGCCGAGCACCTCCGCGCCGAGACCCAGCAGCGCCTCGGCGTGACCGCCGTCACCGAGCGTGGCGTCCACGGCCCGGGCCGGCCGGCCGATCGCGGCAAGCAGCGGCTCGAGCAGCACCGGACGATGGTACGTCATGAACAAAAACACCCCGTCGGCGGGGACGGGGTGTGGTAAGAGCGGGGCTGACGGGGCTCGAACCCGCGACCTCCGCAGTGACAGTGCGGCACTCTAACCAAGCTGAGCTACAGCCCCCTGCGGCGGGGTCAATATAGGCAGGCGGCTTCGCTCGATGGAAGCCCCCGATCCCGTCCTCACTTGCAGTAGGCTTTGACCATCGAGGCCGCGCGCGGCTTGTACTTCTTGATGATGTCGAGGTTGCGTGTGGCGACCTCGGGATTGGCGGTCTGGCCCGCCGTGAACGCCTGCTCGGATTCGTTGAGCAAGGCCTCTTCCTGGCGCGCGAGAACGCACGACTTCGTCTTCTCGGCCTCCGGATCGATTTTGGGCACCTGGAGGAGCGTGGCGAGACCAAGCAGGTAGTTGGCCGCCGGATACACCTTGCCCTGCTGGCTGGCGTACTGGGTCGCCCCGCGGAGCAACTCAGCCGCCCCGGCGTAGTCCTGCACCGGCTCCTGGAGCAGCGGCGCTGCCGACTGATAGAGCAGCGCGGCCGCGTTCTCCCTGGCCGTCGCGTCGCCCTTGGCGGCGGCGAGCTGGATGAGCGGAAGCGCTTCCTTGCCGCGCTTGGCGTTGATCAGCGTATTCGCCGCGCCGAGCAGCGGGGTCACGTCCTGCGGGTTCGCCGCGAAGAGCCGCTGCGCCACCGCGATCGTGCTGTCCACCTGGCCCGTCATGGCGTATGCCTTCGAGAGCGCCTGGAGGGCGGGCACGCTGGTCGGGTACTTGCGCGCGCCGAACTGGGCCCATTTCACGTAGCGCGCCGTGTCGGCCGCCGTGGCCCGCGGGTTCGTATCGGCGAGCCGCTGCTCCGAGAAGGCGAGGACCTTGGTGACGAAGAGCGTATCGGCCTTGGTGCTGTCCACCGAGTACGACTGCTCCAGCGCGTCCACCGAGCACTTGAAGTCGCTGAGGAAGGCGCAGGCGTTGCTCTTCAGGTCATAGAAGTCCGGGTTGTACGGGTCAATCTTGATGCCGGAGTCCGCGACGTCGCGCGCGATCTGCGGCTTCTCGGCGTTCAGGAAGTAGCGGAACGCCTGCTCGCGGAGCTTCTGATTGGTCGGCGCGATGCGGAGCATCTGCACGAACGCCGCGATCACGTTGTTGGTATCGTTCACCGACTGATACTGCTCGGCGAGGTGCGACCACGCCGCGAGGCTCATCGGGTCGGCCTTGGCCGCGGCCTGGAGATGCTCCACCGCCTGCTTGCGATCCTTCTTCGCAAGCGCGATCTGCGCGAGGCAGTAGGACGCCAGCCCGTTGCTCGGATATTGCTTGAGCGCCTTGCGCGCCGCGTCGGCGGCCTTGTTGGGATTGCTCTCGCTCAGGTTGGCGCACTCCCGCGCATCCTCCAGCGACTTGAAGGCCGGCTGCAGCTGCTCGGCCACCCGCCCGCCGAAGTCGCCCAGGCCCTGCCCGGCGCCTTGGGTGACGCTCACCACGCTGCCGGCTTCGTCGTTGGAGCCGACCAGCCGGGCCGTCACCGCGTAGTTGGTGCCCGCCTTGTTCATCTGCGAGGACACCAGCACCCGCGCCTGGACGCTCTTGGCCAGGGTGGTGGCGAGCGCCGGGCTGAGGATGGCGTTCGCGGGATACCCGTACTGCTTCAGGGCCTCGTTCATCTGCTCCGACGACAGGACGTTGAAGTCGCCGTCGACGATCTTCGCCATCCGGTCGCGCATTCCGTTGCCGACCTGCACTGCGGGCGCCGAATCCGCCCCCGCCGAGACGTAGGGGGTGGCGACGAGGAGCCGGGGCAGATTGGCCACCTGCTGCTCGCGCGGGCGGCGCGGCACCTGCGCATCGAGCGGCGCGGCAAGCACGGCGCTGAAGGCCAGGGCGGCAGCGACACGAACCAGTGACATTCACGACCTCCGCAACGGATTCACACGCCGGATCGGGATGGGCGAAGAGGGATTCGAACCCCCGACTTCCTGCGTGTAAGGCAGGCGCTCTGAACCGGCTGAGCTATTCGCCCGCTGCAGCCGCGCTCGACACTCCCGCAGATAGCAGATCCGCATGGAGCATGCCGTGCCCGGCATCACGGGACCTTACAACGCGATGCCGACGGGAAAGAGCACGCAGTAGCCGAGAACCAGCAGAACCGCGGCGGGGCTGGGGCTACCCGCCCTGAGGAGCGCGTATCCCGCGGCGATCGTGAGCACCGCCGCGCCGAGGATGACGACGTTGCGTCGCTCGAGTGGGGCGCGCCTCCCGCCGCCTCGTCCGCGATCGCGGATCTGCGGATCGGACATAGAAGTGGACGCTATCACGACCTGGGATCGCGGTCAAGCACCGGCGGCTCCGCGCCCGGCTCGTCCTCCTCCGGAATGGTCCAGCCCTCGTCCAGGGCGGCCCGGCGGATCCGGTCGTGACGGCGGCGCCACACGCCCAGCCCGAGCACCCCGGCTGCCACCAATGCCCAGGCGCCCCCGGCGACAAGCCAGGTGGCGATCGTGTACCGGGCGCGGACGGCCCGGCGCCAGGCGTCCTCGAACCGGGTCAGGGGCAGGCCGGTCGTCGCCCGGACGGCGGTCTCGAACTCTTCCCCCTCGGCGAGGCGGTCGAGCAGCGGCTCGAGGCTGCCATCGGGGTGTCGCCGGGCCAGCTCCAGCACCGCGGACATGGCCAGAGCATACGCCGGACCCACGCTGCCCGGCGACCGCCGCAGCTCGCCGTCGAGGGCGCTCAGCTCCGGCACCGCGCCGCGCGCAACCGTGAGGTTGAGCGCCAGCCCGCCCAGCCGCTGCCACTCACCGGCCGCCCAGCCGGCGTAGCCCTCGTCGAACCAGAGCGGCACCCGGACGCGCACGCGGTCGTGGAGCGCCAGGTGGGCCAGCTCGTGGCGGAGCGTGCGGTGAACGTCGGGCGCATCGGCGCGGAGGAGGATGGTCCGCGAACCCGGATCGGCGAAGCCGACGCCCCACGCGGGCGCCCGGCCGCGGGTAATCGAATCGACGGTCGCCTCGTCCGGCGCGACGATGAGCGTGAGCGGACCGGGCGCCGTGCGCCCCAGCCCGGGCCAGTCGGCCGGCCGCGCGGCCACCTCGGCAAGGTTTCGGGCCAACGCCCGCTGCGCGGGCCAAGCTACCGCCGTCACCGATCCGGCGCGGAGCACGATGGGTTCGGAGCCCTGGGCGGAGAGCTGCGAAGCGACGAGTACCGACACCAAGCAGCCACGAATGAACGCGAATGAACGCGAACGATTTCCTGAACCCGGTTTTGTCTTCATCAGCGTCTCTCTGCGTCCAGCGCCGGGCAAAAACAACCGCCGCGGACGAGCGCAGATTCACGCGGATGCCGGGCTTGCCCCTCGCGGAATGTCCTGCCCCGCCGCGGCCAGATCCAGCAGCTCCTTACAGCGCTTCGCCCAGGGGTTGAATTTGTTGGCCTTGATCCCGTCGGCCCACGCCTGCTTCGCTCCCTCGCGATCACCCCCGAACCAGAGCGCGCGGCCGAGCTCGAACCACGCCTCCACCAGCCCGGGGCCGAGCGCGAGGGTCTTGCGGAAGAAGGTCTGAGCGTCCTCGTGCATCTCCCGCTCGAGATAGACCAGCCCGAGGTAATAGTGGGCGTACAGCGTGGCCTTCCGGTCGTTGTCGAGCCGGATCGCCTTCGAGAGGTGCTCGATCGCCTCGCCGAAGATCCGCTTCTTGAGGCAGATGTATCCGACGTTGATGCGCGCCAGCGAATTCGCGGGCTCCTTCATCAGCACCTTGGAGAAGGTGCCGAGCGCCTCGTCGTAGTTCTCGCTGAGCATCTGCGCCCAGCCCAGAAGCGAGAGCGCCTGGGTCGCGCCGGGCGAGAGCGCGAGCGCCTTCTCGAGCGACTGGATTGCCCCGGCGTAGTCGCCGAGGGAAATGAGGCTCCAGCCCTTCTCGACGAAGCTCGACGCGTTGAGATGGTCGGCCTGCACCGCCGGGCGCGCGCCGGTGAACTGCGGAGCCTGGGGGCCCTCCTCCGCCGGGCTCCCGAGCTGCTTGTAGCGGTCCACCAGCACCCGGATCTCCTCCTTGAGCTGGGTCAGCTCGCCGAGCGCGCCGTCCACCCGCTTGAAGAAGTCGATGATGTCCCGCTTGAGCGCCTCGCGCTCCACCCCCGACGGCGCGCCGTCGAGCCGTTGCTCGAGTTCGCGGTAGCCCTCGCGGAATCCCGCCACACTCGTGTCGGTCATGGCGCCGCGCCGGCGTCGGACAGGGCGAGCCGCTCGGTGGAGCTGAGGAGCTTTGCCGCCTGGAGCAGCACCAGCGTGCGCTCGCCGCGGGTGACGAGACCGGCGATGTAGGCGGCCGCGAGCCCGCGTACGATCGGAGGCGGCGCAATGATCGTGGTGCTGTCCAGCCGCAGCACCTCGCGCACCTCGTCCACGATGACCGCGACCCGCTGGGTCTCGAGCGCCAGCACCATCAGGCGCGTCTGATCGTCGATCGGCGCGGGGACCTCCAGCCGCTTACGCAGGTCCACCACCGGGACCGGAATGCCATCGTAGGTGATGACGCCCTCGAGGAAGTCCGGCGCCTTCGGAAGTGGCGCGGGGCGCTCGTAGCGGAGAATCCGCTCGACTTGGAGGATCTCCAGGGCGAACTCCTGGGTCCCCACGCGGAACGCCACGAGCTGGATCTGGTCATCGAGATTCACGCGGCGGTACCTCCTTCCACCAGGCGGCTGCCCACGGTGGCGACGTCCAGGATCGGCACCAGGCCGTCGGCGGCGCGCACCACCCCGAGGGCCCAGGGAAGCGCTTGGCCGGCGGGCACCGGCAGGACGTCGGCGCGGGTCACCTCCTCGACCGCCTCCACCTCGAGGCAGATGGAGCGCCCCTCCACCGAGATCACCACGGCGGCATCGCTCGCCGCCGCGGGACAGGCGCCGCCGTCGAGCAGCGCGCCGAGATGCACCAGCGGGATCAGCCGCCCGCGCAGACTCGCGAGCCCGCGGAGCGCGGGCT
>JBOHSY010000003.1:0-3017 GCA_050733355.1 Gemmatimonadales bacterium | reverse complement strand
AGCACCACCTCATGATCGACGGCGGCGGCTATCCTCGCCTGCATTTCCCGCGCGGGGCCGAGTACGCGAGCCGGCTCGTGCATGTCTGCGACGTATACGACGCCCTCCGCACCCACCGTCCGTACCGGAACGCGTGGGAGTCCGAGCCGACCCTCGACTACATCAAGACGCGCGCGGGGACCGAGTTCGACCCGGCGATCGCACAGGCGTTCGTGCGCATGATGCGGGAGTGGGACAACCGGGTGGTGGTGCAGGCCGCGTGACTACGCGTGCGCGCCGCGGTTCTTCCGCCGCTCAGCGGGCGGATGCAGGGCGCGGCGGCGTTCCAGGAGGTCACGCACGATCAGCTCACCGTGCCCTCGCGCATTCTCGATGAACAGCCGGTTGGCGTCGTTGCCGCTCGCGATGACGCCCGCGAGGTAGCAGCCGGGCACCGGCGTGGCCATCGTGCGTTCGTCGTGGGCCGGGATGCCGCTGTCGGGATCCACCGGCACTCCGAGCCGCCGGAGGATAGCGGTGTCGGCGTGGTAGCCGGTCATGGCCAGCACTGCCTCGGCGGGGAGCCGGTCGGCCTCAGTCCGGCCGTCGGTGGTGATCTCGACCTGCGTGGGCGTGATGGCGCGCACCCGCGAACGCCACCGGACGGCGATGCTGCCCTCCCTGATCCGGTTGGTGATGTCGGGGAGCACCCAGGGCTTCACGCTGCGGTCGAGCGATTCGCCGAAATGCACGATGGTCACCTCCGCCCCGGCGCGCCAGCACTCCAGCGCCGCGTCCACCGAGCTGTTCCCCGCCCCGATCACGATCACGCGGCGTCGCCAGTACCGGTGTCCCTCCGTGAAATAGTGCTCGACGTGGGGCAGATCTTCGCCCGGGATGTTGAGCAGGTTCGGATTGTCGAAGTAGCCGGTCGCGAACACGACCGCTGGCGCCGCGTACGCCGTTTCGTCGTGCGGGCGCCGCACGTCGAGACGGAACCCGCCGTCGGGAAGCCGGGTCACGGCGGTGACGTTCTCGGCAGGCCGGATGTCCAGCCGGTAGTGCTCCGCCACCCGGCGGTAGTAGATCAGGCCATCGCGGCGGGTGGGCTTCTCGTGGCTCGAGACGAAGGGCACGGCGCCGATCTCGATGCGCTCCGGCGTCGAGAAGAACGTCATCGCGAGCGGGTAGCGCTCGATGGTCGAGACGATGTTCCGCCGCTCGAGCAGGATGCACGGCAGCTCCGCCTGCTTGGCGGCGATGCCGACGGCGAGCCCGCAGGGCCCCGCGCCGATGACGACCAGCGATGTGCGTTCTGGGTCCATTTTGCCGTGTCAGTGCCAGTCAGTGGGAAGTGCGAGTGCTAGTGCCAGTAGTGTGAGTGTGAGTGTGACTGTGAGCGTGAGCGTGAGTGTGAGTGTTAGTGCGAGTGCGAGTGCGAGTGCGAGTGCGAGTGCGAGTGCGAACAGAGTGCGAGAGTGCGTCCTGGCACACTTGCACTGGCACTGACACCAGCATTCACACCTCGATGATCTGGTCCCGCCGCGTCCCCACGCTGACGTAACGGATCGGCACCTCGGAGAGCGCCTCCAGCCGGTCCAGATATGCCCGCGCCTCGGCTGGAAGATCCGCCAGCCGCCGCACCTCGCCGGTGGGGCGCCGCCAGCCGGGCAGCCGCTCGTAGACCGGCTGCACCCGGCCGAGCACGTCGACCTCCGACGGAAGGTTGTCGCACCGTTCGCCGTCGAGAAGGTAGGCCACGCCGACCTGGATGTCCTCGAACGTGTCGAGCACGTCGAGCTTGGTCACCGCGAGTCCGGTGAGACCGTTCACCCGCGCCGCATAGCCCACGACGTTGGCGTCGAACCAGCCGCACCGCCGCGGGCGGCCGGTCACCGCACCGAACTCGCCGCCGAGCTCGCGGAGGCGTGCGCCCGCCTCGTCGTGCGCCTCGGTGGGCAGCGGCCCGTTGCCGACCCGCGTCGTGTAGGCCTTGACCACGCCGAGCACGCCCTGGATGGCCGTCGGGCCGATCCCCGCGCCGACGGCGGCGCCGCCGGCGGTCGTGTTCGACGAGGTGACGAACGGATAGGTGCCGTGATCGACGTCGAGCAGCGCACCCTGCGCGCCCTCGAGCAGTACGCGCCGCCCGTCGTGGAGGGCGCGATGCACCAGGAGTCCGGTGTCCGCGATGAGCGGCCGGAGCCGGGGGGCCCACCGCTCGAGCAGCGCCTCGAGCTCCGCGAGCACCACGCGGTCCGCGCTCCCCAGCATCGCCAACAGGCGGTTGGCCCGCTCGACCCGCTCGGCGAGGAGGCCGCGGGCGCACTCGAGCCGGCGGAGATCGCCCACCCGGAGCCCGCGGCGGCCGTACTTGTCCTCGTAGGTGGGCCCGATACCCCGCCCCGTCGTGCCGATGTTCTGGCTCTTCTCGCTGGCCCGGTCCAGCAGCTTGTGCAGCGGCAGCACCAGATGCGCGCGGTCGGAGACGAACAGGCGGCCGGTGGCGTCCACGCCCTTGGCGTGGAGCTGCTCCAGCTCCAGGAAGAGCTGGTCGGCATCGAGCACGACGCCGTTGCCCACGACGCAGGTGGTCCGCGCGTGCAGGATGCCCGAGGGGATCTGTTGGAGGATGAACTGGGTCTCGCCGGTGACCACGGTGTGGCCGGCTTTGGCGCCGCCCTGATAGCGCACGACCATGTCCGCCCGCTCGGCGAGGACGTCGACGAGCTTGCCTTTGCCTTCATCGCCCCACTGCGCGCCCACGACCACCACGCAAGTGGTCCGTGCGTCGAACATGTCGCCTCCCGGCGCGATCCCGAACAACAAAAAAGCCCCGCGCGGGGCTCGCGAATCCTCGGGCAATTGTATGCCGGTCCGGGGCAAAGGTCAATTCAACCGGCCAGCGCGCGGCCGACGCGTTCCGCCGGCTCGAGCGCGAGGTCCCCGGGCGTGTCGGCCGGTGTGTGGATGCGCGCGAGCGTCCGGCGGTCGAGCCGCGCGATCGTGATCGCCGGCGCGCCCGCTCGGGCGAGCGC
>JBOHSY010000002.1:0-36761 GCA_050733355.1 Gemmatimonadales bacterium | reverse complement strand
GAGTCCGCCCGCGCCGCGGGTGGATCGGGCGGGATCACCGTCTGCGCCGCGGCCGGTGAAACGCCGCCGAGAGCGGCGGCGACGAGAACCGCATGGAGCGCGCGCACCGCGAGCGGCACCCGCGGTCTACTCCGTGCGGATGGCCGCGCGCACCTGCGACGCGAGCTCGGGCGGCATCTCGGCGATCTGGTGCGCGTGCTGGGCATGGGCGGCGGCCTGGCGCAGGATGTCTTCCTCCGTGGCGCCGCGGGCCTCGAAGTCGCAGTTCATTCCGAGATCGCGGCAGCGAAGATGTTTGGCCATGAGAGCCTCCGGGTGGAAACGTGGACCCGCGTGTCTTTCACGAATGGCGGCTGGTACGCGATTCGTCAATCGCGGGACGGTTTCCGCCGCTTCCGCGCGGCAACGGCCACCGCGCGCTCCGCCCAGGCACGCAGGACGTCCGCTTCCTCGAGCAGGTCGGCCGGCACCTCGTAGTACTGCATGACCTCGCCGTCGGCCCCGCCGGGCCGGAACGCAGCCATGCCGCGGGCCTGGAAGTCGCCCCGGGTGGAGTCGTCCACCTTGAAATAGAGGGTGTCGTCTTCGATCAGCGCGAAAAACAGCTCGCCGCTGTAGATCCCCACGCCGCCGAACATGCTGCGGGCGCGGATGCCGGGCAGGACGCGCGAGAGCTGCTCGAGCACGAAAGTGCGGAAACTGGGGCTCAGGCTCATCGGTGAGCGTCAAGCTAGCGACGGTCAGTGCCCGGCGCCCGCCTGCTCGAACGCGCGCTGGACCGCGAGGCCGACGAAGGAGTTCTCCCGGCTCAGGCGCCGAACCTTCTCCTCGCCGGTGAATCTGCTCCAGATCGAGCCCCCGGGCCTTCGCCGCTTCGGTCTGCTCCCGGACCGAGCCGAGCGCCCGCGCCACCTGGTCGACGTACGCGTAGTCCCGCATCACCGGGCCGTGGCCGGGGATCAGCACGGCAGCGCCCAGGGCCCGCACGCTGTCCAGCGAGGCCTGCCAGGAACGGATATGAGTGTCGAAGACGAACGGCGTGGGCCACACCACGAGGTCGCCGGTGATCGCCAGCTGTTCCCTGGGCAGGTGCACGACGAGATCCCCGGGCGTGTTGCCCCAGCCGAAGTGCCGGATATCGATGGTCCGCTCTCCGCGAAGCAGGCTGAGCCTCCGCTCCACCAGATCGTCGCGGACGTCACGCGGAAGGAGGGCGCCTGCGCGAGATACTCGCGGGCCAGGCGCACGTCGGCCCTGAGCGACCGCCGCCCTCCGGGCGCGAGCGGGGTGCCGTCGAGACCATTGCCGGCGGCGAGCTGGTTCTCCAGGTAGGCGAGGATGCCGGGCAGCGACTTCAGGTACTGCTCCCGGTTCGCGACGGCCTTGGTGGTCATGTCCTTCCGCGTCGCCGCGCGCCCAACGGCGCCAGGCCGCCCTGGAGCGCGCAGAGCAGCATGGGCACGCGGATACGTGTCACGGATGAGCCGCGGCTTGCGGGTGACGCGTCGAAGGACCCGAGTCGCTACCGGGTCGGGGGGCGCACGGTTTCGGCGGCCGCCCGGCGGGCGTCGGAGAGATAGCCGGGCTCGAGCTGGAGGAGGTGGGCGATCTTGCGCACCAGATACGCTTCGTGATTGCCGATGGTGCCGTCGGCGAGGATCACGCCCCACATCACCTCGGCCAGCACCATTTTCTGACCGAGGTCGTACTGCTCGGCGATGAGCCGGGTGAACTGGAAGTGATCGATCGACTGGCGGCGCTCGACGTCGGCCAGCGCGAGCAGCTCCCGCGTGGTCGGCTCATCGAGACCGAGGTGGCGGCCAAGCGCGCTCTCGATGTGCGCCTGCTCGGGCGCGCTGAACTCGCCATCGGCGTGGGCGATCTCGAGCAGCAGGGCTGCCGCGGCGACCTGCACTCCGGTCGGCCGGGCCGCGGTGTCGCCGGTTCCCTCTACCGGCCCGGGCGCGTGGGCGGCGATCGTGCGGCTTACGAAGCTGCGGATGGCGTCGAGCATGGATTCGGGCCTTAGAGTCCGAGCCGATCGAGAACAGTCAGGACGCGACGCGCCCGGGTGTCCGCCGCCTTGGCGTCGTTCAGCCATTGCAGGATCGCCCGCCGGCGCCCCGGAGGCCAGGCCTCGAACGCCAGCCGCCCGCCCGGCGCCTTCGCCAGCGCCTCCGCGAGATCGCGGGGCAGGGCGGGGATCGGATGCGGAGTCGTGGCCCGCACGGTCACGATCACATCGTCGCCCTCGTCCACCCCGCCGGCCGCCCGCCGCACCGCCGCGTTCAGTCCCAATCGATACCGACCCCCGCCACGCGGCGCGAGCGTGCCGCGGAACTCGGCGCCGTTACAGGTAGCGCGCACCGGCACGTAGGCACCCGTGAACGGTCCCGCATCAGCCGGCACGTCCACGTACCGGTTGATCCAGACGCAGTAGATCCGCGCGACGAAGCGTGCGGGCGCCGGGCGGGCGGTCCGGGAACGAGCCACGAGGGGTAGCGTAAAGGTCGCCGCGGATGCGCGCCAGCCCGGCGGATGCGGGTCAGCTGCTGCTCGAGCCGGGCATCGGGCGGAGGCCGATTTCGGTCTCGAGCAGGTGTATGGTGTCCTCGACCGAAGCGGCGGTGAGAAGGCGTTCGCCACCATGAAGCCCGCGAAAGAACGCCGTCGCGCGCTCGCCGGCCGCGAGCAGAATGACCGGCTTTGCCGACTTGAGCGCAAGCGCCACCTCGGACGCCGTCCCCGCCCCCTCGACCCCGCAGGCGACGACGGCGTCGCTGGTGAGCACGTTGACCACGTTGCGCGCATCACCCATGCCGGTGAACACCGCGACGTCCACGTCGGGCCCCACGCCGCCGGCGTCGGACGGGAGAATGCCGAGGGTGAGGCTGCCCGGCACCTCCTTGGCTCCGGCGCAGGCAGCGGCCATCACCCCGGCGGCCCGGCCGCCGGTCAGCACGATCCAGCCGCGCCGCGCCACGGCCCAGCCGAGGCCACGCGCGTCGCGCAGGCTCCGTTCACTGGCTTCCCCTGCGCCGACGATTCCGACGATCGGCCTCCGCATGGGTCGAATGATAGTGCGCCTACCGCAATGCCACGCCTCGCCTTACATTTCCGGGCTTTCCCGCATCGGGGGTTCCGCCTTGGCGCTCAGCATGACCGGCTTCGGCGCCGCGGAGGGACGAGTGGCCGGGGGCAGGCTCCGGGTCGAGGTCCGGACGGTCAACCACCGCTTCTTCAACTTCGCCCCCAAGCTGCCGGGCGATCTCGCCGCGCTCGAAGGCGAGCTCCGCGAGCGGCTCCGGCGCGATCTGGAGCGCGGGCACGTCGCGGTGCATGCGCGCTGGGTGGAGTCCGCCGTGACCGAGGAGGCGCTGCGGGTGGACGTGGAGCGCGCGCGGCTCGTGGCCGACCGGCTCCGCGAGCTGCGCGACACTCTGGGACTCAGCGGCGAGGTGACCCTGGAGCTGGTGGCTCGGCAGCCGGCGGTGCTCACGAGCGAGGCGGGGGAGCGTCCCGACGTCACCTGGGACGAGGTCGAGCCGATCGTCGCCGCGGCCGCCGCCGATTGCCGGGCGATGCGCCGGCGCGAAGGTGACGCGCTCACCCGCGAGCTGTTGCACCGGCTGGATCTGCTGGAATCGGGCGGCGATGCCGTGGCCCGCGCGGCGCCCGAGCGGCTCATCCGCGAGCGCGACCGGCTCCGCGCCTCGGTCACCGAGCTGCTCGACGGGCGGCCGCTCGATGACGCGCGGCTCGCGCAGGAGATCGCGCTCCTGGCCGACCGGCTCGACATCACGGAGGAGCTCGTGCGGTTCCGGGCGCACGTCGCGGCGGCCCGTGCGACGCTCGCGTCCGACAAGCCGGTCGGCAAGCAGCTCGGCTTCCTGGCCCAGGAGCTCGGCCGCGAGGTCAACACGATGGGCTCGAAGGCGAACGATCCCGCCATCGCCCAGCAGGTCATCGGCATGAAGGGCGAGCTCGAGAAGGTGCGGGAGCAGCTCGAGAACTTGGAGTGACCCCGTTCCTCCTGGTGCTCTCGTCCCCGTCGGGCGCCGGAAAGACGTCGATCGCCCGCCGGCTGCTCGAGACCCGGACCGATCTGGCCTACTCCGTGTCCGCCACGACCCGCGCGCGCCGGCCCGACGAGACCGATGGCCGCGACTATCATTTCCTCGCGTGCGAAGAGTTCGAGCGGCGGGTCGCGGCGGGCGAGTTCCTGGAGCATGCGGCGTACGGGGGCAACCGGTACGGCACGCTGCGCGGCGAGGTGGCGGCGATCGTCCGCCGCGGCAAACACGCGGTGCTGGACATCGAGATCGCCGGCGCACGGCAGCTCCGGTCGAGCTTTCCGGAGGCGGTCCACGTGTTCGTGCTGCCGCCCTCGGGCGACGAGCTGGTGCGGCGCCTCGAGGGGCGCAACACCGAAGACCCGGCCGCCGTGCGCCGGCGGCTCGACCACGCCGCGGAGGAGCTGGCCGCGGTGGGCGAGTACGGCTACGCGATCATCAACGACGATCTCACCCGGGCGGTCGCCCGGGTGTCCGCCATCGTCGACGCGGAGGCCCAGCGGATCGGACGGCAGGGCGGGCTCACGGATTTCGTCGCGGCGCTGCGCCGCCAGGTGCTGGCGGAAGCGGCCCGTTTCCCGGTGTCGTGAAGGAGACTCAACCCAGATGCGGATCACCACTCCCTCGGAAGTCGCCGAGCAGGCGGGCAACAAGTATCTCGGCGTGCTCGTGGCCGCCCGATTCGCGCGCTACCTCAACGAGCTGCCGCGCGAGCGCATCGTACAGCAGGAGGAGAAGCTCACCACCAGGGCGCTCGACGCGCTGGTCAAGGACGAGCTCGAGTTCAAGCTGGTGCGCCGCCGCCGCTCCGAGGCCTGAGCGTGTGGGCCGGCCGGCACGTCGTTCTCGGCGTGTCGGGCGGGATCGCGTGCTATAAGAGCTGCATCCTCGCCCGGCGACTCGCCGAGGCCGGCGCCGCGGTCGACGCCGTGCTCACCGCGAGCGCGGCGGAGTTCGTGCGGCCGGTGACGTTCGAGGCGCTCACGGGGCGCCCCGTCCTGTCTTCCCTCTGGGAGCGGGGCGGGGCGCTCTCGCATGTGCGCCTCGGTCAGGCGGCCGACCTGGTGATCGTGGCACCGGCCACCGCGAACCTGCTGGCCCGGGTGG
Organism: Gemmatimonadales bacterium; assembly: GCA_050733355.1. Classification (GTDB taxonomy): domain Bacteria; phylum Gemmatimonadota; class Gemmatimonadetes; order Gemmatimonadales; family GWC2-71-9; genus DASQPE01. The sequence continues at coordinate 31,581 of JBOHSY010000002.1, read as the reverse complement.
CGCAGGGAATGGCCGACGACGTGCTCGGCGCGCTGCTCCTCGCCCGCACCGCGCCGGTGCTGCTCGCGCCCGCGATGAACGACGAGATGTACGCCAGCCCGATTACGCAGCGGAACCTCGCCGCGCTCAGGAGCCGCGGCTTCGCGGTGGTGGGCCCGGAGACCGGCCCGCTCGCCGAAGGGCCGTCGGAGCGGCCGGGCCGGATGAGCGAGCCCGAGACGATCCTGGCGCACGCGACGCGCGCGCTGCGGGCGCGCGGACCACTCTGCGGCCGCCGCGTGGTGGTGACCGCCGGCCCCACCCGCGAGTCGATCGATCCGGTGCGGGTGGTGACCAATCGGTCGAGCGGCAAGATGGGTTATTGCATCGCCGAGGCAGCCTGGGCGCGCGGCGCCGACGTGGAGCTGATCGCCGGGCCGGTCGCGCTCCCCGATCCGATCGGCGTCACGATCCGGCGGGTGGAAACGACCAAGGATCTGGAACGCGCCGTGGCCGAAGCGCTCCCCTCGGCCGACGTGCTGGTGATGGCGGCCGCGCCTGCCGACTTCCGCCCCGCCAGCCCGAGCGCGAACAAGCAGCCCCGGACCGACGGGGCGCTCGCGATCCCGATGGAGCCCACCGACGACATCCTCGGCGCCACCCAGGAGCGGCGCAAGCAGGGAAGTATGATGGTGGGCTTCGCCCTCGAGACCGGCGACGCGGTCGTGAAAGGGCGGGCCAAGCTGGAGCGCAAGCACCTCGATCTGATCGTGGTCAACGATGCGCTGGAGCCCGGAGCCGGGTTCGAGCACGACACCAACCGCGTGGCGCTGCTCGATCACGAGGGCGGCCTGCAGATCCTGCCGCTCCAGTCCAAGCGTCAGGTGGCGGAGGCGGTTCTCGATGCGGTGGAGGCGCGCCTTGACCGATAGCTGGCGGCGCTACCTTGCTCAGCAGATCGAGTTGGGCGGCGCCGAGGTGGTGCTTCCGGCGGGCAGGCGGACGGGCGGCGAGGACGACCCGGAGATCGTCCGTCCGCCCGCCCGCCCGTCCGCCTGGAAGAAGACTGCCCCGCCGATTCCCGGACCCGGCCTGCGGGTGGACCCGCCGATACCCGATCTGACCGGCGATCCCCTTGCCGAGCTCGAGTCGCTCGAAGCCGTCGCCGAACGGATCCGCACCACGTACTGCTGCCAGACCCTGTGTCCCCACCGCACCCATGCGGTGCCCGGGGAGGGCGATCCGAAGGCGCGGCTGGTGCTGATCGGCGAAGCGCCCGGCGTGACCGAGGACGCCTCCGGGCGGCCGTTCGTGGGGCCGGCGGGCCAGTTGCTGAACTCGATCCTCGAAGCTATTGAACTGAAGCGGAGGGACGTGTACATCACGAACATCGTGAAGTGCCGCCCTCCGCAGAACCGGAAGCCGCTTCCCGACGAAGTCGCCTCGTGCATGCCGTACCTGCACCGGCAGCTCGAGCTCATCCGGCCCAAGGTCATGGTCGCGCTGGGCGGGACCGCGGGTGAGGCGCTCCTGGGCGTGCGGAAGAGCCTGGGTGATCTCCGCGGCAAGGTGCACTCGTACGGCGGCATTCCGCTGATCGTGACCTACCACCCCGCCGCGCTGCTCCGGAACCCGAACTGGAAGAAGCCCACCTGGGATGACATCCGTATCGCGCGACAGCTACTCGACCGCTGAGGCCCCGGCCGGGCGCTCCGCGCCCTGGAGCCCGGAGGCCGAGCAAGCGGTGCTCGGCGCGATGCTGCTGGAGCAGGACGCCGCGCTCAGGGCGGTGGAGCTGGTGGACGACACCGTGTTTTATCGGGAGGAGCACCGGCGGCTGTTCCGCGCCCTGCGCGCGCTCACCGATCGGCGCGTGGTGATCGACCACGTCACCCTGCGGGACGAGCTCGACCGACGGGGCGAGCTGGGCGTGGTCGGGGGCGCGGAGTACCTGGCCGAACTGGTGGATGCGGCGCCCACCGCGGCGAATCTCGAGTTCCACTGCCGCATCCTCCGCGACAAGTCGATCCTGCGCCGGCTGATCGAGACCTCGACCGCCATCATCACCGAGGCGTACGAGGGACGCGCGCACGCCACCGACCTCCTCGACACCGCCGAGTCCCGGATCTTTCAGATTTCCCGGCAGCGCCGCGATCAGAGTTTCACGCGGATCAAGGAGATGCTGTGGCCGACGATGGAGCGCATCGAAACGCTCCAGCGGAGCGGCAAAGCGATTACCGGGGTGCCGAGCGGATTCGAGAAATTGGACGAGCTCACATCGGGGCTTCAGCCCTCGGAGCTCGTGATCGTCGCGGCCCGGCCCTCGATGGGCAAGACGGCCTTCTGCCTCAACATCGCGGCGCATGCGTCGATCGACGCGGGCACCGGGGTTGCCATCTTCTCGCTGGAGATGTCCAAGGAGGCGCTGGTCCAGCGCATGCTCACCGCCGAAGCGCGAGTGGACAGCCAGCGGGTGCGGCGCGCGCAGCTCCGCGACTCCGACTTCTCCATGCTCGCCCGGGCCGCGGGCGTGCTGCAGACCAGCCGCATCTGGATCGACGACACGCCCGCCATCACGCTGCTGGAGATGCGCTCCAAGGCTCGCCGGCTCAAGGCGGAGAACGACATCGGCCTCATCGTCGTGGATTACCTCCAGCTCATGCGCAGCCCCGAATACTCCGAGAACCGGGTGCAGGAAATCTCCGACATCTCGCGGTCGCTCAAGGGGCTCGCGCGCGAGCTCGAAGTACCCGTCGTCGCCCTCTCCCAGCTCTCGCGCGCCTCGGAGCAGCGGGGCGGCGAGCGCAAGCCGATCCTCTCCGATCTGCGCGACTCGGGCGCCATCGAGCAGGACGCCGATCTCGTGATCTTCATCCACCGGCCGGAGTACTACGACCGGGAAGACGAGTCCAAGCGGGGCATCGCGGAGATCATGCTGTCGAAGAACCGGAACGGCCCCACCGGCGACATCGACCTCTACTTCCATCGCGAGTTCACCCGGTTCGACAATCTCACGGCGCGCGAGGAGCCGGAATAGCATGGCGCGCGCGCGGTCGGTCTATCGCTGCGCCGAGTGCGGGCACGAGCACCCCAAATGGGTGGGACGGTGCGAGGCGTGTGGGGAGTGGAATGCGGTCAGCGAAGAGCCGGTGGTGCTGAGAACAGGCGGGAGCGGGCGGGAGCGGACGGGAGCAGGCCGGAGATCTGCTCCCGGCCGCTCCCGACTGCTCCCGACTGCTCCCGCCCGTTTGCGCGACATCGCCACCCACCCGCTGTCCCGCTGGCGGACCCACATCGACGAGCTCGATTTCGCCCTCGGCGGCGGGATCGTGCCCGGCTCCATGACCCTCATCGGGGGCGAGCCCGGCATCGGCAAGTCCACGCTGCTGCTCCAGGCCGCTGCCCAGCTCGAGACCGGCGGCCGGACGGTGCTCTACGCCAGCGGCGAGGAGAGTCCCGACCAGGTGCGACTCCGCGCCGAGCGTCTGGAGGAGGACGCCGGCGCGGTCCACGTCTTGGGCGAGACCCGGCTCGAGACCATTCTCGATGCCGCGGTGGCCGTCAAGGCCGACCTGGTGGTCATCGACTCCATCCAGACCGTGTACACCGAGACGCTCGAGAGCGCGCCCGGCAACGTGGGCCAGGTGCGGGAGTGCTCCGGCCACCTCATGCGGTTCGCCAAGGAAACCGGCACCGCCGTCGTCGTCGTCGGCCATGTGACGAAGGGCGGAGGCATCGCGGGGCCCAAGACGCTGGAGCACATCGTCGACACGGTCCTGTACTTCGAGGGCGAGGCTACGCTCGACTATCGGCTGCTCCGGGCGACCAAGAACCGGTTCGGCTCGGTGGACGAGCTCGGCGTCTTCACCATGACGGGGCACGGCCTCGCGGCGGTCCCGAATCCGTCGGCCATGTTCCTCGCGGCCCGCGCCGACGGGATCAGCGGAAGCGCGGTGACGGCCCTGATGGAGGGCACGCGTCCGGTGCTGGTCGAGGTGCAGGCGCTCGCGGCCCGGTCCGGCTACGGCACGCCGCAGCGGGTGGCCACCGGACTCGACCCCAAGCGCCTCGCGGTGCTGCTCGCCGTGCTCGAGCGCCGCGCGCAGACCTCGTTCGCCGAGCTCGACGTGTTTCTCCAGGTCACGGCCGGCGTGCGGCTCAGTGAGCCCGGCGCCGATCTCGCCGTGGCGGCGGCGCTCCTGTCGAGCCTCTACAACCGCCCCGCGCCGGCCGACGTGATCTTCCTCGGGGAGATCGGCCTCGGCGGCGAGATCCGGCCGACCGCCGGCGCGGAGCGGCGGGTGCAGGAGGCGGCCCGCCTCGGCTTCCGCCGGGTGTACGGCTCGGCGCGCAGCATGCTCCAGGTACCGGGCGTATCGCTGGTGGCGCTCGATCACGTCGAGCAGCTGGTGCGGGCGCTTGCCGCGTGACGTCGGCGTCATTCTGGTAGCGGCCGGGCGGGGTGCGCGGCTCGGCGGCGCTCCCAAGCAGTACCGGCCCATCGCCGGCGTGCCGATGGTGCTTCGCGCGCTGCGTCCGTTCGTCGCGCATCCGGAGGTGCTTCACGCGGTGATCGTGCTGCCCCCGGACGATGCGGCGTCTCCGCCCGCGTTCCTGGTGGACCTCGCCGGCCCCGCGCTCGCGCTGGTCGCGGGAGGCGCGGAGCGGAGTGATTCGGTCGCCGCGGGGCTACGGGCACTCGCCGTCGAGTGCACGGTCGTCCTGGTCCACGATGCCGCCCGGCCGTTTCCCGATCCGGACGTCATCGGTGCCGTGATCGGAGAGGCACGCGCCGGGCACGGCGCGGTCGCGGCGGTACCCCTCACCGACACCATCAAAGAGGCATCGGTCGGCGAGCCGCGGCGCGTGCTCCGCACCGTCCCGCGCGAAGTGCTGTGGCGCGCGCAGACGCCGCAGGGCTTTCCGCGGGCGCTGCTCGCGGCGGCGCACGAGCGGGCACGCCGGGACGGCCCGGGCGCCACCGACGATGCAGCGCTGGTCGAGCGGCTGGGCGCGGAGGTGCGGCTGGTGCCCGACTCGCCGCGCAATCTGAAGGTGACGACCGCCGAGGACCTGGAATGGGCGGAGCTCTGGGCAGCGCGGCGCTGACCGTCCCGTTCCGGACGCCCGACGAGCAGGATGCCGCGCTGGACCGCGCGTCGCGCCACTTGCAGGCGGGTGGCCTGCTCGGCTACCCCACCGAAACCGTGTACGGCCTCGGCTCGCTGCCGACCGACGAGGCGCTCGCGCGCCTCGCACGGCTCAAGGGGCGCCCGCCGAAGAAACCGTTCCTGCTGCTCGTGTCCGGTCGGGAGATGGCGGAGGCGGACGGCCTCGCCTTCAACGCGGCGGCCTCCGCGCTCGCGGCGGCGTTCTGGCCCGGGCCGCTCACGCTGGTGCTGCCGGGCGGTGAAGGCCGGCTGCCCGACGGGCTCCGCGGCGCCGAGGGCGGTATCGCCGTCCGCCATACGTCACATGCGGGCATCGCGCGGCTCGTCGCGACGCTCGGCACGCCCCTCACCTCCACATCGGCCAACCGGCCGGGCGGGGCCACTGCGCCGGGCGCGGACGGATTGGTCGACCTGTTCCGCGATGCGGTCGACCGTGGCGAGCTGCTGGTGCTCGACGGCGGAGTGCTGGGGAACGTGCCGCCGAGCACGCTGGTCGACTGCACGGCTCCGGTTCCAATGCTGGTTCGCGAGGGAGCATTGCCGAGGGCCGAGCTCCGCAGGGCGGTGGGGCGGCTGGCGCCGTGAAGCGGGCGGGAGCAGCCGGGAGCGAAAGCGGGTCCGGCTAGATTCCGAGGCGTTCGCACCCGCGGGAAGCCAGATGAGATGTGCGGGCACCCTCTCCCGACTGCTCCCGCCCGCTCCCGCCCGGTTGAAAGGGCATGATGCACATACTGGTTGTTTGCACGGGCAACACGTGTCGTAGTCCCCTCGCGGAGGCCCTTCTCCGCTCCGCCCTTGGCACCCGCGCTTCCGTCTCGTCCGCCGGGACCGGTGCCTGGGAGGGCGCGCCGGCGACGGAAGGGGCGTACCTGGTCGGCCTGGAAAACGGGCTCGATCTCAGCGGCCACCGCGCGCAGATGCTGACCCGCGAACTGGTCGCGGAGGCCGATCTCATTCTGACCATGTCGCGCCACCACGCGGCCCGCGTGGCCGATCTTGGAGGCGGCGGACGGGTGCACCTGTTGGGCGAGTTCGCGGGGCGGACCGGCGCCGACGCCGAGGTCTCCGATCCGTTCGGTGGGGACCTCGACGAGTATCGCGAGGCATACGTCGAACTCGCCGACCTCGTCGCCGGCGTGGCCGCGCGGCTCACCGCGGAGCGCACGGGTGATCAGCGGTAGCACCCGCGTCTTCGCGATTCTCGGTGATCCGGTCTCTCATTCGCTCTCTCCCGCGATGCACCGTGCGGCCTTCCATGCCCTCGGCCTCGATGCCGTCTTTGTCCCCATGCCCTGCCGCGCGGAGGACCTGCCCGTCCTCATCGGCGCGCTGGCGTGGGCCGGCGGCGGCGGCAACGTGACGGTGCCGCACAAGGAGGCGGCCGCCCGTGCCGTCGATCGGTTGGAGCCGCGGGCGGCGTTGCTGGGCGCGTGCAACACCTTCTGGGCTGCCGATGGCGGCGTCGCGGGCGACAACACCGACGTGGTGGGGCTGCTGGACGCCCTCGACCGGCTCATGCCGCCGGAACGCGGGTGGCTCGTGGCGGGCACCGGCGGCTCGGCGCGCGCCGTCGCTGGTGCGGCGCGGGAGCGGGGCAGGGCGCTGGCCGTGCGCTCGCGCGATCCCGGGCGGGCGCAGGCGTTCGCCGCGTGGGCTCGAGGGCTGGGTGTGACCGAAGCAGCGCCAGGCGACTGCGGTGTGCTGATCAACGCCACCCCCCTCGGCCTCAGGGCCGGCGATCCGACCCCGATTCCCATGGAGCTGGCGCCGCGCGCGGAGGTCGCGCTCGACCTCGTGTACGCGCGGGAGGAAACGCCTTGGGTGCGCGGGCTGCGGACCCGCGGACTCCGCGCGGCGGACGGACGGGCCATGCTGGTGGCGCAGGGCGCCGCCGCGTTCGAGCGCTGGTTCCCCGGCGTGCCGGCGCCGCGCGACATCATGCGCGCCGCGGTCGATGCCGCGCTTCGCTGAGCTTGCCGCCGCGCTCGCGGACGCCGAGCGCTGGCTGCTGCCGCCCGAGTGTCTCCTGTGCCGGCAGCCGGTCCCCGCGTCCGACGGCGACGCCCTCGCCTGCGCCGTCTGCCGAAGCCGGTGGCGCGCCGTCCCGGCGCCGTGGTGCACGCGCTGCGGGCATCCGCTCGAGTCGAGCCAGCCGTGCCGCCTGTGCGCCGATTGGCCGCCGGCCATCGGGCGGGTACGGAGTGCCGTACTGCTGGAAGAGGGCGCGCGGGACGCGGTGCATCGGCTCAAGTACGCGGGATGGTGGCGCATCGCGGAGTCGCTCGCGGCGCCGATGCGGACCCTCGAGCCATTGACCGCCGGGGTATCCTTGGTTCCCGTTCCGCTCGCGCCCGGACGCGCCCGCGCGCGGGGCTACAATCAGGCGGAGCGGCTCGCGGTGGCACTCGGCCGCCGCGCCGGTCTGCCGGTGCGCCCCCGCTTGCTCGCGCGGACGCGCGAGACACCCACCCAGACGGCGTTGCCGCCGGACGCGCGCCGGGCGAACGTCGCGGGCGCGTTCGTCGCCGAAGGCGCGAGGGGCGCGCGAGCGGTGCTGGTGGACGACGTGTTCACCACGGGGGCCACGCTGCTCGCGGCCGCCGAGGCGCTCGCGGCCGGCGGCGCGGTAAGCGTCGACGCGGTGACGTTCGCGCGAGCGATGGGCTAGAAGTGCGGCCATCGGTCATCGGCTATCGGTCATCGGCCGACCGATGACTGATGACTGACGACTGATGACCACTCATGGAGAATCTAGCATGGCGGTGAAGGTCGGCATCAACGGCTTCGGCCGTATCGGGCGCAACGCGCTCCGGGCGGCGTCGATGATGGGTGCGCAAGACCTCGAGTTCGTGGCCGTGAACGATCTCACGGATACCAAGACGCTCGCGCACCTGCTGAAGTACGACTCGGTGCACGGCCGGTTCCGCGGGACGGTGGAGGCGACGCCCGACGGCGTGAAGGTGGACGGCCGGGTGATCAAGGTGCTCTCGGAGAAGGATCCGACGAAGCTGCCGTGGAAGAGCCTCGGCGTGGATCTCGTGCTCGAGTCCACCGGGCGCTTCACCGACCGGAACCAGGCCGCGGCGCACCTCGCAGGCGGCGCGAAAAAGGTCGTGATCTCGGCGCCGGCCAAGCAGGAGGACATCACCATCGTGATCGGCGTCAATCACGAGAAGTACGACCCGGCGAAGCACCACGTGATCTCGAACGCCAGCTGCACGACGAACTGCCTCGTCCCCGTCGTCAAGGTGATCCTGGACAACTTCGGGTTTGCGAGCGGCTTCATGACCACGGTGCACTCGTACACCAACGATCAGCAGATCCTCGACCTGCCACACAAGGATCTGCGCCGCGCCCGCGCCGCCGCGATGTCGATCATCCCGACTACGACCGGCGCGGCCAAGGCCACGTCGCTGGTGATCCCCGAGGTCAAGGGGAAGATCGACGGCGTGGCGCTGCGGGTGCCCACGCCCGATGTCTCCGTGGTGGCCCTGAGCGCCAACGTCGAGCGAGCGACCACCGCCGAGGCGGTGAACGAGGCGTTCCGTAAAGCGGCCGGCGGAGCGCTCCGGGGCGTGCTGGCCGTGAGCGACGAGCCGCTGGTGTCGGTCGACTACATCGGCACGCTCCAGTCGAGCACCATCGACGCGCTCTCGACCAACGTGATCGGCGGGACGCTCGTGAACGTGACCTCCTGGTACGACAACGAGATGGGATACTCGGCCCGCTGCGTGGACCTGCTCCGGTTCGTCGGGGCCCGGCTGTGAAGCGGAGCCTGGACCGGCTCGATCCCGCCGCGCTCGACGGACGGCGGGCCCTGGTGCGGGTGGATTTCAACGTTCCGATCAAGAATGGCCAGGTCGGCGACGACACCCGCATCCGCGCGGCCATGCCCACGATCCGCTACCTCCGCGAGCGCGGCGCGCGGGTCGTTCTGCTCTCACACCTTGGCCGGCCCAAGGGTGGCCCCGACCCGGCCTTCTCCCTCGCGCCGGTCGTGCGCGCTCTCGAGACGATCCTCGGCGCGCCGGTCACTTTTCTGGCCGATCCCCTCTCGGACGAGGCGGTCACCGCGTCGCGCCGGCTGCCGCGCGGCGGAGTCGCCGTGGCCGAGAACACCCGGTTCTATCCGGGCGAGGAGAAGAACGACCCCGAGCTCGCCCGCAAATTCGCCGCGCTGGGCGATCTCTACGTCAACGACGCGTTCGGCTCGGCACACCGGGCGCACGCGAGTACCGAGGCCGTCGCCCGCATCCTCAAGCCCGCGGTCAGCGGATTCCTCCTGGAGCAGGAGCTGCGCTATCTGGGCGAGGCGCTCGACCGGCCCAAGCGTCCGTTCGTGGCCGTGCTCGGGGGCGCCAAGATCAGCGGCAAGATCGACCTCATCGAGGCCCTGCTGCCCAAGGTCGACGAGATCCTGATCGGCGGGGCGATGGCCTGCACGTTCTTTCGGGCGATGGGGCTCGAGACCGGCACGTCGCTGGTCGAGGCGGAACGCCTGGACCTGGCCAAGGCGTTGATGCGGAAGGCCGGCCGGAAGCTCGTGCTGCCCAGCGGCGCCGTGGTCGGGCAGAAGCTCGAGCCCGGCACGCCCACCCAGACCGTGCACCGCGACGGAATTCCGCCCGGCTGGGCGATGTACGACATCGATGCGCTCACCGAGCAGGATTACGCCGCCATCATCGAGCCGGCCGGCACGGTCGTCTGGAATGGACCGATGGGCGTGTTCGAGACACCGCCGTTCGACCACGGCACCTTCGCGGTCGCCCATGCGATGGCGCGCGCCACCGAGCGAGGGGCGATCACCGTGGTGGGCGGTGGCGACTCGGCAGCCGCCGTCGCGGCGGCCGGCCTCGCCGACCAGATGACCCACGTCTCCACCGGAGGCGGGGCGTCGCTCGAGTTTCTCGAGGGCAAGGAGCTGCCCGGCGTTGCCGCGCTGGACGACGCCTGATGCCGCGCGCGCTCATCTACGCCGCCAACTGGAAGATGCATCACGGTCCCGGGGCGGCCCGCGAGTTCGCCGCGCGCTTCCTCGACGTGACCGAGCCGCGGGACGGCCGGGAGCTCTGGTTCTTTCCCACGGCGGTGGCGATCGCGCCGCTCGCTGACGCCTTCCGCCGCCGGCTTGACATCCGGGTCGGCGCGCAGAACGTGCACTGGGAGCCGAAGGGCGCGTACACCGGCGAGCTCTCGGTCTCGCTGGCGGCCGAGGCCGGCGCGACCCACGTGCTGGTGGGACACTCGGAGCGCCGCCATCTGTTCGGTGAGACCGACGACCAGAGCGCGAAGAAGACAGTCGCCGTGCTCGCGGCGGGTTTGCAGCCGCTCGTGTGCGTCGGGGAAACGCTCGCCGAGCGGGAGGCGGGACGGACCGAAGCGGCGGTGCGCCGGCAGCTCGATCCGGTCCTCGACGTCGCGGCCCCCGCTGATCGCGCGCGGCTCCTGATCGCGTACGAGCCGGTGTGGGCCATCGGAACCGGGCGCAACGCCACTCCGGCGGACGCGGCGCGGGTCCACCAGTTCATCCGAAGCCGCGCCGACGCGCGCGGCTGGCCCGGGCGGCTCCGGGTGCTCTATGGCGGCAGCGTCAACGCGGGGAACGCGCTCGCCATCGTGGCCGAGCCCGAGGTGGACGGCGTGCTCGTGGGCGGGGCGAGTCTGACGGCCGACGGGTGGGCCGAGATCGTGGGGCTGGGCGGCTGAAGTTTGTTCGGCTATAATCCACCGATGTTCTATTTCCTCCTCGTCCTCCTCATTCTGGACGCGATCCTTCTTTCGGTCGTCGTCCTACTGCAGGCCGGCCAGGGTGGCGGGCTCGCCTCGCTCGGCGGCGGCGGCACCGACACGGTGCTTGGCGGGCGCCAGGCGGTGACCATCCTGACCAAGGCGAGCTGGTGGTGCGGCGGCATCTTCCTGCTGCTCTCGCTGGTGCTGTCGTTCGTGCCCCGGGGCGGCTCGTCGAGCACGCTGCAGGAGCGGCTCCGCCGGGCGGCGCCCACCGCGCCGGCCACGCCGGCCCAGGTCCCCGGCCTGATTCCGGCCCCGGCCCCGGGCGCCCCAGACTCCGCGGCGCTGGCAGAGCAACCCAAGCCGTGACCTGGAAGGTGGATGCATGGCGCGGGGTGACCGGATGACCGATCGCCCCGCGATCGTTTTGCTGGAGGACGGCGCGTGGTTCGCCGGCACCTCGCCGCGGCCGATCGAGCCCGCGTTCGGGGAGGTCGTGTTCACCACCAACCTTACCGGGTACCAGGAGACGTTCACCGACCCGAGTTATCTGGGGCAGATCGTCGTCATGACTGCCCCGATGATCGGCAACTATGGCGTGAATGGCGACGACATGGAGTCGGCGCGACCGCAGGTGTCGGGTGTGGTGGTACGCGAACTCGCCCGTCAACCCTCCAACTGGCGCTCCACGCTGGACCTGGATGCCTGGCTCGCAAGCGCCGGCGTGCCCCTGATCGAAGGCATCGACACCCGGCGCGTCACCCGCCACATCCGGGAGCGAGGCGCCATGCGCGGCGTCCTGGCTGAGGGGCGGGAGCCGACCCACGAACTGACGGCGCACCTCCTCGCATCCGACAAGATGGCCGGGCTCGACCTCGCGTCCCGGGCCGGCACCCCCGATCGCTACACCGAAGGCGGGGGGCCGCACGTGATCGCGTACGACTTCGGCATGAAGCGCAACATCGTGCGAATGCTGGTGGATGCGGGCTGCCGGGTGACCGTCGTTCCGGCCGAGACGCCGGCCGGCGCAGTGCGCGAGCTGGCGCCGGATGGACTCTTCCTCTCCAACGGCCCCGGCGATCCCGCGGCGATCGGCTACGCCATCCGCAACATCCACGATCTCGCCGCCGGAGGGCTGCCCACCTTCGGGATCTGCCTCGGACATCAGCTCGTGGGGCTGGCCTTCGGCGGCGATACGGCGAAAATGCCGTACGGCCACCGCGGGGCCAATCACCCGGTGCGGGACGTGGCGTCGGGCCAGGTGCTCATCACCACCCAGAACCATGGCTTCGCGGTTGTGGGCGACGAGCGGAGCGTGCCGGGGGCGCCGGCGCTCGAGGTGACACACGTCAACCTCAACGACGGCACCATCGAAGGCGTGCGCCATCGCGAGCTTCCGCTCTTCGCCGTGCAGTACCATCCCGAAGCGTCGCCCGGGCCGCACGACGCACACCCTCACTTCGCCGAATTTCTCACCTTGCTGCGGGGGGGCGGAGTGCGCCAAGCCCCCAAGCCCTTGACAGACAACAGGTAAGCTCGTAAGATCGCGCTCTGGGAGCCTGTGGGCGCCCCGCCCGTCCGTGACCCTCCTGGGGGATGCATGACCAAGGCCGATCTCGTCGAGCAAGTGACAGCTTCGATCGCCCGCACCGCCGGTCCGATGATTTCGAAGAAGGACTGCGCTCGCGTGGTGGATGCGTTCCTCGAAGCGGTGAAGGACGCGCTTAAAGCGCAGCACAACATCGAGGTACGCGGCTTCGGCACCTTCAAGATCCGACGCCGCAAGACGCGCATGGCGCGCAACCCGCGCACGGGGGAGCCGGTCGAGGTGGCCGCCCGGCCCGTGCCGGTGTTCAAGCCGAGCAAGGAATTGCGGGCCCTTGTCGCCGACGAGCCCTACGAGTCCGAGGAGCCGGCCGAGCCAGCGCCAGGGGTCTAAGCAGTTCGCAGATGAGCGTTTCCGTCCCGACGACAATCTCCGTCCGCGCGCTCCTGTTCGCGAGCTACGCCGAGGTCGTCGGCCGCAGCGCGGTGGCGCTCGGACTGACCGCGCCAGCCACAGTGCGGTCGGCGTTGCAGCAGCTTCGCGCGCTGCCCGGCGGCCACCGGTTGCCGGAGCGCCCGCTGGTCGCGGTCAACCGCACCCACGCTTCCCTCGACACGCCGCTCTCCCCCAACGACGAGGTCGCTATTCTTCCTCCATTAGCCGGAGGCTGAGATGGCGTACCTCACCAATGTTCCGCTTGACCTCGGCCGGCTGGTGGCCCAGGTGAGCGCACCGGCGCGGGGCGGCGTCGCGTGCTTCCTGGGGGTCGTGCGGGATCATCACGACGGGCGCGCGGTCGAGAGTCTCGATTACGCGGCATATGAGCCGATGGCCGAAGCCGAATGCGCTCGCATCGTCGCCGAGGCTCACGCGCGCTGGCAGGCCGAGGTGGCGCTGGCGCATCGTCTCGGCCATCTCGCGGTCGGCGATGCCGCGGTCGCGATCGTCGCGGCCGCCGCGCACCGCGACGCGGCGTTCGCCGCCTGCCGCTATGTCATCGAAGAGGTGAAGCGGCGGGTGCCGATCTGGAAGCGCGAGCGGTACGCGGATGGCACCGAGAGCTGGGTGGATCCCACAGCGAAGAGCAAAGGAGCGGCAGAGCCGAAGAACAGGCCGGTCCCGGATGACCAGGGCACCGGAACGGACTGGGGCGTGTGATGACCATCGGCTCTTCCGCTCCTCGGCTCTTCCGCTCTTCAGCGGACGCCTTCGGGCGTCCGCTGAAGAGCCTCCGCATCTCGGTCACCGACCGCTGCAACATGCGCTGCGGCTACTGCATGCCCGAGGCCGAGTACGTCTGGCTGCCGCGGGCGTCGATTCTCAGCTTCGAGGAGATCAGCCGCCTGGCCGGGATTTTCGCCGGTCTCGGCGTGTCCAAGGTGCGGCTCACCGGCGGCGAGCCGCTGCTCCGTCACGATCTGCCGGCGCTGGTCTCGCTCCTCGTCCAGGACGAGCGGCTCCGGGACCTCGCGCTCACCACGAACGGCGTGCTGCTGGCGCGTCATGCCGCCGCGCTCCGCGCGGCGGGACTCGGGCGCGTCACCGTCAGTCTCGACACGCTCCGGCCGGAGCGCCTCGCCGAGTTCGCGCGCACCGATCGGCACGCCGACATCCTGGAAGGAATCGCCGCGGCGCGTGCGGCGGGATTCCCCGGCATGAAGTCGAATACGGTGATCCTCCGCGGCTACAACGACGACGAGCTGGTCGACCTGCTCGAGTTCGGCCGCGCGCGCGACATGGAGATGCGCTTCATCGAGTACATGGACGTCGGCGGCGCGACGCGCTGGAGCATGGGCCAGGTGGTCTCCCGGCGCGAGATGCTGGACACGATCGCACGACGCTACGGACCGGTCGATCCCGAGCCCCGCGTCGACGATCCCTCCGCGCCCGCCGAGCGATTCCGGCTGCCGGATGGCACCCGCTTCGGCATCATCGCGTCCACCACGGCCCCGTTCTGCCGCGACTGCGACCGGAGCCGCGTCACCGCCGACGGTACGTGGTACCTGTGCCTGTATGCGGCCGACGGGGTGGAGCTTCGGGCGCCCCTCCGCGACGGCGCCTCGGACGAGGAGATCGCCGCGCTCATTCGTGAGCGCTGGGCGGCGCGCACCGATCGCGGCGCGGAGGAGCGGGCGGCGCTGCACGACCGGGGGGCGCTCTACCAGCTCGACGGCCTGCGGGCGGATCCGCGCCGGGAAATGCACACCCGGGGCGGCTGAGGATGGCCCTCCACATCGCGCTCATCGAGCCTCAGATTCCGCCGAACACCGGCAACATCGCGCGCCTCTGCGCCGCCACCGATACACCGCTCCACCTCATCGAGCCCCTTGGCTTCTCCATCGAGGACCGTCACGTGCGGCGCGCGGGGCTCGATTACTGGGACAAGGTGGATCTCTGGGTACACGCGGGGTGGCGGGATTTTCGCGACGCCATCGCGCGCGAGCGCTGCCTCTACTTCTCGGCGAACGCCACCCGCGAGCTGCGCGAGGCGCGCTTCCGGCCCAACAGCTGCCTGGTGTTCGGTAACGAGACCGACGGGATGCCCGTCCGCATTCTGGAGAAGCATCCGCGGCACTGCTACCGGATTCCGATGCCGGGGCAGGTGCGGAGCCTCAACCTGGCCAATGCCGTGAGCGTCGTGCTGTACGAGGGTCTCCGGCGCCTCGGCATCGACGTGCCCGACGAACCGCTGCTGCCCGGCGAGCCCGACGACGCTTAGCTCTGGCGGGCGCGGCTCCGCCCACACCGCACCATCCACGGCGCTCGTCGCCGACGCGTAACACCACCGCTCGACGCCGCGCAATTCGCTTTGCCGCGTCATCCGTAACTCGCTATACTTGGGCACTTTGACTCACGGGATCACCCGATGTTCGAGAAAGTCGCGGTAGTCGGCGCGGGAAATGTCGGCGCCACGGCCGCGCAGCGGCTCGCCGAGAAGTCGCTCGCGCGCTCGGTGGTCATGATCGACGTGATCGAGGGCGTGCCCCAGGGCAAGTCGCTGGACCAGTGGCAGTGCGGCCCGATCGAGGGGTTCGACACCCGGGTGACGGGCGGCCAGAGCTACGACGACGCGGCCGGCGCCGAGGTGTTCGTGGTCACCGCCGGGATCGCCCGGAAGCCGGGAATGAGCCGCGACGACCTGGTGAAGACCAACGCGGGGATCGTCCGTTCCGTGTCCGAGCAGATCGCCCGGGTGGCCCCCAAGGCGATCGTCCTGATCGTCTCCAATCCTCTCGACGTCATGTGCTACGTGGCGCTCAAGGCCACGACGTTTCCCCGCGAGCGCGTGATCGGAATGGCCGGCGTGCTCGACACCGCCCGCTACCGGATGTTCCTCGCCGAGGCGCTCGACGTCTCCGTCGAGGACATCCAGGCGATGGTGCTCGGCGGCCACGGCGACACCATGGTGCCGCTCGTCTCCTACACGACGGTCTCCGGCATTCCGGTCTCGCAGCTCCTCCCGCGCGACAAGCTCGACGCCATCGTCCAGCGCACCCGCGACGGCGGAGCCGAGATCGTGGCGCACCTCAAGACCGGCTCGGCGTATTACGCGCCGAGCGCGGCGGCGGCGCAGATGGTGGAGGCCATCGCCCTCGACAAGCGCCGGATCCTCCCCTGCGCTGCCTGGCTACAGGGTGAGTACCGGCTCAAGGACGTGTACTGCGGGGTACCGTGCAAGCTCGGGCGGGGCGGACTGCAGCGCATCATCGAGGTGACGCTTACGGACGCGGAGCGGCGGGACCTCGAGAAGTCGGCGGAGGCGGTGCGCGCGACGCAGGCAACGCTGGGGGCGTGAGCGTGAGTGAGAGTGACAGTGCTAGTGCTAGTGCTAGTGCTAGTGCCGGTGCTGGTGGTAGGGCTGGTGCCGTCGGCGGGGGCCGGCTGCGCGCCCTCTGGCGCTCCGCCATCGGCAAGAAGGTGGTGATGTCGGTGACGGGGCTGATCGGGGTCGCCTACGTCATCGGCCACATGGTGGGCAACCTCCAGGTGTTCCAGGGTGCCGAGACGATCAATGGGTACGCGGCGATGCTGCACGGGCCGCTCAAGAGCGCGGTGTGGTGCGCCCGGGTGGTGTTGCTGGCGGCCGTTGTACTCCACGTCGTGGCGGCCTGGCAGCTCACCCAGCTCGACCGCTCGGCCCGCCCGGTGGAATACGTGCGGCGCGAGCCGCAGATCTCGACCCTCGCATCGCGCACCATGCGCTGGGGCGGCGTGCTGCTGCTCGTCTTCATCGTGTTCCACATCCTGCACTTTACCACCGGAACGCTGCAGCCCGCGCCGTTCGTCGCCGGCGACGTGTACGGCAACATGGTGGGCGGGTTCCGGATCTGGTGGGTGGCCCTCTTCTACGTCGCGGCGATGGTGGCGCTCGGATTCCATCTCTTCCATGGCGCCTGGAGCTCCGCCCGGACGCTCGGCCTCACGCGTCCGTCGCCTCGACCGCTGCGCCGGCCGGTTGCCGCGCTGGTCGCGATCCTCGTCGCGGCCGGCTTCGCCATCGTGCCGCTCGCCGTGTTCTTCGGGATCGTGAGGTGAGGTGAGCGGTGAGAGGTAAGACGTGAGAAGGGCGGTAATCGGCATCCCTCTCACCTCTTACCTCTCACCTCTTACCTCTCACCTCTTACCTCTTACCTCTCGCCGGCAATGGAGCCGTGCAAATGGAACTGAACTCGCGTATTCCCTCCGGGCCGCTGGCGGACAAGTGGGACCGCCACCGATTCGAGCTCCGGCTCGTGAACCCCGCGAACAAGCGGAAGTTCACCGTGATCGTCGTGGGCAGCGGACTGGCGGGCGCCTCCGCGGCGGCCACGCTCAGCGAGCTGGGCTACCAGGTGCTCTGCTTCTGCTTCCAAGATTCGCCCCGGCGGGCGCACTCCATCGCGGCGCAGGGCGGGATCAACGCCGCCAAGAACTACCAGAACGACGGCGACAGCATCTTCCGCCTCTTCTACGACACGGTGAAGGGCGGGGATTTCCGCGCGCGCGAAGCCAACGTCTACCGCCTCGCGCAGATCAGCGTGGACATCATCGACCAGTGCGTGGCCCAGGGCGTCCCCTTCGCGCGGGAGTACGGCGGCGTGCTGGCGAACCGCTCGTTCGGCGGCGCGCAGGTGTCGCGCACCTTCTATGCGCGCGGGCAGACCGGCCAGCAGCTCCTGCTCGGCGCCTACCAGGCGCTGGAGAAGGAGATCGCCAAGGGCGGCGTGCGGATGGTCCCGCGCGCCGAGATGCTGGACCTGGTCGTGGTGGACGGGCGGGCGCGCGGCATCGTGGCGCGCGACCTCGTCACCGGCGAGATCACGACTCACCTGGCCGATGCCGTGGTGCTGGGCACCGGCGGCTACGGCAACGTCTTCTACCTCTCGACCAACGCCAAGGGCTCGAACACGACGGCCATCTGGCGGGCGCACCGCCGAGGCGCGCTCTTCGGCAATCCGTGCTACACCCAGATCCATCCGACCTGCATTCCGGTGAGCGGCGAGTACCAGTCGAAGCTCACGCTGATGAGCGAGTCGCTCCGGAACGACGGTCGCGTGTGGGTGCCCAGGCAGCGCGGCGACCAGCGCGCGCCGCACGAGATCCCCGAGAGCGAGCGGGACTACTACCTCGAGCGAAAGTATCCGAGCTTCGGCAACCTCGCCCCGCGTGACATCGCATCGCGGGCCGCCAAGGAAGCCTGCGACGACGGGCGGGGCGTGGGGCCCGGCGGGCTCGGCGTGTACCTCGACTTCGCGGACAGCATCAAGCGGCTGGGCGAGCCCAGGATCCGCGAGCGCTACGGGAACCTGTTCGAGATGTACCACCGGATCACCGACGAGAACCCGTATCGGGTGCCGATGCGGATCTTCCCCGCCGTGCACTACACGATGGGCGGGCTCTGGGTCGACTACAATCTGATGAGCACGATCCCCGGCCTCTTCGTGATCGGCGAGGCGAACTTCTCCGACCACGGCGCCAACCGGCTGGGCGCCAGCGCGTTGATGCAGGGACTGGCGGACGGGTACTTCATCCTGCCGTACACGATCGGCGACTACCTGGCCACGACGAAGCCCGACCGCCCGGCCGCGGACCACCCCGAGGTCCGTGGCGTCGCCGAGCAAGTCGATGCCCGGACCTGCCGGCTGCTCGGCGCGCGGGGCAAGCGCACCGTGGACTCGTTCCACCGCGAGCTCGGGAAGCTGCTGTGGGACCGGTGCGGGATGGCGCGGAGCGCGGACGGTCTTCGCGAGGCCATCCAGCGCATTCCAGCCATCCGGGAGGAATTCTGGCGCAACGTGAACGTCCCGGGGAGCGACGCCGAGCTCAACCAGGCGCTCGAGAAAGCCGGCCGGGTCGCCGACTTCCTGGAGCTCGGCGAGCTCATGTGCCGCGACGCGTTGCACCGCGAGGAGTCGTGCGGCGGGCACTTCCGGGTCGAGCATCAGACCGAAGACGGCGAAGCCAGGCGCGACGACGAGCGCTTCGCCTACGTGGCTGCCTGGGAGCACCGCGGCGACGGCCAGGAGCCGTGCCTGGTCAAGGAGCCGCTGGCCTTCGAGTACGTGAAGCTGGCCACGAGGAGCTATAAGTAGCGGCTATGGGCTATGGGCTACGAGCTCGGGGCTCCTCGGCTCAGCGCCCATAGCGCATAGCCCATAGCCATCTGGAGCAGCCCGTGAATCTCACCTTACGAGTCTGGCGCCAGCCGGGCCCGGGGGCACCGGGGCGGCTGGTGGAGTACGACGCCCGGGACATCAGCCCCGACGCCTCCTTCCTCGAGATGCTCGACGTGGTGAACGAGCGGCTCGTGGAACGCGGCGAGACGCCGATCGCGTTCGATCACGATTGCCGCGAAGGGATCTGCGGCTCGTGCGGCATCATGATCAACGGGGTGGCCCACGGGCCGATGAAGGGCACCGCCACCTGCCAGCTCCACATGCGGAGCTTCCGGAACGGCGACGTCGTGGTGGTCGAACCCTGGCGCGCGCGGGCCTTTCCCGTGGTGCGCGATCTCGTGGTGGACCGCGGCGCGTTCGATCGGATCGTCGCGGCGGGCGGGTACGTCACCGTCAACACCGGCAGCGCGCCGGACGGCAACGCGATCCCGATCCCCAAGCCCGATGCCGACGCCGCCATGGATGCGGCCCAGTGCATCGGCTGCGGCGCCTGCGTGGCCGCCTGCCCGAACGGCTCCGCTTCACTCTTCACCGCGGCCAAGATCACCCACCTCGGCCTGCTGCCCCAGGGGCAGCCGGAGCGGCGTCGGCGGTCGCTCCGGATGGTGGCGCAGATGGATGCGGAGGGTTTCGGCGGGTGCACGCTGTTCGGCGAATGCCAGGAGGCGTGCCCCAAGGAGATCAGCATCGAGACGATCGCCCGCATGAACCGGGACTACCTGGTCGCCTTGCTGACCGCCCGCCCGGAAGCGGCGTCGGCGGACGCGTAAGACAGCAGCGCCCGGTACGCCAACCGTCGGAGGCGTCGCGCCAGGCACGGCGCCGGTGGGTCAGAGCCGGGGCAGGGTGACGCCGCGCTGCGCCTGGTACTTGCCCTTCTTGTCCGCGTAGCTGGTCTCGCAGACGTCGTCGTCGTCCGCCTCGAAGAACAGCACCTGGCAGATGCCCTCGTTGGCGTATACCCGGGCCGGGAGCGGCGTGGTGTTGCTGATCTCCAGCGTGACGTGGCCCTCCCACTCGGGCTCGAACGGAGTCACGTTGGTGATGATGCCGCACCGGGCATACGTGGACTTGCCGACGCAGATGGTGAGCACGTTGCGCGGGATCCGGAAGTATTCCACCGACCGCGCCAGCGCGAAGCTGTTGGGCGGCACGATGCAGACCTCGCCCTCGAACTCCACGAAGCTGCGCGAGTCGAACGCCTTGGGATCGACGATCGCCGACAACACGTTGGTGAAGATCTTGAACTCCGGGGCGACGCGCATGTCGTAGCCGTAGGACGAGACGCCGAACGAGATGGCGCGCCGGCCCTCGACGTCGGTGTCGCGCGCCCGGCCCTCCACGAAGGGTTCGATCATGCGGTGCTCGCGGGCCATGCGGCGGATCCAGCGGTCGGATTTGATGGACATGGGCAGATGGGCAGATGGACGGATGGCCTGATGGGCGGGCGGGCAGCTGGTCCGAGCCGCCTACATCGGCAGCGGGGATCCGGAGGCGGCGGCCATGCATCCGGCCGTCCGCCCATCTGACCATCGGTCCATCGGAAAACGGAGGGCAATATAACGCTGGAGTCTGGGCCCCCGGGTTGAAGTGGGCTCCGGGCGGGATTAGGTTAACCAGCGAGCCAAGTGAAATTTTTCACGAGGGCAGGGACCCCCCATGCTCCAGCCCTACATCCCGATTCTGCTCCTCATCGCGTTCGTCGTGGTCAACGCGATCTTGATGATCGGCGTTTCGCACATCTTCTCGACGTATCGCCGGACCCCCACGAAGATCGCCCCGTACGAATCCGGGATGCCCGCGCTCGGCGACGCCCGCGAGCGGTTTTCGGTCAAGTTCTATCTCGTCGCGATGCTCTTCATCATCTTCGACATCGAGACGGTGTTCATGATCCCGTGGGCGGCGAGCTTCTTCCAGACGATGCGCGGGACGCTCGCGCTGGATCCGGGGATCATCATCCTGGACATGCTGGTCTTCATCCTGATCCTCGCGGTCGGGTACGTGTACATCTGGAAGCGGGGCGCGCTGCAATGGGAGTGAACGACACCGCGGTGGACACGGCCCGCGGCAACCTCACCACGATGTCGTCGGTCTCGCCGAACTGGCTGACCACACGGCTCGACCTCCTGGTGAACTGGGCCCGGAAGAACTCGCTGTGGCCGATGCCGTTCGGGACCGCGTGCTGCGCCATCGAGTTCATGGCCACCGCGGCGAGCCGGTTCGACCTGGCGCGCTTCGGGATGGAGCGGATGAGCTTTTCGCCCCGGCAGGCCGACGTGCTGATCTGCGCAGGCCGGCTGCCGTTCAAGCTGGCGCCGGTGATCCGCCGCATCTGGGACCAGATGCCGCAGCCCAAGTGGTGCATCTCGATGGGTGCGTGCGCGTCGTCGGGCGGCATCTTCGACAACTACGCCATGGTCCAGGGGATCGACACGATCGTTCCGGTGGACGTCTACGTGCCCGGCTGCCCGCCTCGCCCCGAGGGGCTCCTCTACGGGATCCAGCTGCTGCAGAAGAAGATCGAGGGCGAGAGCCTGGTCGACGAGCGGCTGCGGGACGAGAAACTGGTCGGGCCGTCCGGGCTTTTCCTGCCGGCGGAACGGGTGGACGAGCTGTCCGAGCCGTTCGGCAACTCCGTACACCAGACGCGCTCCGCATGACATCGCGTGCCGGCCGATCTTCGCGAGAGCATGCCTGAGCTGTCGCCGTCGGTGCCCGCCCTCCAGAGCCGGTTCGGCGACGCGATCGAGCGCGCGCTCGCCTCCTGCGGCGACACGATCGTCTACCTCCGCCGGGACGCGGCGTACGATGCCCTCGCCTGGCTCAAGGACGATGCGGGGCAGCACTTCGATTACCTCACCGACGTGACGGCGGTCGATTACCGCGATCCGGAGGTTCCGCTCGAGGTGGTGTACCAGCTCCGCTCGCTCCCGCGGAAGGTCGATCTCCGCCTCAAGATCGCGCTCGACAAGCGGGAACCGCTGGAGGTGCGGTCGGTGTACGGGCTCTGGCGCGGCGCCGACTGGCTGGAGCGCGAGGTCTACGACATGTTCGGCGTGGTCTTCACCGGCCATCCCGACCTCCGTCGCATCCTCATGTGGGAGACCTACGCGGAGGGCTTCCCGCTCCGGAAGGACTTCCCGCTCCGCGGCCACTTCAGCCGCGCGGAGCAGACGCGCCAGGCGCTGGCGGCGAACCCGGAGGCGCACTACTCGCTCGAAGAGCTGTCGATCGCCGAAGCCTACTACGAACTGCCCAAGGACATGCGCGACCGGCTGCGCGCCGGCGAACGGGGTTTCCTGCGATGAGTCCCCGCACCCTCGAGTACACGCTGGCGACGTCCGGCGTGGACGCGCACGGCCGGCCCCGGCGCATCCCGCTCGGTGTGGGCCTCAAGGACACCCACGAGTACCGCACGCCCGGCCACTTCGACGAGAACTTCGGGGCCGAGCATATGCTGGTGAACATCGGCCCGCAGCACCCCGCTACGCACGGGGTGCTCCGCCTCGTGATCGAGCTCGAGGGCGAGACCGTGCTCCGGGTGATCCCGCACGTCGGCTACCTGCACTCCGGCTTCGAGAAGCTGGGCGAGTACCGGCACTACAATCAGATCATCCCGCTCACCGACCGCACCGACTACCTCTCGCCGATGGCGAACAACGTCGGCCTCGCGCTGGCGGTCGAGAAGCTGATGGGGCTCGAGATCACCGAGCGCTGCGCCGTGCTCCGGGTGATCGCGTGCGAGATGAGCCGCATCATCTCGCATCTGGTCTGGCTGGGGACTACCGGCATCGACCTGGGAGCCTACACCCCGTTCCTCTGGTCGTTCCAGGAGCGGGAGCGGATCTACGACCTCCAGGAGGCTTGGACCGGCGCCCGGCTCACGACCAGTGTGACGCGGGTGGGCGGGATGATGGCCGATGTGCCCGATGGCTGGGAGGCCGGCCTCCGCGACTTCTGCCGGACCTTTCCGAGCACGCTCGACGAGGTGGACACGATGTTCACCCGGAACGCCATCTGGTGCGGACGCACCCAGGGCGTCGGCGTGCTCACGGCGGAGGAGGCCATCAACTTCTCGCTCTCGGGCCCGATGCTCCGCGCCAGCGGCGTGGACTACGACGTGCGCAAGGACCGCCCGTACCTGGGATACGAGACCTACGATTTCGACGTGCCCGTCGGGGAGCACGGCGACAGCTACGACCGCTACCGCTTGCGGCTGGAGGAGATGTACCAGGCCAACCGCATCCTGGTACAGGCGCTCGACCGGCTCGAGCGCCTCAAGGGCGCGCCGCTCAACGTGAGCGACCCCCGCGTGATTCTCCCGCCCAAGTCGCGCGCGATGAGCGACATGGAGGCGATGATCTTCCACTTCAAGCAGGTAATGGAGGGGGTCAAGCCCCCGGCGGGCGAGGTCTACTTCGGCATCGAGAACCCGAAAGGCGAGCTGGGCTACTACTTCGTGTCGGACGGCACGGCCAAGCCGGTGCGCTGGCGGATCCGGCCGCCGGCGTTCATCAACCTGGCGGCGCTCCCGAAGATGTGCATAGGCGCGCTGCTGTCCGACGTCATCGCCATCAACGCAAGCATCGACATCGTCATGGGAGAGGTGGATCGATGAGCCACGGGCTTACGCAGCTTCACGGGCGCGGCGGCGCGGGGGGCGACCACGCCGGCGTCCCGCACGAGCCGGTGCTCGTGGACCAGACCCGCGCCAAGCTCGATCAGCTCGTGGCGCGATACCCCACCAAGGCGGCGTGCCTGCTGCCGGCGCTCTGGCTGGTCCAGGAGGCCCGCGGCTGGATATCCGAGGGCGCCATCGGCGAAGTAGCCCACGCGCTCGACCTGACCCCGGCCTACGTGAAGGGCGTCGTCACCTTCTACACGATGTACCACACCCATCCGGTGGGCCGGCACTTCATCCAGGTGTGCACCACCTCGCCCTGCGGGCTCTGCGGCGCGGAAGCCACGATGGGAGCGCTGCTCCGCGCCACCGGTTGCGGAGAGCTCGGGGCGACGAGCCCGGACGGCCGGTTCACCGTGATCGAGGTCGAGTGTCTCGGCGCCTGCGGCTTTCCGACGCCGATCATGGTGGCCGACGACTTCATTGAGAGCGTCACCCCGGACCGCGTGCCGGAGATCCTCGCGAGGTACAAGTAATGGGCTTCCCCCATCCCAGTCATCCCCGGGAAACGGTCGTGCTCTCCCAGCACTTCGGCGACCCGGCCGCCCGCACGTACGCGGGCTGGGTGGAGCGCGGCGGCTACACGGCACTGCGGCAGGCCCTCGGCATGGCGCCCGATGCGGTCGTCGAAGTGATCAAGGAATCCGGACTGCGCGGACGGGGCGGGGCGGGCTTCCCCACCGGCGTGAAATGGGGGCTGATGCCCAAGATCGATGGGCGGACGCGCTACCTCGTCTGCAACGCGGACGAGAGCGAGCCGGGCACATTCAAGGACCGCGAGATCATGCGCTGGACGCCGCACGCGCTCCTCGAGGGGTGCGCCATCGCGGCGCACGCGATCTCGGCCGAGACCGTGTTCATCTATATCCGGGGCGAGTTCACCGACCCCTGGGAGATCATGAGCACGGCGGTCGAGGAGGGGTATGCCAACGGCGCGCTCGGCGCCGACGCGTTCGGCAGCGGGCGCCGCATCGAGGTGATCCTGCATCGCGGCGCGGGGGCGTACATCTGCGGCGAAGAGACCGCGATGCTCAACTCGATCGAGGGCAAGCGCGGCAATCCGCGCATCAAGCCGCCGTACCCGGCGCAGGTGGGGCTGTTCGGGCTGCCCACCACGATCAACAACGTCGAGACCCTCGCCGCGGTGCCGCACATCATCACCCGCGGCGCCGAGTGGTACCGGGGGCTCGCGCTCGGCAACCCCAAGAGCACCGGCACCAAGCTGATCTCGATCTGCGGCCACGTGCGCCGTCCGGGCAACTATGAGATCACGCTCGGGTTCCCGATGCAGGAGCTGATCGTCGACCTCGCGGGCGGCCCGCCCCCGGGCCGCACGCTCAAGGCCGTGATTCCCGGCGGCTCGTCGGTCCCGATCATGACCGCCGACGAAGTGGATGGCTGCCCCACCGATTACGAGGGCATCGCCGCCCGCGGGTCGATGCTCGGGTCGGGGGGCATGATCGTGATGGACGATTCGACCGACATGGTGTACCAGATCTGGCGGCTCGCGCGGTTCTACGCGCACGAGTCCTGCGCGCAGTGCACGCAGTGTCGTGAGGGCACGGCGTGGACCGTCAAGGTCCTGGAGCGGATCCTCGCGGGAAAGGGCAGGCCGGACGACCTCGAGCTCCTGCTCGACCTCTCCGAAAACATGACCGGCAAGACCATCTGCGTGCTGAGCGACTCCTGCGCCGCCCCGGTCGTGAGCGGGATCCAGAAGTTCCGCGCCGAGTTCGACGCGTACATCTCCAGGGCGCGCCAACCGGCCCTCGCTGCCGTTTGACAATGATCTCGCCGCAGAGCCGCAGAGACGCGAGGGGCCCGTGATGTCGCTCTGGTGGTTTCGGGTCCGCCCATCCGGGTGCCCGGACATGAAGCCCCCCGAAGGATTCCTTCGCGATCTCGCTGCGTCGCCGCGTCTCTGCGGTTCGCAGTTGCAGTGCTCTGCGTCCGCCGTGTCCTCTGTGGTTCAAGGCCGATGACGGACGAACTGGTCAACGTCACGATCGACGGCGTCCAGGTCGCCGTGCCCGGGGGCACGACGATCATCGAGGCGGCCAAGCAGGTCGGGCTGCTCGTGCCGCACTACTGCTACCACCCGTCGCTGCCGTCCCCGGCCGTGTGCCGCATGTGCCTGGTGGAGGTCGAGAAGGCGCCGAAGCTCCTGCCGGCGTGCGTGACAGCCGTGGCGGAGGGCCAGGTGGTGCACGTGGAGAGCCCGAAGGCCAAGGAGGCGCGGAAGAGCGTGCTGGAGCTCCTGCTCATCAACCACCCGCTCGACTGCCCGATCTGCGACCAGGCCGGCGAGTGCGAGCTCCAGGACTACGTCTTCCAGGAGGGGCGGCCGGGGACGCGCTATTCCGAATACGCCAAGCGCTACAGCCCGGTGGAGGACTTCGGGCCCGATATCCTCTACGTCCCGAACCGCTGCATCCTCTGCACTCGGTGTGTGCGGTTCATGGAGACCGTGGCCGACCAGCCGGTGCTCAACGTGTCCGAGCGTGGCGATCGGGCCTACATCGGAATCTCCGACGAGCAGCCGCTCGATCATCCCTGGGCCGGCAACGTGGTGGATCTCTGCCCGGTGGGGTCGCTCCTCTCGAAGGATTTTCTCCACAAGGCGCGCGCGTGGGATCTGGACAAGACGGCGAGCGTCTGCCCCGGCTGCACGCAGGGCTGCAACATCGCCATCGACACCCGTGACGACGTCGTCGTCCGGCTCCGTCCCCGTCCGAATCTGGACGTGAACCGGCACTTCATCTGCGACTACGGGCGGGCGAACTACCGCTGGATGAACCGGGGTGACCGGGTGGAGGCCCCGCTCGCGCGGGACGGCGCGCGGCAGCTGGCGGTCGACTGGGATACCGCGCTGGACCGCTTCGGCCAGCTCCTGCGCGCCACCGGCCCGGCGGTGATCCTCGCGTCCGGCCGGGCTTCCACCGAGTCGCTCGGACTGGTGCGGCGGCTGGTGGAAGGGCGGCCGGTCACCACGGCCGTGCAGGTGCCGCTGGGCGACGAGGCGCCGCTGCCGGGAATTCCCGGCCTCGCGCTGCGGCGCGAGCGCACCCCGAACCTGGCGGGGGCGGAGCTGTTGGGGTACGGTCGCGACTGGGCGGCCGCGCTCGCCGCAACCCGCGACGCGGCCGTGGTGATCGTGCTCGACGCCGAGCTCTCGCCCTCCGACGAGGCGGCGCTGGCCGCCGCGCCCGGCGCGCTGGTCCTGCTCGCGACGGTGCCGCCGGGCGCGCTGCGCGACGCGGCGCTCGTGCTGCCGGTCACGACGATGGCAGAGGAGAACGGCGTGTACGTGAACCGCGACGGACGCGCCCAGCGCTTCCAGCAGGCCAAGGCAGCGCCCGGCATGGCGCGGCCGGCCTGGTGGATCGCCGGCGAGGTGCTCGCGGGCCCCGGTCCCGACGCGGACGCCCCGGCCACCGCCGAGCACGCGTTCGAGCTGCTCGGGCGCGCGTGGCCGATCTTTGGGGGGCTCACGCATGCGAGCCTCGGGTTCACCGGCCGGGTGCTGTCGGAGGCCGCGCCGGCGCCCGCGGGAGTCGCCGGATGACGTCGGAGATGAAGGGGTACCTGCTCCTCAGCATCGCCAAGATGCTGTTCGTCTTCACGGTGGTCATGGTGGGCGTGGCGCTGCTCACCCTGATGGAGCGGAAGGTGTCGGCCTGGATGCAGAACCGGTTCGGGCCGAACCGCGTCGGGCCGGGCGGGCTGCTCCAGCCGATCGCCGACGGGCTCAAGAACATCGTGAAGGAGGAGACCTACCCCGCACAGGCGAGCCGCGTGCTCTTCCTGCTGGCGCCGGCGCTGTCGTTCATCCCCGCGCTGATGCTCTCCGCGGTGATCCCGTTCGCCGCGCCGCTCCCGCTCGACTTCGACGTCACACTGCCGCTCGTCGGCCGCGTCGTGCACCATGGGGCGATGCCGATGGTCGTGGCCGACGTGCCGGTCGGCTTCCTGTTCGTGCTCGCCATCAGTTCGCTCGGCGTCTACGGGATCGCCCTCGCCGGGTGGTCGTCCAACAGCAAGTACAGCCTGCTGGGCGGCCTCCGCGCGAGCGCGCAGCTGATCAGCTACGAGGTGGCCATGGGGATGAGCCTCGTCCCCGTGCTGCTGCTGGCCGGTCACGCCTCCTTCGGCGCGATCATCGCCGAGCAGCAGGCGGGGCTCTGGTACATCGGCCCGCTCTTCCTCTCGTTCTTCATCTTCCTGATCTCGGGGTTCGCCGAGACCAACCGGCTCCCGTTCGACCTGCCCGAGGCGGAGTCGGAGCTGATCGCCGGCTACCACACCGAGTACAGCGCGATGAAGTTCTCGCTGTTCTTCATCGCCGAGTACGCCAACGTCGTGACCATCTCGGCCATGGTGGCGACGCTGTTCTTCGGCGGGTGGGACATTCCCTTCACCCGCGCGGACGAGCAGGGCGGGCTCGTCTGGACGCTGCTCACCGGCCTCAGCTTTTTCGGCAAGACCTTCTTCTGGATCTTCTTCGTGATGTGGGTCCGGTGGACGCTGCCGCGCTTCCGTTACGACCAGCTCATGGCCCTCGGCTGGAAGCTGCTCACGCCGCTCGCGCTCGTGTACATCATGATCATGTGCACGGCGGTGTACGTGATCGAGCGGGCGCTCGGCATCACCGATCCGGTGGGGCGCGCCCTCGCGCTCACCGGCCTCAACCTCGTGCTCGCGGTGCTGCTCTTCGTGGTGCTCGACCGCGGCGCGATCGTCCGCGGCTCGGCGCGTGCGGCCCGGGCGGCGCAACGGACGGCGGGCCGCGTGCCCGCGAGGGCCGCCTGATGGCGATCGGCGTCAAGGTCATGCCGCGGCCCCAGCGCGAGGTCAGCTACGTGCGGGCCACGCTCAAGGGGCTGTCGCTCACCTTCAAGCACATGTTCGAGAAGAAGGTGACGATGCAGTACCCGGAGGAAAAGAGCACCGACGCCGCGCACGGCATGGGCGCCTGGAGCCTGTCGCCCCGCTGGCGCGGTACCCACCGGATGCTGACCGACGAGCAGGGGCGCTCCAAGTGCGTCGCCTGCGGACTCTGCCCCCAGATCTGTCCCGCCAACTGCATCAAGCTGGTGCCGGGCGAGGACGAGCAGGGGCATCGCTATCCCCTGATCTACGAGATCGACGAGTTCCGCTGCGTGTTCTGCGGGTACTGCCAGGAGGTGTGCCCCGAAGAGGCGATCCACGTGGGCGTGCACTACGAGAATTCCGAGTACTCCCGGGGGCGCTTCGTGTACGACCTCGAGCGGCTCCACTCGCAGACCCATCCGGTGTCGAGTCTCTGGGATCCGGCGGATCCGAAGGGTGAATAGATGACCGAGGCGGTCTTCTGGATCTTCGCGGTGATCGCGGTGGTCGCGGCGGTCGCCTGCATCCTGCAGCGGAATCCGCTGGCCGCCGCGCTGTGCCTCGTGCAGGTGATGTTCGCGCTCGCCGCGATCTTCGTGCTGCTCGACGCGCAGTTCATCGCGGCGATCCAGGTGCTGGTGTACGCGGGCGCGGTGATGGTGCTGTTCCTCTTCGTCATCATGCTGCTCAACCTCGGCCGGACCGGGAACGACCTGCGGGGGGCCTCCGCGATCACGGCGACCTTCGTGGGGGTGGGGCTTCTCGCCGCCGAGCTCTGGCTGCTCGGGACCTACACGCCGGCGCGGCTCGCGACCGAGGTGCGGGCCGCGGCGGCGCTCGGCGGCGCCGAGGCGATCCGGTCCGCGTCGGCCGAGCGCGGGGTGGTGGGTGCCATCGCCGCCCCGCTGTTCGAGACCTACCTCGTCCCCTTCGAGATCACCTCGGTGCTCCTCCTCACCGCCATCGTGGGCGCCGTGGTGCTCGCGAAGCGAAGGGTGTGATGCTCCTCGGTCCCGCGCTCGGCCTGTCGGCGATCCTCTTCAGCATCGGCGTGGCCGGGGTGCTGCTCCGGCGGAACGCCATCGTGATCTTCATGTGCGTCGAGCTCATGCTCAACGCCGTGAACCTCAGCTTCATCGCTCTGGGCCAGCTGCACGGAATCAGCGGACACGTGCTGGTGTTCTTCGTGATGACCGTGGCCGCCGCCGAAGCGGCGGTGGGCCTCGCGATCATCATCGCCGTGTACCGGCACAATCAGTCGATCGACCTCCAGAACATCAACCTGCTCCACGGCTGATGATCCGACTCGTCTGGCTCGCGATCGCGCTCCCGCTGCTCGGGTTCGTGGTGAACGGCGTGCTCGCGCTCACCGGCGCGCGGGCCCGCGCGCTCGTGTCGGTGGTCGGCGCGGGCGTGCTGCTGGCCGCGTTCGCCGTGGCGGTCGGGACGTTTCTCGAGCTCCGGGCGGACCCGGGTGCCGCCCCGGCCATCGTGACGCTGTGGCCGTGGATGCACGTCGCCGACTTCCGGATCAGCGTCGCCCTCCAGGTCGACCAGCTCTCGACGACCCTGCTCCTGGTCGTGACAGGCGTGGGGAGCCTGATCCATCTCTTCAGCATCGGCTACATGGGGAGCGATCCGGGGTACGCCCGGTACTTCGCGTACCTCAATCTCTTCGTGGTGTTCATGCTGGTGCTGGTCCTGGGGTCGAGCCTGCCCGTGCTCTTCATCGGCTGGGAGGGCGTGGGGCTCTGCTCCTACCTCCTGATCGGCTTCTGGTTCGACGACAAGGCGAACGCGGACGCGGGGAAGAAGGCGTTCATCGCGAACCGGATCGGCGACGTCGGCGTGCTCATCGCGATGTTTCTCCTCTGGCACGCACTCGGGACCCTGGAGCTCACCGAGATCATCGCGCGCGCGCCGGCCCTCGGCGCGGGCGCCGCCACCGCGATCGCGCTCTTCCTGCTGCTCGGCTGCACCGGCAAGTCGGCCCAGATCCCGCTGTACACCTGGCTGCCCGACGCCATGGCCGGCCCGACGCCGGTGTCGGCGTTGATCCATGCCGCCACCATGGTGACGGCGGGCGTCTACCTGGTGGCCCGGACCGGCGTGCTGTTCGCGCTGGCGCCGGGCGCGAGCCAGGTCACCGCCGGCCTGGGCGCGGCCACGGCGCTCTTCGCGGCGACGATCGCGCTCCGCCAGTACGACATCAAGCGGGTGCTGGCGTACTCCACGGTGTCGCAGCTCGGCTACATGTTCCTCGGCGTCGGGGCGGGGGCGTATTCGGCGGGCGTCTTTCACCTCGTCACCCATGCCTTCTTCAAGGCGCTGCTGTTCCTCGGCTCCGGCAGCGTGATCCACGCGTTGCACCGCGCGTACCACGCGACCCACGCCCCCGAGGACGCGCAGGACATGCGGAACATGGGCGGACTCCGGCGCGCCCTGCCGGTCACGTTCGTCCTGATGTGGATCGCCACCCTGGCCCTTGCCGGCATTCCGCCGCTCTCGGGCTTCTTCTCCAAGGACGCGATCCTCACCGCCGCGTTCGCGCGCGGGGCGGAGCAGCCGGTGTGGTACGTCTTCTATGGCTGCGGGATCCTGACGGCGCTGCTCACGGGCGGCTACATGGCACGGCTCATGGCCATGACCTTCCATGGCGAGAACCGGACCGGCGAGGCCGAGCGGGCGCATCTGCACGACGCGCCCGGGATCATGACCGGGCCGCTCGTGGTGCTGGGCATCCTGAGCGTGGTGGGCGGCGCGATCAACCTGCCGCACCTGATCGGCGGACACGAGGCGCTCACGGTCTGGCTCGAGCCGGTGACGCGCGCCGCGACCGAGCAGTGGCCGCTGTCGCTGCCGTCGGCGAGCGTCGAGTACGCACTGGTGGGCGGCGCGATCGCGATCGGCGTGCTCGGCCTCCTGCTCGGGTTCCGCGCGACGCTCGCC
>JBOHSY010000001.1:0-12251 GCA_050733355.1 Gemmatimonadales bacterium | reverse complement strand
CTGCCCGACCGCGTGGTCGTGGCCGGCGCGTGGAATGCCGCGTCCGCGGCCGAGGCCCGCGAGCTCGGCGCCGACGCGGTGCTCGCGTTCGCGGCGGGCGCCGCGGATCCCGTCGCCTATCACGAGGAGCTCTCGCGCGAGCTGCCGGTCATTGCGTTCTATCTCTATCAGGCGGCGGGCGGAATCGACTACGACGACGCGGCGCTCCGCGCGGTGCTCGCGCTGCCCGGCGTCGTCGGCATCAAGGTCGCGACGCTGGATTCGGTGATGACCTTCCAGCGCATCGCGGCGCTCTGCCGCGCGCTGCCGCGCACGCTGCTCGTCACCGGCGAGGATCGTTTCCTCGGCTACTCCCTGCTGCTGGGAGCGCGGGCCGCGCTCATCGGCATGGGCTCGGCGCTCACCGACCCGCAGGCGGCGCTGCTCCGCGCGCACGCGGAGGGCGACTGGCCGCGCTTCGTGCACCTCGCGGAAGTGTGCGACCGGTTCGGGGCGGCCACCTTCACGCCGCCGATGGAAGGCTACATCCGCCGAATGCTCTGGGCCGCGGCCGAAGAGGGTGCGATTCCGGCGGATGCCTGCGACGACCCGTGGGGGCCGGCGCTCCCGCCCGCCGAGCGCGAGGCGGTGTGCCGCGCGGTGCGCGATGCGCGCGCGGCTGTCGGGTGACTTCGCGCGCTTCGCGCGCGAGCTCCCCCCGGACTTTCCCGCACACGTACGCGAGGTCTACGGCATCGACCTCACCGCGCGGTTCCTCGGCCGCGAGCTGCCGCACCCGATCGGCAAGGGCTCGGGCCAGCTCTCGCTCAACCTGGAGCAGCTCGAGGCCGATCGGAGCGCGGGTCTCGCGTTCGTCGTGCTGAAGACGCTGATCGGCGAGGACGCGTCCGGCGCCCGCTCGATGGAGGCGTGGGCGATTCACGAGACCCGGATGCGCGCGGAGCGACGCCGCGCCCTGGACGGCCGGCAGGGATGGACCGTCACATGGAAGGGCCGTGGATGGGACCGGAGCCTCGAGGACTACCTCGCGCTGGTGCGCGCGGCGCGGCAGCTCGGCGAGGCCGAAGGCGGACTGCTCGCGGTGCCCTCCGTCAAGCTCCATCTTCCGCGGCTCGATGAGCCGTTCCGCGACGCCGAGTACGCGCACACCCTTGCGGCACTCGCGGACGCCTGGGGGCCGGGCCCGCTCCTGGTGGAGAAGGATTTCAGCCCGACGCTCGCCGGCGACGCTCTCGCGGACGAACGCGCGCGAGTTCTGCGCTGGATCGGCGACCTGCCGGCGCTGGTGCGGCGGCACGCGCCCGCCGGCGCGCGCGTGCAGCTCAAGCTGATGAACGCGCGCTTCGACGACGCGTTTCAGCTCGAGATGCTCGCGACCGCGGCCGCCGCCGCCGACGGCGTCACGGCGTTCAACCGGCTCTTCGATCCCGACGCGCGGGTCGCGTACGGGGGCTGGGACCTGAGCGACCGGAACCTCCGCGCGCTGGAACTCGCGCGGGCCGCGGGCGTCCGGCCGCCGGGGCTTTCCGGCACGGGCAACGTATGCTCCGGCCGGATGGTGGCGGCCTACGCGCGGCTGGGCTGCGAGAGCGTGCAACTCCACACGCTCTTCCAGCTTCCTCTAGGCGAGTATCCCGCCACGGACGGAAGCCGGACCCAGCGCGCGCTGCACCAACTGATCTTCGACCCGGCGGACGGGCTGGTGGCCGCGATGCTGGACCTCGAGGAGACCGGCCGGCTGCCGCGTCGCGGCGGCGAGCTTCGGTTTCTCGATCTCGGCCGAACGGACTGACGCAGAGACGCAGAGGCGCAGAGAACTGCAAATTTTCTCGGGTCTCGTTCGCGATGATCGCACCCGGACCCGAGCCCATGAACATCGCAGTTCTCTGCGCCTCTGCGCCGTTGCGGTCAAGTAGCTTCCATACCATGCGCATAGATCGAGCGGAGTTGTACGAGCTCACCTTGCCCCTCGAGCAGCCGTTCGTGATCTCCGGGGGCGTGATGCGCGAGCGGCGTTCCCTGGTCGTGGCCCTGCACGACGGTGAGGGAAACGTGGGCTGGGGCGAGTCGCCCCCGTTCGAGCTGCCATTTTACTCGGAGGAGACCCTCGCCGGCGCGCGCGACCTGATCCGGCGCGTGCTGGTGCCGAGGGTGGAGGGCCGCGCGTTCGACGGGCCGGAGGCGGTCGATGCCGAGCTCCGCGTCGGGATCCGGGGCAACAACTTCGCGCGCGCGGGGATCGAGACCGCCGCCTGGGATCTCGAGGCCAGCCGGCGCAACCTCGGCCTGGCCGCGCTCCTGGCCGAGCGGGTCGGCGCGCCGCACGCCGCCGTGATTCCCTGCGGCGTCGCGCTCGGGATTCCGGAGGACCGCAGCGTCGCGACGCTGGCGCGCTGGATCGAGGAGGCAGTGCCGCACGGCTACCGCCGGGTCAAGATCAAGATCGCGCCGGGCTGGGACGAGTCGCCGGTGCGCGCCGCGAGGTCCGTACTCGCCGGCAGCGGCGTCCCCCTCACGGTGGACGCGAACGGTGCCTACTCGTGGCCCGAACACGAGCCGAGCCTGCGGGCCCTGGACGAGCAGGAGCTCCTGTACATCGAGCAGCCCCTCGCTCCCGACGAGCTGGTCGGCCATGCGCGACTCGCGCGCGCCCTCCGGACGCCGGTCTGCCTCGACGAGACGCTGCGCGACGCGCGGGCCGCACGGCAGGTGGCCGACCTGGACGGCCCCCGCGTGTGGAACCTCAAGGTGCACCGCGTCGGAGGGCTGGCCGAGGCACTCCGCGTGTACGCCGAGGCCCGGCGGTTCGGGGCCCGGCTCTGGGCGGGGACGATGCCCGAATCCGGCCTCGGCAGCCAGGCGGCCCTGGCGGCGGCGGCGCTCCCCGGCTTCGTGTTCCCCTCCGATCTCGAGCCGAGCGCGCGGTGGTTCGGGCGGAACCAGGATGTGATCAAGCTGACCATGGACGCCAGCGGCTGCATGCGCGTGCCGGGCGTGTCGATCGCGCGGATGCTCGACCGGGGCCGGTTCGCTGCCGCCTCGGTACGGCTCGGCGCGGCAAGCAGTTGACCCGACGCGGCACTCGCGCTAACCTGGCGATTCAGCTCGCTACGCGCGGGAGGCCCCATGGTCGAATACGCGCTCCTCAACGGGATGGTGGCGCTCAGGACCATCGCGCTCAGCGTGGGCAATTTCGTCGAATGGGTGAACTGGCCGATCGTCGGCGCGTTCGCCGGCGCCGCCGCGCTGGTCTACTGGTCGATGAAGCCCCGGGGCCCGTATCGCTGATGGCCCTCACCCGCGAGGACCTGCGCGCCGCGGTGGAGCGGGCGGGCGACGAGCACTGGCGCGCCCTCGTGCGGCACCACGAAGACGCCTACCCCGCCAGTCGTCCCACGCCGGGCGACGTCGCGCGCCGGGAAGCCGAGCGCCTCAACGGCCTCGGCCTAGGCGACAGCGAAGACTTCGAGCTGCTGGAGACCCGCGTCGAACGGGTCGCCGGCGACGCCGTGCGCCTCACGCACGTCCTCCGTTATCGGCCGCTCGATCTGCGGCTGCTCACCGAGCCGTACACGGGGTACACGGAGTGAATCGCCCACTTTCTGCGTGCCCCGCGTCTTCCATCTGATCTTTCACACACATTGGGACCGGGAGTGGTATCTCCCCGAGCCCGCTTTTCGGGTGCGCCTCGTCGGAATGCTCGACGACGTGCTCGACCGGCTGGAGCAGGAGCCGGAGTTTCGGAGCTTCCTCCTCGACGGGCAGACGATCCTGGCCGAGGACTATCTGGGGGCGCGCCCGGATCGCGCGGCCGCGCTCCGCGCCGCGGTCGGCGCCGGGCGACTGCAGGTCGGGCCCTGGTACGTGCTGGCCGACGAGCAGATCCCCTCAGGCGAGTCGATGGTCCGAAATCTTCTGGCCGGACGCGCGGACGCCGAGCGACTCGGCGCCCGCCTCGACGTGCTCTATTCCCCTGATGCGTTCGGGCATCCCGCCATGCTGCCGGATCTCGCGCGCGAGTTCGGGCTCCCGGCCGGCGTCGTGTGGCGCGGGCTCGGGAGCGTCGGCGGCGACCTCGCGCGGTGGCGCGGTCCCGCGGGCGGCGAGGTACTTCTCTACCACCTGCCGCCCGACGGATACGAGGTGGGCGCGGCGCTCCCCGCCGAAGCCGACGCGCTCGCCCGGGCGTGGCCGCCGGTGCGCGAGTCGGTCGTGTCGCGCGCGGCCACGCGGCACGTGGCGGTGTTCGTCGGGGCCGACCACCACCGCGCGCACCGCGCGCCCGAGCGGCTCCGGCGGCTGCTCACCCAGCGCGAGCCGGAGCACGAGGTGCGGATCTCGCGAGTCGACGAGTTTCTCGCCGCGGCGGCAGGCGACGCCGCCACGGTTCCAAGAATCGAAGGCGAGCTCCGGTGGTCCTACGGCTACACCTGGACGCTCCAGGGTGCGCACGGCACGCGGGCACCGCACAAGCGTCGCAACGCCTTGATCGAGGCGCGGCTCGAGCGGATCGCGGAGCCGCTCGTCGCCCTGGCGGGACCCCCGGGGGATCTGCGCGCTCTATTGAGCCAGGCCTGGCGCAGGCTGCTCGCCAACCAGTTTCACGACTCGATCTGCGGTACGGCCTCCGATGCCGTCGCGGCGGCCATGACGGCCCGGTTCGCCGACGTCGAAGCGCTGGTGGCCGAAGTGAGTCGGCGGGCGCTCCACCGGAGGCTCGGGCACGTCGCTGATCGCGCCCGGGACGCCGCCGCCGCGGTCGAGCCGCGGCTGGTGCTCTGGAATCCGGCCCCGCGGACGCGCACCGGCGTCGTCCTCGCCGAGCTATCGTGGTTCCGGCGCGACGTCATGGTCGGTCCGCCCGGGACTCGTGCCCCCCGGATCGGGTCCGGCGCGCCGCCGTTCGCGCTGGTCGCACCGGACGGTCGGCTGCTACCGGTGCAGGTGGTCGGACGTCGGCTGGCGCACGAGCGGATCGACGCGGACCGGCACTATCCCGACCAGGACGAAGTCGAGGTGGTGCGCGTCGCGTTCGAGGCCCCCGCGCTCGACGGGCTGGCGGTGCAGGCACACGCCGCCCGCCCTGGCGCCGTTGCGCCGCG
Organism: Gemmatimonadales bacterium; assembly: GCA_050733355.1. Lineage (GTDB taxonomy): Bacteria > Gemmatimonadota > Gemmatimonadetes > Gemmatimonadales > GWC2-71-9 > DASQPE01. The sequence goes on along the minus strand of JBOHSY010000001.1, from coordinate 7,149 downwards.
ACGCACGCGACCGGACATCCGGGCGCGCGGGCGCACGCTTGCCAACGAGCGACTGACCATCGAAGTCGGGCCCGGCGGCGCGCTCGCGCTCACCGATCGCGAGAGCGGCGAGCGCTACCAAGGACTGCTCCGGCTGGAGAGTAGTCTCGACGCGGGAGATACCTACACCTGGGCGCCCGCGCGCGACGACCGGGTCGCGAGGAGCGCGGGCGCGGTGCAGGTGCGCCCGCTCGCCGCCGGCCCGTACGTGGGCATCCTCGAGGCGCGCTGGAGCTTCCCGGCCGGCCGGCATCCCGGCGGCCGCGGCCGGGGCCGGGTCGGGGCACGCCTGGTGCTGCGGCTCCACGCGGGAAGCCCGCTGCTCCACTGTATGCTCGAGCTCGACAACGGCGCCCTCGACCACCGTCTCCGGCTTCGCTGCCCGACCGGTCTCGCGGGGTCATCGATCGTCACCGGTGCACAGTTCGGGCTGGTGGCGAGAAAGCCCGTGGCCGTCGACCCCGGGGAGCACTCACATGAGACGCCCGTGACGACCGCTCCAGCCCACCGCTTTGCGGCCGCCGCGTCCGGAGGGCGTGGCCTCGTGCTCCTCGCGCCGGGTTTCTTCGAGCTGGAGTGGACGGAGGAGGGCGATCTCCTCATCACCGTGCTTCGCGCCGTGGGACAACTCTCGCGCGGCGATCTGCCCACGCGTCCGGGCCACGCGGGTTGGCCCACGCCGACGCCACTCGCGCAGTGCCTCGGGCCGGACCGCATCGATCTGGCGCTCGCGCCGGTATCCGCGCGCGATCTCGAGAGCGGCGATGCGTTGTATGCGTTGTGGGAGGACGCGTTCCTGCCGGTGAGCGCCTGGTGGCTCCGCGACGCGGTGCCGCCGCTTGCCTCGCCCGACTCGATCGCGCTCGAGGGCCGCGGGCTCGTCGTGTCGGCGATCAAGCCGGCGGAGGCCGGCGGGGGTCTCGTGCTCCGCTGCTACAACGCCGGCAACCGGCGGGCAGCCGGATGCTGGCGGTTCGGCCTGCCGCGCACCGAAGCCGCGCGGGTGCGGGCGGACGAGCGCGAGCCGCGTCCGATGTCTCTCACCGAGCGCGGTCGCGGGCTGCCGTTCGACGCCGAGCCGGCCGAGTGGATCACGCACCTGGTGCGCTGACAAGAATGCTCGCGGACGCTAACTTCGCGTATGCCCCGACACACTCTCCTGTTCCTCGCCGCCACGGCTTGCGCGGGCGCGCCCGCGCCCGGCGGCGGCGCGACTCCAGAGCCCGTGCCCCGTCCCCGGCTCGTCGTCCTGATCGCCGTCGACCAGCTCCGCGGCGACTACTTCCCCCGCTGGAGCGCGCAGCTCACCGGCGGTCTGGGCCGCTTCTGGCGCGAAGGCGCCTTCTTCACCGACGGACGGCAGGACCATGCTGTGACGGAAACGGCGCCAGGTCATGCGACGATGCTCTCGGGCCGCACGCCGGCGCACACCAACATCGTCACCAACGATCATGGCGTGCTCGATCCGGCCAGCCCCCTGCTCGAGCTGAAGGATGCCGGGCTCGGCGCGTCGCCGCGACGGTTCCGCGGGACCACGCTGTACGACTGGCTGCGCGCCGCCGACTCCGCCTCCCGTGTACTGTCCGTCTCCCGGAAGGACCGCGGCGCCATCCTGCCTGTCGGCCGCTCGCGCGGGGAAGTGTTCTGGTATGCCGGCGGGATCTTCACGACCAGCGCCTGGTACCGCGCCGACACGCTGCCCGGCTGGGTGCGGGAGTGGAACACCACGCAGCCGGTGCAGAAGGTGGCCGGGTGGACCTGGAACCCCCTCCTGAAGGATCCGGCGGCCTATCCCGAGCCGGACAGCATCGCGGCCGAGAACGGGGGGCGGGACATCGCGTTTCCGCACCAGCTCACCGCCAACGGCGACGCCGCCGCGGTGGTGCTCCCCAACTATCCGGTGATGGACTCGCTGACGCTCGCCTTCGCCTTTCGCGGGGTGGAGCGGATGCGGCTCGGGCAGGGCGGCCCCACCGACCTGCTCGTGGTCTCGCTCTCGTCCACCGACGCGGTCGGCCATGCGTACGGGCCCGACTCGCGCGAGCTCCACGACCAGGTGCTCCAGCTCGACCGGTGGCTCGGCCGGTTCCTCGACTCGCTGTGGAGCGTCGTGCCACGCGAGCGCACCCTCCTCGCGCTCACCGGCGACCACGGCATGTCCTCGATGCCCGAATACATCGCCACGGTGCGCGGGCGGAAGGCCGGCCGAATCTGGTTCGGCGACCTCGCGTCCGAGCTCAACGCGAGCTTCGCCCGCGCGTTGGCGGGACGCGAGCGGTTCGGCTTCCGCGACGGCGTGCTCTACGGCGACGTCGCGGCGCTCAAGGGGACGGGCGTGAACGTCGACAGCGTCGCGCGGGCGGTGGTCGCCCGCATGACGTCCACGCCCGGTGTCCGCCGAGCGCTCACCCCGGCAGCGCTCAAGGCGGCGCCCGCGGGCGACGCCGACGCCGTGCTGTGCCGGCGGAGCCTTCCCCGGGATTTCGGGTGGCTCGCCTGCGCGTTCGTGCAGCCGGACTACGTCTGGTCCGCGGCCATCACGCTCGCGATGCACGGCTCGGCGCACCCGGACGATCAGCGGGTGCCGGTGGCGTTCCTCGGACCGGGCATCGCCGCGCGGCGGTATCCGGACTCGGTGAGCACGACCGACATCGCCCCGACGCTTGCCGCGCTGATCGGCGTGCGCCCCACCGAGCGGCTCGACGGCCAGGTGCTCCGGAAGGTCGCTCCGCGGGGGGCGCGATGAGCGACGGCTTTCCGCCGCTTCCCTGCTTTCCCTGCCCGCACGCGTCGTCCTGCTGCACCTACGGGGTGACGCTGGGCGAGGAGGAGGCCGCGGCCATCGCCCGCGCGCACGGCGAGAGCACCGTGTACCGCACCCGCTGGGGCGAGTGGCGCACCCGGGTGAAGGGCGGCCGGTGTGTGTTTCTGCAGCACAACGTCTGCACGATCCACGCGGAGCCGTACTATCCCGCCGTGTGCCGGGGATTCCCCTGGACCGATGCGGAGACCGGCGGGCCCTACGAGTTCGACCGGACCATCTGCCCGGAATTCGTCACCCGGCCGGAGCTGGTCGCGATCGTGAGAGGTGAGAAGTGAGAGGTGAGAAGTGAGAGGTGAGAAGTGAGAGGTGAGATGTGGGTGTGCCCAGGCGTCTCTCGACTGCCGGCCGGCCTCCGATGGTTGCTCGTGGTGTCCCTCTTACCTCTCACCGCTCACCTCTCACCGCTCACCCCAATGGCCGCAGCTCAGGACAAGGCGCTGGACAGGGCCCGCCGCCTCCTCCGCGACGCTCCGCTGGTGGACGGCCACAACGACCTGCCCTGGGCGATCCGCGAGGACACCGTCGCTCCGCGCGACGTGGAAGCGTACGATCTCCGCACGCGGACCCGCGGGCACACCGACCTCGAGCGGCTCGCCCGCGGCCAGGTGGGCGCGCAGTTCTGGTCGGTGTACGTGCCGGGCGAATGCCGGGACAGCGGTTACGCGCGGGTCCAGCTCGAGCAGATCGACATCGCCCGCCGCGTGATCGCACGCTATCCGGAGCGGCTGGCGCTGGCGCTCTCCGCGGACGACATCGAGCGCCAGTTCAAGCGCGGCCGCATCGCGTCGCTGCTCGGCGCCGAAGGCGGGCACGTGCTGGAGAACTCTCTCGGCGCGCTCCGGGCGTACCACGATCTCGGGGTCCGCTATCTCACGCTCACCCACAACGTCACGCTCGACTGGGCCGACGCCGCGCTGGACACGGCGCGGCACAACGGCCTTTCGCCGTTCGGGCGGGAAGTCGTGCGGGAGATGAACCGGCTCGGCATGCTGGTGGACCTCTCGCACGTGTCGCCCGCCGTGATGAGCCAGGCGCTCGACCTGAGCGAGGCGCCCGTCATCTTCTCGCACTCGTCGGCGCGCGCGCTGGTCGACCACCCCCGGAATGTGCCCGACTCCATCCTGGCCCGGATGCGCGCGAACGGCGGGGTCGTGATGGTCACCTTCGTGCCGGCCTTCGTTTCGGAGGAGACCGCCGCCTGGGACGCCGTGAGGCACGAGCGGGAACAGCAGCTCGCCGCCGAGGTGGCCGATGTGGTCGAGCGCACCCGGCAGCTGGCCCGGTGGGAGCGCGAGAACCCGCCGCCGCCGGCGGCGCTGGAACAGGTGGCCGACCACCTCGACCATGTGCGACGGGTGGCCGGGGCGGATCACGTGGGAATCGGCAGCGACTTCGACGGGATCAGCTACGTCCCGCGGGGTCTGGACGACGTCTCGCGGTTCCCCGAGCTCTTCGCGGAGCTGATCCGCCGGGGCTGGAGCGACGACGATCTGCGCAAGGTTGCAGGCGGCAACGTCATACGCGCCTTCCGAGCGGCTGAGAAGGCCGCCGCGCGGATCCGGCGCGAGCGGCCGCCCGCGATCATGACCGTCGAGGCCGCACGCCAGTAACGGGACCGCACGGGGCCTTGCATTCGCCGGATTCGCGACGGACTTTATCCGCCTTCCCACATAGGGAGCGTGGCGGATGCAAGCTGCAGGGTTCGCGGTGGCGCGCTGGAGTGCGCCCGTCCTATTCCTCGCGGCGCTCACGGCGCCGTTGACAGCGCAGGGGCTGACCGGCGGCGCCATCCAGGGCTCGGTCACCACGGCCGACGGATCGCCGGTCGAGAACGCAGTCGTCACGGTCACCAGCGCGGCGTCCGGCCAGCGTTATCAGGCCACCACGCGTGCCAACGGCCGGTACAACGTCGAGAACATTGCGGTGGGCGGCGTGTTGTCGGTGGATGCGCGCGCCATCGGGTACGAGCCGGCCACCCGCCCCGACGTGGCTTTGTCGCTCGGCCAGCGCCTGACGCTCGATCTCGAGCTCACGCAGCAGGCGGTGCAGCTCGAGGAGCTCACGGTCACGGCCACCGAGAACCCGCTGATCAACGCCGGCCGCACCGGTGCCGCGCAGACCATCGGCGAGCGCGCGATCCGCACGCTGCCGCTCCAGGGCCGGAACTTCACGGACCTCATCGCCACCTCGCCGCAGGCCACGCCGTCCAGCAGCTCCGACGGCGCGATCACGATCGCGGGTCAGAACAACCGGTACAACAACATCCAGATCGACGGCGGCATCAACACCGACCTCTTCGCGATCGGGTCTACCGGCGCCCCGGGCGGGCAGGTGCTCTCGAAGCCGATCTCGCTGGAGGCGGTGCAGGAGTTCCAGGTGCTGGTGGCGCCGTTCGACGTGCGTCAGGGTAACTTCGCCGGCGGCCTGGTGAACGCGATCACGAAGTCGGGCACCAATCGGTTCAGCGGGTCGGTGTTCAGCTACTACCGAAACGAAAGCCTCACCGGCGACGACCCGCTCGGCAATCCCGCCACCGAGTTCAAGCAATGGCAGTACGGCCTGACGTTCGGCGGGCCGATCCTCCAGGACAAGGTCCACTTCTTCGCCGCGGTGGACGTGCAGGAGCAGGACGCGCCGTTCGGCGGCCAGCAGATCGGTCCCGATCCGGCGAACGGTGCCGACTCGCTGGGCATCGGCATCACCCAGCTCACCGCGACCCGGGTGCAGGAGATCGTGCGCGACCAGTACGGGTTCGATCCGGGCGACTGGCGCCAGCCCACGCTCGGTCAGCCCGACCGCAACCTCTTCGGCAAGGTCACCGCGCAGCTCGGCGTGAACAGCCGGCTCGAGCTGTCCTACAACAATGTCGACGCCGACCGGGAGCAGCTCACCCGCGACGCGCTCCGCGCCGCCACCCAGGACCGGGACGGCTACCAGCTCAGCCGCAGCGGATGGACCCAGGCGAACAGCACGAACACGGCGCGGGCCAAGTGGCTCACCGTGTTCGGCGGACGCTGGAACAACGAGCTGCTGGTGGGCTACCAGCGCATCCGCGACAAGCGCGACCAGGAGGTGAACACCCCGCTGATCCGGGTGCAGGCCGACCGCGCCGGCGCGTATGTGGCCGCGGGATCGGACGTGTTCACCCCGGGGAACCTCCTCGACCAGGACATCTACGAGGTCACCGACAACGTAACCTTCGACGTGGGCGCCTCCCACCGGATCACGGTCGGTACCCACAACGAGTTCTTCAGCTTCTTCAACGGCTTCTTCCCGCGGAACCAGGGGGTGTGGACCTTCGCCGATACCACCGCGCTGAAGGTCAACGCGCCGAATCGCTATACGATCGCGTTGCCGATTCGCGAGGGCGGGCCGAACACCGACTTCTCGGTGCAGCAGCTCGGCCTTTACGCCCAGGACGCCTGGTCGCCCAACGACCGGCTGACGGTTACCCTCGGCCTCCGCGCCGACGTGCCTTTCATCGACGCGCCCAGCCAGAATCCGGCGCTGCTCACGTCCCCGCTGGCGATCAACACCAGCGACTTTCCATCGGGCAACATGCTGTGGTCGCCGCGTCTGGGCGTGAATTTCGATCCCGACGGCCGGGGCACCACGATCCTCCGCGGCGGCGTAGGCCTGTTCAGCGGGCGTCCGCCATACGTCTGGATCTCGAATGCCTTCGGCAACACCGGGCTCGAGCAGGTCCAGCTCACCTGCTCGACAACCGGTTCCGTCCCGGCGTTCACCGGCGACGTCAACAACCTGCCGACCCAGTGTGTGGGCGCCACGACCGGACCCACCGCTCCGCCGGCGGACATCAACTTCTTCGATCCCGACTTCCGCTTCCCGCAGAATCTGCGGGTCGCGCTGGGCGCCGACCGCCGGCTGCCCTGGGGTCTCGTGGGCACGTTCGACTTCCTGTACAGCTACGCGGTGAACGACCTCTACATCGAAGAGGTCAACGTCACCACCGTCGGGACGAGCGCCGCGGAGGGCGGACGGACGGTCTACGGGACCCTCAGTGGCACCCCCACCGCGCTCACCGCCACGCCGAGCCGGGTGGATCCGGCGTTCCGCCAGGTGCTCCGCCACATCGGGCGGAGCGGCGCGTACACCTGGTCCGCCACGGGCCAGCTGCAGAAGCAGTTCGCCGGCGCGGTGGATGTGAACGCCGCGTACACCTACTCGCGCGGCAAGGACTACCAGTCGTTCACGTCGAGCATCTCGGCGTCCACTTTCCAGTTCGCGCCGCTCTTCGGGACCATCGGCAGCCGCGAGCTCCAGAC